>DDWD01000223.1:23337-26894 GCA_002345825.1 Bacteroidales bacterium UBA2295
CACAAAGTTTCACGAAGGATTACACAGAGTTTCACAAAGTATTTGTATAAACAATTATGTTGTTCATTTTAAGTACATATAAGCATTAAAGATAATTAAATGACTATATATCAGGGGGATAAATTGTATGCGAAAGTTGAGTAATTTTAAGATAATATTGAGATAGAATGAATTGGAAGCAAAGCCTGCCGCTCTCTCGGATTGTAATCATTGTTGTAATCCTAACCTCCATATTTGCCAATCTTCAGCGAAAGATGTGGACGTGGGAAGATCGAATTATTCAGTGGGATGTTAAGTCGTACTATGCATATTTGCCTGCAACATTTATTCATGGCGATTTATCGTTGGAGTTTACCGAGGCTGATCCCGATAAGTACATAAAAAACTACTGGCCCGGCACGGCACCCAATGGGGCAAAAGTTATTGTTACCAGTATGGGGATGGCATTCTTATATCTCCCCTTTTTCTTTATTGCCCATATTTGGGCATTGCTGGGAGGGTATGAGGCCGATGGCTACTCTTTACCTTATTTAGTGATGATTCAATTCTCGGTACTACCATACTTGCTACTGGGATTAATCTTGTTGCGGCGAATTTTGCTAAAACATTTTTCGGAGATAGCCACAGCATTAGCCATAGCAGGTGTTGGGTTGGGGACAAATCTGTTTTATTACTCCAATGCCGAGGGTGCCATGTCGCACGGTTTTAGCTTTGCGCTGTACGCAGCGCTCCTATATCTTACCATAAAATGGTGGGCTAAGCCAACGCTTGGCAAAACAGCATTAGTTGGATTGCTATTGGGATTAATCGTTCTTATCCGTCCAACAAATATTGTTGTGCTGCTTATTTTCGGATTTTATGGCGTAACAACCCTCAAGGGTATTGGAGAGCGCATACTTTTCTTTATCAAAAAATGGAATTATGTGCTAGTTATTGGCCTTTGCGCTCTGCTGGTTTGGGCGCCGCAGCTGGTTTACTGGAAATGGCTTACAGGGGACTGGTTTTACTACTCCTATGGCGATAACGCTAAGTTCTTTTGGAGTAACCCTCAGTTTATTAATGGGTTGTTTAGCTACCGTAAGGGCTGGTTTGTTTACACGCCCATCATGATTTTTGCCATTTTGGGATTAATACAAACCTACAGGAAACATCGAGAGTTTTTTACCCCAGTGGCATTGTTTCTGATTGTAAACCTGTACGTGGTTTTTTCGTGGTGGAACTGGTGGTATGGCGGTGGTTTCGGACAGCGTGCTTTAATAGAATCGTATGCTATTCTGGCATTTCCTATGGCCGCTTTTATTGATGCTGGGGTTTCGGGTGCCCGATGGAAGCGAATTGCCACCATCTCTACCTTAATGCTATTCACTGCCCAAGGGCTGTTTATGAATAATCAATACTACTCTGGGGTAATACATTGGGATTCGATGACCAAGGAGGCTTACTGGAAGTCGTTCTTAAGGTCGACAAAACATCCGAACAGAGACAGATACTTGCAGCGATTAGATTATGAACTCGCACGCAAGGGCATTTATGTCCCCGAGAAAAAGCCCAGCACCTTTGTTGCCGAGGCTGCGATTTGCGATATGGAAAAAATAGATGCAACGGGCACACGGTTCCTTTCTGTTGATGGGTCGCTGGAGCTACATAACGCCAAGCAGCAAACCAGTAAGTACTTCCGATCGGGCAACCATTCGGTTGTGGTTAATGGCGACACTCCCTTTGCCCTAAACCATAGGATAAGCGTAAAGCCTGGCGATCAGCTGGAGTTCGAAATTTGGCGTCACTCCAAATCTTCGCGTGAGGCTGGGTTATTCCTATCGGCACAGGATGCCAATAATTTTTACAAAAAATCCGATCGCAAGATTAGCTCCGAGGGCGACTGGGATCAGCTGGTATACACACTGGTCGTGCCCAAAGATTATCCCGACAGCTTACTTGTGGTATACGTTTGGAGTCCAAAGCGTGAAACGGCTTACTTTGATGATTATTCGGTAAAAAGGATGACTCCAGAACAGCATGAAAAATAGAATTGAAAGCATTACCTCATACATTGTATGGTTTGCCAGCTTGGTTTTGCTAGTTGGCTTTTCCGTGTTATCCTTTGCCAGCTTAACGCCTCAGCAAGTTTCGGTTTATTTCAATTCCGACACCTTTTACTTGGCCTCCATTTTTCGCGATGTATTTGGTGATGGGAGTGGGTTAGAGGGTTGGAACCTTAATGCTGCGCCCAACTTTTTTCCCGATTTCTTTATTTTTTCGTTAATTAATTCGGTAATCTCCAACGTAAGGTTAGCCTATCTGGTTTTTAGTCTTGTTCAGGTGTTGGGAATTGCTTTGCTTTTCAACGCAATTCTATTTCAGGTTGACAAAAAAATTACATTCCATCATCTGGCCATATCGAATGTGTTTTTAATCCTGTTCCCATTATCGACCCTTATCTCCGGCGATTTTATTTTCACCTTTTACCTATTCAGCTTAAGCTATCACACGGGGGCGTTTGTAATGGCGCTGCTGGGCTTGTTGTTGTCTTTAAGGATTTTAAATCGATTTTCTATCCCGCTGGTTTTTGCTTTGGGGCTTGTTGTGCTCGTCGGAACATTTAACGATAAGCTGTTTATACCAACCTTTGTATTCCCCCTTTTATTATGGCTAGTTTTTGCATTTTCTCGGACTAAGGTTAAGGTTTTGGTTTCGACTGTTGCTACCGTACTGGCTTCTTCGGCATTAGGCCTAGTGCTCTTCGATTTGGTTAGGAATTTGGGTTATGTGCATTTTATCGACACAGGTTGGAAGATGTTCAACTTCAGCAATGTGGTATCGTCCTTTCAAGTGGCAGGTGAGCAAACCCTTAGGTACATCACAAGAGGTCATGTTAGCGGTTGGGTGGTAATTATTTCCATTTTGGTATTTGGGTTTCTTACCACAAAAGTTTTTAGTTTGGCTCGTTCAATTGTTAAAGCCCGAAGGGAGAAAACCACTTGTGATTTTTCTGCCGCCCAAGCTTTCACACTTTTTGTCTGGGCCAATATTCCCGTTGTTTGGTTAACACCAATTCTCAATGGCAGCTATGTAAGTCCAGCCATCCTTAGGTTTAATATCCATGCATATTACATGGCAGTGCTTTGTGTTGGGTATATTGTTTTTTTACTCATCAGCAATAAAAAATATACAGCATTTTTATCCTATTCGTTGGTGGTTGGTGCTACGGTTTTGGGCTTTTCACTATGGATATCAGATGCTGAGAGTTATTCGCTTAAAACGGTCACCTCGTATTACCCCAAAAAGGTTGAGGCTATTGATAATTTTGTGCGAGAAACGTGCGTTAAGTATGGCATTTCGGAATACTGGAGCGCCAAATCATCAACCATGCTATCAAAGGAGGACGCTCGGATATACCATGTTCACCCAAACCTTAGGATTTGGTACCATGTTACCAATAAGAATTGGTATTACAAGGGCAGCAAGGGAGTCTACGGAAATCCTCGTTTTGAGATGATTGTAATGAATGGTTTCGACTCTACTCGGGTTGCTAACATTCTCGGGCCGCCATTGCTGGT
>DDWD01000171.1 GCA_002345825.1 Bacteroidales bacterium UBA2295
GCCTCAAACGATGAGGCAAAGCAAATGGCCAGCAATGTTTTCGCTTTGGAAACCCGTTTGGCTCAAGTGTCATATACTCGTCTCGAGCGTCGCGATCCCAACCTCACATACAATAAAGTGTCGTTGGACGAAATGCAGCAGCTGAGCCCAAATTTAGATTGGAATAGCTATTTTGCAGGAATTGGGGTTGACGTACCCTCGGAGCTAATAATTGATAACCCAGCATTTTTCAAGGAGATTTCTGCTATGATTGCTGAGGTGCCCGTTAACAATTGGAAAGACTATCTTACTTGGAATTTAATAAGCAGGTACTCACCATACCTTAGCTCAGCTTTTGTGGACCAGAGTTTTGATTTTTACGGCAAGGTGCTTTCGGGCAACGAGGTGAATAAACCCAGATGGGAGCGTGTAGCTGGTGCTGCCAACATGGTGCTAGGCGAGGTGGTTGGGCAAATCTTTGTTGAGGAGAATTTTCCACCAGAGGCTAAGGAGAAGATGACAGAGCTGGTGACAAACCTTAAAGTGGCGTTTCGTGAGCGTATGCAAAATCTCACATGGATGAGCGACCAAACCAAGGAAAGAGCTCTGGCCAAGCTTGAGGCTATAAACGTAAAAATTGGTTATCCCGATAAATGGAAAGATTATAGTGACTTGGACATTGTAAGCGATTGCTATGCCCAGAATATAAAGAATGGGTTGGCATTTGGGTTCCGCCAGAATATGGATAAGGTGGGTAAACCCGTTGATAGAACCGAATGGTTTATGACCCCACAAACGGTTAACGCATACTATAGCCCTACTATGAACGAGATTGTTTTCCCAGCAGCCATTCTGCAACCCCCTTTCTTCAATCTAAATGCCGATGATGCGGTTAACTATGGAGCCATTGGGATGGTTATTGCCCATGAAATAACTCATGGTTTCGATGATCAGGGGCGCAAGTACAATAAGGAGGGAAACCTTGAGGAATGGTGGGAGCCACAGGATTCGGAAAAGTTCAACGAGCTAACTCAAACCATTATCGATCAGTACGAGGCCTTTGTTGCCATCGATGATATGACGCTTAACGGTAAGCTCACCCTTGGCGAGAACATAGCCGATTATGGTGGATTAACCATCTCATACCATGCGCTACAAAAATCGATGGAGGGAAAGCCACGTCCCGAGCCCATTGATGGTTTTACCCCCGAGCAACGCTTTTTTCTATCCTATGCCAATGTGTGGCGTCAGATTATACGCGATAAGGAGCTGATGCGTAGGGTTAAGGAGGATCCCCACTCACCAGGTAAATTCAGGGTGAATGGAGCCGTTTTCAATATCAACGAGTTTTACGATGCCTTTGAAATTGATCCTACCGATCTGCTATACAGAGCACCCGAGGTACGTCCAACAATTTGGTAGGTAATTTTTAGATATTTTATTCCTACGGAAGGTCCTTATGGCTATTGCCAAAGGGCCTTTCGCTTGATAAATGCTTTTCAATATCTTCTGGATTTGGAGTAGGTAATTGGCAACTTTTACCCAAACATAGTTTAAACAAACCCTCTTCAACTGGGTAACTTGCTATGGGTAAGTTTGAGTTTGCCTTGTATATGTAAGGAATGGTGTTGAGATAGGTTAACCTTCTTACCAAGCCCAATAGTTTACGCTCTGCATCATTGCCTGCTAGGGCAATTTCGGCACTATTCGAAATGTGTTTTAAGAACACGTGTGCCCACTTATAAACATAAGGTCCTCCCCTCAAAAATTGCTTAAGGATATTCTGTAACATCTGGGTAGCAATCTCTTCGTATCTATCGTTTCTAAAATACTGGGCAAGGCTTATAAGATTTGAAGCCATTACTGCACCCGATGATGGCATAACCCCATCGGTTATATCCATCTTACGAACAATAATATTATCATGGTCGCTCGACGATAGGAAGAACATCTCCGACTTATTATCGAAAAACTTAGCCATGGCCTTCTCCATTAGATCGTTCGATTTTAGCAGCCAGTCCTCGTTAAACGTTGACTGGTATAGTGCAATGTATGCTTGTATTAGGTATGCATAGTCGTCAAGGAATGCTGGGGTAGAGGTTTTCCCTTTGCAGTGAATCCTATATAGATTGCCATTCTCCACTGTATGGGTGCGTTCTATAGAGTTGGCCGTTTCAATTGCATCGGTTAAAAAACGTTTGTCGCCAAAAACTACGTAGGCGTTGGCCAGTGCCTTAATGGTTAATGCATTCCATGAGAGTATAATCTTGTCGTCGGTAATGGGGCGAATACGGGTGAGGCGAGCGTTAAATAGTTTTGTGCGAGCAACCTTTAGCTTTTCAATCACTTCGTTAGTGTTTAGACCTAGCAAGCATGCTGTTTCATTTACAGATGCTGCAATCCGAAGCACATTTTTCCCAAGATGAACGCCCGAACCGGTAATGCCATAAACTATTGAAAACAGCTCAGCATCAGGCCCCAAAAGGTTATCAATTTCCTCCTTTGAGTAGGTGTAAAAATTCCCCTCTTCGCCTTCGCTATCAGCATCGATAGCGCTGTAAAATCCCCCGTCAACCGAGCGGAGTTCGCGTCGCATAAAATCAACGGTTTGGTACACCAGCGTTCGGTACTGTTCGTCCTTAAAATGCCTGTAGGCATTGGAGTATAGGTTAACTAGCTGGGCGTTATCGTATAACATTTTCTCGAAATGGGGAACGTACCACTGCTCGTCAACGGAGTATCGGAAAAATCCTCCGCCAAGATGATCGTAAGTGCCTCCACTCTGCATCTTGTCGAGAGTTAGCTTCACGTGATTCTTAACATCCTCATCCTGTGCCAAATCGGCATAGTCGAGCAAAAACTGTATCGATCCGGGCATAGCAAACTTTGGCGCACCCTTGTTGGCCCCATAGCGGCTATCGAAATTTTTACTCCAGTTACTTACGTAGGTAGTTAGTAATTCAGGCTTTATGGGTGAATGTTCGACTTTCTCCGATATAATTTCTGTGGATGATACTCCCTGGGTTAGCTCCTCGGCAACCTCAAGCACTTTCTTTGGCTCAGTCATCCAAGCAAAATGCAGACTTTTAAGTATGTCGAGCCAGCCCTGAGGCTTAAAGTAGGTTCCGCCAAACACAGGTTTGCCGTTGGGCAGGGTAAAACAGTTGAGGGGCCATCCACCCGATCGAGTAATGATTTGAATAGCATTCATATAAATCTGGTCCACATCGGGTCGCTCCTCGCGATCAACCTTAATGCATACGTAGTGATCGTTCATAAACTCAGCCACCTCGCCATTTGTGAACGATTCCTTCTCCATAACATGGCACCAATGGCAGCTGCTATAGCCAATGCTTATCAGAATAAGCTTGTTCTCCTGCTGCGCCTTGGCAAATGCCTCGTCGCCCCACGGATACCAATTTACCGGATTGGTTGCGTGTTGTAACAAGTATGGGCTTGTTTCCGATGCTAATTGATTATATGAAGTGTTCATAAAAATTTTAGGGTATAATGTTTGATATGGAGGATTAACAAATACAGTGGCTAATTGTTGTTAATTAATAATAAATTGGTCGGTAACAGTGTAACAAAATTCCTATTTTTGTTAATCAAAACTAAAAACTTAGCTATGCGTCGAATTTTTCTAATTGCACTTGCTGTCACAGCAATATATTTTCAGGTCAGCGCTCAGGGATATCAGATAAAGGTTGAGGTTGACGGTTTAAGCAATGCTAAGCTTCAGCTTGGATATTATTACGGTGATAAAACCCTGCTGGCCGATACGGCTCGAACCGATTCGAAGGGTGTGGCCATTTTTAAAGGCGACACATTGTTGCCCCACGGCATATACTTTGTAGTTTTACCTGAGAATTTTTTTGAACTGATTCTTGAAGATAATCAACAATTTACAGTTACCACCTCGCTGCAGAATGTTAATCAAGATCTAACATTTGCCAATTCGCCTGAGAATGTTGAGTTTGATAAGTATAGAAAGTTTCTAGCCGAAAAGCAGGGGCGTATGGGCGAACTGCAAAAACAGGCAAATGAGCAGCGAGAGGCAGGAGCAGAGGTTGATCCGGATTTACTTGAAGAGATTGAGTCCCTCGATAAGGAAGTTAGAGCAAAATGGGCCGAGACTATTGCCCAAAACCCAGGAACGATGCTTGCGGCGGTAATTAACACGCTGAAGCCAGTTGAATTTCCAGACTTTGGGATTTCTGAAGATGCTCCCAATGCCGATTCGCTCAGGTGGATTAGTAGCCTAAGGTATAATCAGAAGCACTATTTCGATAATGTTGATTTCTCGGAAGCTGGGCTTATTCGAACACCTTTCTTTATGGGGCGGATTGATAACTATTTCGACAGGGTACTTGTTCCCGTGGCTGATACGATTATTCCTTACACCGACAGATTGATTGAAAAAGCGCGAGTAAACGATGACATGTATCGTTTTATCGTAACCCACCTTTTTTCAAAGTTTTCCAACTCGTCCATAATGGGAATGGATGCTGTATTTGTTCATATTGCTGAAAAATATTTCCTATCCGGTCAAACCCCTTGGATCACCGAGGAAACTAAAGGTAAGATTGCCGATCGGGTTGCCGATTTGAAACCAAACCTAATAGGCCAAATTGCCCCAAATTTTAGGATGAGCACTATTGGTGGGGGTGTGCAGGAACTACATAAGGTTAAGGCCGAAGTTACAGTAGTATATTTTTGGGAACCTTCATGCAGCCATTGCAAAAAGGTTACACCGCAGCTTCGCGATATTTACAATAAATTTAAGGACAAAGGGCTCGAGGTAGTTGCTGTTTACACTCAGGGTGAAAAGGATAAATGGAGTGAGTATGTAGATACCAATAAGTTAACCTGGATAAATGTATGGGATCCGACAAGGGTTTCGCGCTACCATAAGCTCTACGATATCTATAGTACGCCAGTTATGTATGTGCTCGATAAGGATAAAAAAATTGTAGCCAAACGAATTGGTGTTGAGTCACTGGAAAGATTTATTGAGCAGGAGGTTTTATAAACTTGCTTGCCTTTTTTTTCACACTGCCCCATACTTGAGCTAAGTATGGGGCTTTTTAGTACAGCTATTTAAATGCTAAGAGTTCAGAGAGAACGATAAAGCATTATACGAAAGGCTTTATGGTCTATGTCTTTCAGTAATTGCAACGAAAAATTGAGAGGTGTATTCTTTGTTAAGAATGCAGCTCAACCCTGTTCGTTTTGTATTACTTTATAACATATTCATCCATTGGGGGATAATCCTCGTCAAATCATTCATTTTTTATTTTCAAATAATTTGCTTTTCATTTGATTTTTTTAATAATTTTACATAAGGACGTAACCGTTTGCTGAATAATAAAATATTGCTTGTTTCCTACTGTTTTACGATTTTGACTACGTCCAAGAAATACCTCTCTCGAATAATAGTTTAGTAGTGTATTTGTTTTATAATCTTTTGAATTATGATAAAGAACTTTACTGCTTTTACCTTAGGTCTTATATTTATAATAGGCACTTCAATAGGTTGTGCAAATGTTTTATGGGCATCTAGTAGGCCAAATGGAGATATACTTAACCCAACGACCTTTACCTCAGAAAAGCCTGTCGCATTTACTTCTTGGGAGAAAAACACTTTCAGTGGTTCTGAGCATTTCTTGGCATCGGGTAGGTTAGAAGATTACTCTTCATCAAAGTTTGGTTCAATTCCAGCGCCTCAGAGCGAAGCAAAATTTGATATAGTTCAAAAGAGTGTAAGTGATATCGATGGAAATGTGTACACAACAGTTGTAATAGGCGAGCAGGAGTGGATGGTTGAGAACCTGCGTGTTACAAAATACCGAAATGGTGATCTAATCGACATGCCCTCCAGTTGGTTGGAATTAACTACAGGCGCAATCAAATGGTATAGTAACGATCAAACTACTTATGGCGATATTTATGGCGCCCTGTACAACTGGTATGCAGCTAATGATAGCAGGGGGCTTTGCCCAACCGGATGGCATGTGCCAACCGATGAGGAATTTACATCATTAGAGGATTATCTAATTTCACAAGGAGTCACAGCATCTGCTCAGGCTTTAGCTGCTAATAACTATTGGAATACTTCAGTAGTTGTGGGGGCACCAGGCTACGACCTAGTTTCTAATAATTCAACTGGCTTTTCTGCAGTTCCTGCTGGGGTTTACGATCCTAATGATGTCTTTTATAGCTTAGGAGGGTATAATTACCTTTGGACATCAACTGAAAATACAAGTAATGGTTACTCTTGGGTTCGAAGAATAGATTATAACGCAACTAGTATTAATAGGTTAGATTATGGAAAGGGTTGGGGATACTCGGTTCGTTGTATTAAGGATCAGTTTATTCCAGAACTTGTTGCTGACTATCCACTAAATGGCGATGCCAATGACCAAACTGCTAATGCCAACCACGGCACATCGACAAGCTTTATCCCCACAGCTAATCGCTTTGGCGAGGCCGGAAACGCCCTTTACTTCGATGCTTCCAACCCCGTTTCGGTTCCATCAAGCGAGGTGATGTCGTTTGGCACAAACGATTTTACCATTGGATTCTGGTTTACCCTTAACGATTTAGATAGATGGCATAACGGATTAATCGGCAGAAACGACTTTGAGGGTATTGCCCTTGAGTATAATCACGACCAAGACCATAGGCTTACTATCTGGGCAAATGCTGAGGGCTCTTCGGGATGGGATCTTGAGTGGAAACCAAACTATAACGTATGGGAAAGCAATGTGTGGTATTACCTTGTGCTTAAGCGCGAAGCAACAAGTTTAATCCTTTATATCAATGGACAACCTGTAGAAAACACAACCATAGACATTAGCGTTGCCAATCCATCAACCGATTTTTACATTGGCCGAAGCCAATTGGAAGATAGAACGCATTTGGGTAAGATGGATGATGTGAAAATATTCAACTACGCCCTAACCGATGCCGAAATTGGTACATACTACAATGAGGGTAATTGGGATAACCTTAACGGCAGTCTGCAAGCATATTATCCTTTTAATGGCAATACCGATGATGAAAGTGGCAATGGAAATAGTCCAACTTTCTCCAGCGTATCACCAGTGGCAGATCGATTTAATAGCGAGAATAGTGCTGTTGCCCTAAATGGCGTAGATAGCTACATTCAAATTCCACACTCAACATCATTAGATTTTACTGGTGAAATTTCTGTAAGCGTATGGATTAATCCTTCGCAGGTCAATATTGAACAGCAAACCATTAGTAGCAAAGGAGGAGGATGGAGCCGAGCCGGTTGGTTGCTAACGCTAATAAACGATAAGGTACGCTGGCATCTGGGCGACGGAACAAATGAGGCGATATTTGATACAGAGACATCAATACCTGCAAATAAGTGGTCACATATTGTGGCAACTTGGAAAGATGGTGTAATGTCAGTTTACATAAATGGGGTGTTGGATAATGCATCTGCAAGTTGGGCAGGTGGCTTGGTGTCAAACACCTATGATCATTACATCGGAAAGAATGATAACATCGACTTCTACTTTAATGGTATGATCGATGATGAAAGAGTTTACAGTAGAGCCATAGACGATTTAGAGATCTTACAACTTTACGCAAATTTTGATGGCCCAGAATTATTAGTAGCCGAACCGGGTGATGGCAGTATTACCCTAAAGTGGAGTTCCGAAGGGATTGAGAACATAAGCCAGTACAATATTTATCAAGATGCCAACTTTGTGGGATCGATTAGCGTTGGTAGTCCTACCGATACTACTTATACTATTCAGGGGCTAAATAACCATCAGTTTTATCAGTTTCACATAGTTTCTGTCGATATTTGGGGTAACTATAGTCAACCCTCCAATCCACTAATCAAGAAACCCAGTGCCACTACTTTAATCGATATCAATGGCAATGTTTACCCAACGGTAATTATTGGCAATCAGGAGTGGATGGCACAAAACCTAATGGCTACCACATTTGCAAATGGGGAGGCAATACCTAGGCTAGACACAAATGAGGATTGGAGCACAGCTGGTGGTGCAGCTTATTCTGTTTATCCTTTGGAGAATATTGAAGGAATTGCGAATGAACTTGGTATGCTTTCAGCGTATGGCGCTCTTTACAATGCACATAGTGTAACCGATGCCAGAGGTTTGTGTCCCGATGGTTGGCATATTCCTTTAGATGCCGAATGGCAAGAATTGTTAAACTATGTTGGAGGAGCAGATGTTGCGGGCGGTAATTTAAAGAGTATTAGAGTAGAGCCTGACTCGCATCCTCGTTGGGCTAGTCCAAATATAGGTGCCACAGATCAGTATGGTTTTTCCGCTCTGCCAGCTGGTGCCCGAAGTTTTGATGGTTCGTTCTATCACATAGGTTTAAATGCATTCTTTTGGATTGATCAGCAAAATAGTGCCGAGAAAAACGTTTGCGCAGAGTTAGCTTTTGATATTGATGATGTTCTTTCTTTAGATTACGAGGTAAACCATGGCCTTTCTGTTCGCTGCATTAAAGATAGAGATTTACCCTCCCTAACCACTTCCGACATTTCTGAAGTTTCAGCGTCAACAGCAACATCGGGTGGGGACATCTCTAGCGATGGAGGAAGTAGTATTATTATAAGGGGTATTGTTTGGAGTACTAGCGAGAACCCCACCCTTGAAACTAACGACGGATTTACCCAGGATGGTGCAGAAACAGGCCAATATGTTAGCCAGATGGTTGAACTTATACCAAATACAGTATACTATGTTAGGGCCTATGCAACTAATAGTCTGGGTACAAGCTATGGTAATCAGTTAAGCTTTACTACTCTGGAAGGGACAGCCCCAGTTTTGCCAGAGGGCGATGGGACAGAAAGCACTCCTTACCTGATTGCCAGCTTAAACAACCTGTTGTGGCTTACTGAAAATTATGCTCATTGGGATAAATACTATTTGCAAACTGCTGATATCAATGCATCTGGTACTGAAACTTGGAATGATGGGCAGGGTTGGTCCCCAATCGGAAACAATAGCTATGTTTTTACAGGCAATTACGATGGAAATAGTCACTCAATCACAGGGCTTTACATAAATAGACCTGGATATGATTATATGGGTATGTTTGGTGTTGTTTCAACAGCTGTTATAAAAAACTTAAAACTTTTATCGGCAAATGTAGCTGGGGAAAGTTCTACAGGAGCACTTATTGGCCATACGTCAGAAGCCACCATTCAAAACTGTTTTGCCGAAGGTACTGTTAAGGGGAGTTTTAATTTAGGTGGATTAATAGGGAATCTAAATACAGGTAATGTTTTAACCGACTGTGCTTCATTAACTACAGTTGAAGGGAATTATAATGTTGGTGGTTTAGTCGGTAGTGCTTATTTATCGTCGATTTCTAGATGTTCTTCTAACTCAAATATTGTAGTTAGCAATTATAGAGTGGGAGGCTTGGTTGGTGATTTTAATAACTCCACCCTTGAGCATTCCTTTTCAAAAGGAGTTGTAACGGGAACATACTATTTAGGTGGACTTGTTGGCTCAAGTTATAATATATCATCTATTAGCAACTGCTATTCCTTGAGCGATATTCAATCTACGGAGTGGGGAAAAGGGGGGCTTGTAGGCGAGAATAACAATTCATCTATAGTTAATTGCTATGCAGCGGGCCATATTTTGCAAGAGGGCTCTTCGAACGGTCTTGTTGGATACGATGTGAGTGGGAGCGTAACTAGCAGCCTGTGGGATGTTGAAACTACTGGTTGTCCTTATACTGGTCAAAATGCATCCATCTGGGGTACTGGATTAACCTCAGCTCAAATGAAATTGAAATCAACCTACGAGAATGCAAGTTGGTCTTTTGTTGCTGCAGGAGGCGATGAGATATGGAATATTGGTAATGGCAGAAATTTTGGATACCCCTACTTAAAGTGGGAGTTCCCTGCCGATCCTGCCGATAATCCACCCGTACTTACTACATCCTCCGTTGTTATAGTTTCTGAATCAGAAGTAACGGTTTCTGGAACCATTGAATTTTTGGGAGATCCATCTCCTACACAGCACGGGTTCTGCTATGGAAATAATTTCAATCCAACCCTTGAAGATTTATACGTAGAACTTGGCACTCCCAATCAAACTGGTGCATTTTCTGCACAGCTTACAGGATTAGAAACCGATCTGTTTTTTGCTAGAGCCTTTGCGGTAACAGCTAATGGAGTATATTACGGGAATTCCATCTCCTTTATTCCGTACTCAGCACCGCAAGGTACAGGGGCATTGGACGATCCATACTTAATTACATCTCTTGGTAATTTGTATTGGCTTTCAGAAACTTCCGAGCATTGGGATAAGCATTACTTGCAAACAGCAGATATTGATGCATCTTCTACCGCGAATTGGAATGGTGGTGCTGGGTTTAAGCCAATTGGTACCGATTCGGCTCCTTTTACCGGTACATATAATGGTGGAGGAAACACAATTAGTTACTTATATGTAAATAATCCAGATCTTAATAGAGTTGGAATGTTTGGATATGTCACTGGTTCCGATGCGTTTCAGTACTCATTACAGAATTTGTCGTTGGCTTCTATCTCAGTATCTGGGGGCGAGTTTGTTGGCGGTTTAGTTGGTTTTATTGAATCTATTGCCAATGTTCGAGGTTGTTTTGTGTCGGGTAATGTTAATGGAAAGTATGGCTATATTGGTGGCATTGCTGGTCATACTCATAATATGCACCTTGATGAAGTTGGAACTAATGTAACCGTTACCGGTCAGAATTACTCGGGAGGACTAGTTGGTTCTGCTTCTTGGCAAGTGGTTATCTCAAATTCTTTTGCAAGGGGTCAGGTTTTTGGTAACGAGTATGTTGGAGGTGTAGCTGGTTTTGTAGAGAATAGTGTATTTAACTCATATAGTTCTGTTGCAGTTTCGGGTAGTAACTATGTTGGAGGTTTAGTAGGGAGTAATGGTACCGAAGCAACAAGTACAAACAGCTATTTCGATACGCAGGTGGCAACAACCACATACTCTGCCCTTGGCATTGGTCGCACTACCGACCAAATGTCCTATCCATACGATGCAAATACATACGAGAATTGGGATTTCGAAAACATTTGGGGGGCTGATGCAGATTTTACACAAAACAATGGCTATCCATTCCTGCTTGCCAATTACTTACCCACTGTAAATACGGTTTGGCCAAAAGATTTATTATCAACGTCAGTAAAAACCGGAGGTGAAGTGATCGTTGAGGGGCAGGCTGCCGTTAATTCTCGAGGGGTTGTTTGGGCAACTTTCCCAAATCCTACAGTGGATAATAATGAGGAGAAAATTGAAGATGGTAATGGAATTGGCTCGTTTTCTGTTACTGCTGAAAACCTAACACCTAACACGGTATACTATCTGCGTGCATTTGCAACCAATAGTTTTGGAACTAGTTATGGGAAGGAGTTTGATGTTAAAACATTTGCACCGGGAGGCAGCGTATCGGATAATGAGGGAAATCTTTATCCTACTATACAGATTGGCGATCAAGTTTGGATGGCCAAGAACCTAGGAGTTAAGCATTACAACAATGGCGATGAGATACCCACTGGGTTTGATTACAATGGCTGGGTTAATGCAACCGAGGGTGCTTTCACCATTTACAATTACACACAGGTTGCAGAGGTTAGTTCTGAGCAGGAGATGCTCAACGATTTTGGGGCTCTTTATAATAGCTACGCAGTTACCGATACCCGTGGGCTTTGCCCCGTGGGCTGGCGTGTTCCCAGTTCCGACGATTGGACTGCTCTTGAAGGTGCTGTTGATACAGATTATGATGCTGATGCTGATTTATGGAATAATTACGATTATAGAGGTTCCGATGTTGGCTATAAGTTAAAATCGCAATTACTTTGGCTTTACGATAATAACGGCGACGATGCCTTTGGTTTTAGAGCATTACCCTCAGGCGATTTTTCTGGAAACGCCTATGGATTTCATGAGAGAACTGCATGGTGGTGCTCCAACGATAATGTCATTAGGCAGCTGTCATACAATAGTAATCAAATGGGTAAGTATACCTATGAGCCATACTACGGTTTATCTGTTAGGTGTGTTAAAACCAACTCTGTTCTAACAGCCGAGGCTAACGAAGTTACTCCAAATACAGCCAAGGTTGAGGTTACAATTGTTGATAACGGGTTTAACGTGCAAAGTCGTGGCTTGGTATGGGGAACTAACCCCAAACCAACTGTTGAGAATAATTATGACCTATTCACCGAGGAGGCCGGAATAGGTACATTCCAAGTACTTTTGGAAAACCTCGACCCCAATACAACCTATTACGCTCGGGGAACTGCAGTGGTCGATGGTGTGATGGAGTATGGTAATGAGATATCATTTACAACCTTAATCCCAATCGAAGATTTTGCTGGTGGATCGGGTACGGTAGAGGATCCATATCTGGTTGCCAATGCCGCCCAGCTTAATAATATTAGAAATTATCGCGGTTCACACTTTTTGCAAGTTGCCGATATCGATTTAAGCGGCCCTGCCTGGACAAATAATGAGGGTTGGGATCCCATAGGAGAGTATGGTTACGACCAGAATTACACAGCTAATTTCTACGGAACGTACGATGGTGGCCTCTATTCGATTAGCAATCTAACTATTGATAGACCTACCGAAAATTATGTTGGCCTCTTTGGCTCAATTTGGAGTATCGATGGAAATATTGCAAGAATAAAAAATCTGAAATTAAAGAATGTGAATATTATTGGTGATGGAGCAGTTGGAGGATTAGCAGGGAACGCTGATCTAGAATGTTTTGTTGAGAACTGTTCTGTTGAGGGAAGCATACAGGGCAATTATGGAATAGGGGGGCTTGCAGGAAAAGTGGAGAACGGTGGGAGAATTAAAGCGTGTTACTTTAATGGAAATGTTTCTAGTGCTAGCGGGTCTAATGTGGGTGGTTTAGTAGGTTATGTAGCAGGATATGTCGAGAATAGTTATGCCCGTGGAAATGTAAGTGGGACTGATAGAGTAGGAGGATTGGTAGGAACTATTTGGTGGGGCGAAATCATTAACTGCTATTCCACTGCGCAGGTTTCAGCCTCGTCCGATTTTGGTGGTCTTGTTGGATATCCTCAGTGGGATAATAACCCCGTATTTACTAACTCCTACTGGGATTATGAAACCAGTGGTGTTTATTCAACTGTAGCTGGTGAAGGGCGTTACACCGATGATATGACCTATGCTTATGCATCAAATACATATGTTGACTGGGATTTTGCCGAGATTTGGGGCGAAGACACCGAATATACCATCAATAATGGATATCCATTCCTTAAGGCTATTGCCTTTGGTTCGCCATCGCTAACCACCGAACCGATTACCGAAATTACATCAAGAACAGCCATCTCTGGCGGGAATATTACCAGCGATGGAGGTGATGCTGTAAGTGCACGTGGAGTTGTTTGGAGCACCGAGCAGAATCCATCTCTCGAAAATAACCTTGGCTTTACTGACGACGGATCAGGGACCGGTACTTATGTGAGCGAGTTGGTAGGTCTGATTCCCAATGCAGCCTACTATGTTCGTGCATATGCTACCAATAATCATGGAACTGCTTATGGAAATCAAATCCAGTTCACAACGCTACCCGATAAGGAAGTGCCAGATGTAAAAATGTTTAACACTCCACTGGTGATTGGCACAAACGATGAGCGTTGGAATATGATTGCTCCAAATTTTATCGACAAAGGGAATGCAACACTTGATAACAATAGTTCTTACTGGAAAATGGGCTGGGATGTCGATAAGGTGTACGTTAGGGTTGTTATAAGCGATGACAATTTCTGTGATCAGTGGTGCACGGGATATGATGATCAGAACTGGATGGCCGACAGAATTGAATTGTACTTTAATGTTAGTGGTAACCTTAACCCTCCTGACGACCATGGCGTAAATCCTGAACTTGAGAATGACTTCTATCTCGGCTATCATCAGAATACTTCTCAGTTTCAGTATCAAGTTACACAGCTTGATCGAACTTTAACCAATATGTATCCTCATTACACCGATTACTATCATGCCTATAGCGTTGAAGGGACTAACATTACTTACGAGTTCGAAATACCTTGGAGTTCATTAGTTGCCCAAGATGTGCCATTCTCACCAGCAGATGGTAAAGAGTTTGGTTTTGATGTGAAGTATAAGGATTGGGACAATGCACAGGAAACTGGTGAGTCCAATTGGTGGAGCGAGTTCTCCATGGGGTGGGATCAAATAAATACAATTGGAAGCGTAATGCTTAATGCTCAGACAGTTGAGGGGGAGTCCACACCAATTGTAATTACAAGCGAAATCTCTGATATCACAGAGAATTCAGCAATGTCGGGTGGCGAGATTTCGTATAATGGCGGTAGTGATGTAACTGCCAAGGGGATTGTTTGGAGTACATCCCAATTTCCAACACTTGAAAGCAATTTAGGATTCACCAATAGTGGTTCTGGCGTTGATGCTTTCGAAGGACAGCTAACAAATCTAACGCCTAATACAACGTACTTTGTTCGAGCCTATGCAACCAATAGCATTGGAACAGGTTATGGACAAGAACGAGTCTTTATAACTTCGGCTCTAAGCGCCTTTACGGTTTATTTTAGTAACCCAGAGTATTGGGATGAGGTATATATCTGGTTGTGGGGTGGTGATGGCTCTTTCACCGATATATGGCCCGGTGAACCGATGAATGCACCTGAGGAAGGTTCAATTTGGTATTCATTCGACGTGCCTCCAGCATACACAGCCTTATTGTTCAATAACAATAATAATGGACTAAAAACAATTGACCTTCTCAGAGATAGAGAAGGATGGTTCGACGGTGTTCAGTGGTACGATCAAGAACCGTTCAACACTCAAGGCACCATTGCTGATGCAGATGGTAATTTATATCGCACCGTAATTATTGGTGAGCAGGTGTGGATGGAGCAGAATCTCAAAACAACCAAGTATAGCGATGGTTCAGCAATCGAATCGGGAACTGATATTGTATGGTACGACAACAACGAGAATTTCAAACATATATACGGTGCCCTATACAGTGGATATGCTGTTACCGATGCAAAAGGACTTTGCCCCGATGGATGGAAAGTGCCTACGCTTGATGATATAAATGTGCTGATCGATTATCTAGGTGGAGCCAACCTTGCTGGCGGAAAGTTAAAGTCAACTGGAACAATACCAGATGGAACTGGTATTTGGGAAAGTCCAAACACCAACGCAACCAACGATACTGGCTTTAAGGGTGTTCCCGGCGGATATGTTGGAGGGGCTATGAATCAGGCAGGATATTGGTGGCTGAATACATTAACTACAATAGAGTCTGAAAACGACGCAGCATTTCACTTTGCACTTAATTATAATTCTGCAGATGTTGTAACCGATGCTTACGCTTTAAGCAATTTGAATAGCATCCGCTGTTTACGAACAACCCCAGCAACAGAACCCATTCTTCAAACCATTCAGGTTTCCGATATTACTCCAACCTCTGCCAAATCAGGCGGTGAGTTTACACAGGGTGATAACGTGACTGAAAAGGGTGTGGTATGGAGTTTAACAGCAGAACCTACACTTGAGGATTATATTGGTAAAACTATCGATGGTGCTGGCGATAATGCATTTGCTAGTGAAATTGCTGGTTTGTCACCAGAAACAAACTATTATGTTAGGGCCTATGCCGTCAACAACTTGGGTACAGGGTATGGACAAGTCGAAGAATTTACTACCCTGCCGCCATCGGCTCCGGTATTGTCCACTAAACCCGTAACCTTGCTCTCTGCCACATCGGCAAAAAGTGGGGGTGTTATTATCTCCGATGGTGCATCACCAATTACCTCGAAGGGTATAGTGTGGAGTTCAAGCCAAAATCCAAGCCTCGAGAGTAATGAGGGTATTACTAATAGCGGAAGTGGCAATGACGAATTCGAAAGCCAGATGACTGGACTAAATCCTGGCTCACTATACTATGTGCGGGCATTTGCTATCAACGATGTTGGAACAAGCTATGGCGATGAGGTTAGCTTTTCTACTGCTCAAAGCTTAACATTTAAGGTTGTTTCGCAAAGCGGAAGTGCAATAAGTGGTGCTTCAATTACTTTAGATGCTGAGGCACTAACCACCGATTTTAATGGGAATGCCATTTTCTACAGGCCTGATGGTACTTACTCATACTTGGTAGAGGCTAACAATTATTTTCCTGTCTCTGGCGAGGTTACAGTTTCGGGCCAAAGTGTTGATGTAAAGTTGAAATTAATTGCTGAGGGGGCATCAACTTCTCAAATTGTTGGAGAGCGAACCGTATGCCAAGGATCGGAGTTGATTTATACAATTACTGGTTCAACAGGTGGTACATGGGAAATTGTGGGTGGAACCATTGTTGAAGATATCTCCAGTAATGTAATGGTACGTTGGACTTCCACCAATGGCAATGGTGTTATTGGTTACAGAACTGTTGATAATGATGGGTACATTCAGGTGAATCAGGCGCTTGTTACTGTGAACTCAAGTACAAGCATAACAGAGCAGGACAAGCCCGATATATATAAGAAAGGGCACCTTAATATTCTTATTTGCACCACTCCAAGCACAAGCTACAAGTGGTATCGCAATGGTGATCAGATTGATGGCCAATCGCGTCAGTACTACGTTGCTGGTCAGCAGTCGGGGAATTACCGAGTACAGGTACTAACCGATCAATGTCCGCACACTTCCAATGCGTTAGATGTTAGCGGAACAGCAAATGCCGACGTGGCTCTTACAGCATTCCCAAATCCATCAAACGGACAGGTTACTTTGGCTATGGAGTTTGGAACGGAGAGTAACAGCCTGCTGTCTATTTCGAATGCATTTGGAGTAGTGTTGTACAAAGAGGTGGTTCCTGCTATGGAGAATGCGTTTGAACATAGACTTTCGCTTGAGGGTATGGCCCCTGGAGTTTATGTTGTAACGTTAAGGATTAACGGGGATATTCCATTAACAACCAAATTGACCATACAGTAGAAATCTTTATGATAAAGAATTATTGCCATATGAATAGTTTTAAACGATTTTTTTGTGTTACACTGGCATTAAGCTGGGGCTTTACAGCATCTGCTCAAACTTCGCTCACCCCTCAACAGGAAGATATGTTTCGTGGGCGTGTTCGTCAGCTTATACAGTCGTATAGCGAGGCTAATGTAATAACCAAGGATTATGAATCTGTCGATCCGCAGATGGTGGATAGGCTGATTAAATCTTTCGTTTTCAGCTCCAAAAAGAATGTGTTTAACGATTTGCTACCCAATAAAGTAGAGGGCAGCCGTTACTTAACACCTGCAGAATATGCTCAGTTTGCTCAAAAGTATTATCCCGAAGGGCTAGATGTAAAGCTAGATATTGTGGACATTATTATTAACCGCGAACCAATGAAGAAAGGAGGTTTTTACGAGGCGATTGTTCGTGCCAAAAAAGAGATTAGGGGTTTTTACAATAAAACACGAATTCACAATTTTTCCAATGAACTATACTTCTATGTACAGGGTACATTTGTCGATGGAAAGATTGATGGAATAGGGATATCTATGGTAGCTGATATCAAGAAACACGCTCAAAAGCAAGCTAACCGTAAATACCGAGGTTTATACGCTGGAGTTAGCGGTGGGTATAGCTACTCCACGTTATATAGTAGCGAGCTTATGTCATATGCTGGAATATGGCAACCTCAGCTGGGAAACTCTATCATGCCAACCATTGAGTTGCATTTTATGGTATCGCGTGGGTTTGGCGTGGCAACAGGTTTAAGGGTTGGAAACTATACGCCTGGGCTAGCAATTAACGATTTTCAGGGAAAGGTAGATTACAGGTTTACAGATATCGATCAGGATCAGTATTACCCAATATACAATATCGATAATTTACAAGAGCTAAGGGAAATTAAAACGTACGACATACCCCTATTTATGAAGCTCAAAACCGGAACGGGTAAGGTCGGTTTATATATAGATGCTGGAGTTGTTTACACTATGTACAAAAGCATGAACTACTCTGTAAGTGGAGTTGCATCGCGTAGCGGCGAATATCCAGACTTAGGCAATGTTGTACTCGAAGATATTGACGACTACGGATATTTTAGTAACAAGGAATTTAGCGCCACGGATGTTTACGAACTAACTACCCCGAGTTCAGGATTATCTGCTATGTTTTCGCTTGGACTCGCCATCTCACCAGCAAAAAATTTTATGCTACGAATTGGCTGTACCGGCTCGTATGGTTTAACTGATATTTCATACAATGCCGACGACACTGCACTGGGATTGCCCCCTGTTGACTATTTTCACACAACGGGTCGTCCTTTAGGGGAAACACTTCTACACTCATTAAGTATCGACTTTGGTGTGTATTACAGGATTTTTAAGAATTAATCAATATTAATTGAAGGAGTAATGAAAAGTACAAGGATGCTTATGTTGGTGGTTCTGTCGCTATTTTTGGTAGCGGCCGAATCTGCTGTTGCTCAGCGAATGGTGGTTTTTTCTATAGATAACGATCGCCATGGTTTTGTTCGTTATGTGATGGGCTCAGTATCAAATAACGAGTTTGAAATGAGCTTAACGGTTGTATGGACCGATGCCGAGCTGAAACCCAAAACCGATAAGACCTCCGTTATTGGGTTCCAGATCTCCGAATTAGGGATTAATACTCCACAGGTTACGCTTATATCTCCAAAAACTACAGAGGATTTTATCGCATTCAATGAGAGCGTTACGCTAAGGTTTGCGGTGAACGAAGAGTTTCCTGGAGGACCTATCGAGTTTAATTTCCCATTTTTCTACTCTGTATCAGCTCAAAATGCAGCTAAGCAGGAGTGGAGAACCCCATTTACATTTGCTCGCCCACGCCGTTACCTGGCAGTAAAGGAGGTCTCGGCTGATGAACTAATCGACAAAACACCTCCACGACTGTTAGTGCTAAGTCCTGAGGGTATTTCCGAAGGATTAAAGCCTATTGTTGAAGCCGAGAAAGTAAGGGTTACTTTAAGCGTAAACGACTTTTTTGGTGTTGATAAGGTAACCGTAAACAATCTGCCTGCGCAGCATATGGGCGACTCAACCTATGTGGTAGATCTTACCCTACGGTATGGTTTTGAACAGGAGGTGAAAGTAATGGCTCAGGATGTGAATGGATTAAAGTACGACCATACATTCAAAATCGAGAGCCGTAAACCAACCGGCTTAATGGCCGATGCAGGATCAACCTGGCGTAACTCACGTATTGGGGTTGAACCAGAAATTGAAAAGCCAAAGATAGAACCCTCTGATGTAGATATTGATATACCAAGGGTGGGTGCTCCAGATCCTAATCGCTACGCGCTAATTATTGGTAACGAGGATTACTCTACTTATCAGAGAGGATTACAACGCGAATCTGACGTTGAGTTTGCCATTCATGATGCCGAATCATTCAAAGCCTATGCATTGAATGTCTTGGGCGTTCCCGAGGAAAATATTATTTTCAAAACCAATGCCACTGCCATTGAAATGGATAGAGCAATAAGCCAGCTAAGCTCTATTGCCCGCGTTAAGGCGGGTAAGGCTCAGCTATTCGTTTACTATGCTGGTCATGGCTTCCCCGATGAGAAAACCCAGGAGCCTTACCTAATCCCGGTTGATGTAAGTGGCTCCGATTTAAAATTTGCCATAAAGATGACCGATTTTTACGCACGGCTTACCGAACATCCCTCGGATAGAATAACCGTTTTCCTCGATGCTTGCTTTAGTGGTGGTGGCCGTGAACAGGGTTTGCTAGCCGCTCGTGCAGTGCGTATGCGACCCCGTGAAAATGTGCTTACCGGCAATTTGGTTGTATTTGCTGCCGCATCGGGCGATCAAACTGCGCTTCCCTATCGGGATAAAAACCACGGAATTTTTACCTATCACCTCCTCAAGTTGTTAAAGGAGACCGAGGGAGAGGTTACGTATTCAAAATTGTCGGAATACCTCCAGTCTGAAGTAGGAACACGATCAATTCTCATTAATCAACGCGATCAGAATCCTCAAACAAACATAAGTCCAACGCTCGATGAAAGATGGAAAGAATGGAAAATTAGATAGCAAAGTATTTTTGAGTGGAAAAAACAGAGGGCTAATTGCACATTAGCCCTCTGTTTTTCTATCAACGTGAGTTCTACATAAGGAATAATTATGTATCTCCTTTAAAAACAAGCGAATAAGGCTGGTAATTGTGATTATTGTTTTTATTACTAAGGTTATTTGAGTTTATAGTAAGGTTTCTTGTAGTTCATAAACCTTATTTTGGTTTTTTAAACCTTAGTAAAACAGAGTGAAGCCAAAGATATCTAACCTTATTACCTTACCTTATACCAAAGCGTTACATCGAACTCACGTTAGCAAGTAATTGGTTTCGCGTTTTACGAAGCAATTTCAAAAAAAAGCCCCGGGAACCACCCCGGGGCTAACCAACAAACCATAAACTAAACCTATATTAAACCACCAAAACTACAGGGCTATAGGCACGCCCCTGTAGAAGTCAAGTATTTTCATCCTTAGGATATATGTGTATTTAGCATGCAGCAATTGGCCTTCGGCCTGTATTAAATTGTTTTGAGCCACCCCAACATCAAGGGCATTAACCATACCAAGTTCAAACTTGTTTGATGTCTGGTTGTAAAGCTCTTTATAGCTTTTAACTGTTTCGCTGTATGCCGTATAATTATCCCACGATGCTCTGGCATCGGCTATTGCGGTTTGCACATCTTTGTACACTTTTTTCTCCGCCTCTTCCAGCGCATATTTTGCATCTAAAAGTTGAACTTTGGACTGATTTATTCGGGTAAGGTTTGAAAACTTTTGAAAAATTGGTACAGAAATTCTGAATTGAAGAACATGCTGAGAGTAGTCTTTAATCTGTTGTCCATAGGTGTAATCGGGATAGGCAATTCTGTTGTCGTTAGGACCATACCATGCCGATTGGTCGTATCCTGAGCCAAAAGTGTATCCGAGTGATATTCTTGGGCTGAGCAACCCGTAAGCCATATTCAAACTTTTCTGAGCGCTTTTCACGTTAAACCGTTCCTTTTTTATCTCGGGTTTCAGCTCTGCTATTTGATTGTATGTGTATTTGTTGTCTAAATCGTTAGGGTCTTCCGATATTGCAATTGGTGTTATTTCAATCGAGAATTCGTCGGGATTGTCGAGTTCTAATAGCTGGGCTAACTCAATGGTTGAATACCTCAACCTGTTTTTTGCATTGGTAGTGGATGCTTGCTGATTTACATGCTGAGCCTTTAGGTTTAGGTATTCACTTTGCGGTATTTTTCCCAGCTTAAGTTCAGCCTCGGCCTTAGTAAGTTTCTCTTCTGTTAGTTTTAGCTGTTCGTCAGCAAGTTTAACAGTCTCTGTATCTAGCAAAACTTGGAGGAATCCGGCTACTACATTAAGCGTGACATTATTTTTTAGTATTTCGGTACTTTGCTTTTGTGATTCCAGCACGTACTTCAACCGAGCTCGATTGTTTAAACCATACAATCCATTAAAAAGTGTTATCTCTGAACTAATTCCTAGGTTACCTCCTTGATTTTCCATTCTCTCGAACTTCAACTCATACTGGTTAAATGTTGAGCCATTTAAGTACTGATGGTTAAAATAGCCCGAAATACCAGGGCCCAATTCAAATGCACTTTGAGTGAATTGTTGCTGAGCCACTTTTTCTTGCAGCTCGCTACGCTTTATTTGAATGTTATTTTGCAATGCATGGTTTATGCAGTCTTCTAGTTTCCAGCTTTCCTGAGCTTGTCCCTGCATGATCAAAGAGAGTAGAATTAGCGTAAGGAGATATATTCTTCTTGTTTTCATAACTAAGTGCCTTTGTGTGTATGGTTTGCTTTGAGAAAAATATGAGCAATACTATTTGTAATTTTTTATACTAATTGTTCGTGTTCTTTCCTTTTTTCTATCATTTAAATAGTACTGCTCATAAGGTAATGTAGTTTAGCTGTTCAATTTTCGATAAAGTACCTGTATGTGTGTTGCCCCTTTTCTGGGGGTGAAGATCTGTATTAGTTCCCATCCCTTGTCGTAGTTCGAAAGCGATTTGCGCAGGTTGTTAATCTGCTCAAGGGTAGCATGCTCGTAATCATCGATGGGTGAAGAACTATCTTTTGTTTGAGAGTCGATAAGCCAAGGGAATGACTCTACCCGATAGCTGTACACCACTTTTTTATCACCAACAGTAAGAGAAACCTCAGCTATTTGATCTTCACCAAATCCAGGTACTGGTATACAAATCTCTTTCATAGCGGATGTGTTTTAACCGGTATGTTTAACCTACAGAATTTTCTTAACGTTTTCGGTAACGATATGTCCGTCGAATAGTTGGACTATACGGTGTGCCTTTTCTGCATCGCTGGGCGAGTGTGTAACCATTACAATGGTGGTGCCCTCGTTGTTAAGTTCGCTAAGCAGATTCATAACCTCCTCGCCATTGGCCGAGTCTAGGTTACCTGTTGGCTCATCGGCAAGTATAAGTTTTGGGTTGGCAACAACTGCTCTGGCTATGGCTACACGCTGCTGCTGACCACCCGATAGTTGCTGAGGAAAGTGCTTTTTACGGTGCGATATTTTCATTCGTTCAAGAACTGCCTCAACCATTCTTTTCCGTTCCGATGAGGGTACGTTCATGTATAAAAGGGGCAATTCAACATTTTCGAAAACGGTTAGCTCATCAATCAAATTAAAGCTCTGGAAAACAAATCCAATGTTGGCCTTACGCATATTGGTGCGTTGCTTCTCCTTAAACTTTGATACCTCTACACCATTGAAGAAGAACTCGCCAGATGATGGATTGTCAAGCAATCCAAGGATGTTCAGCAGGGTAGACTTGCCGCATCCCGATGGCCCCATGATAGCAACAAATTCGCCTTCCTTAACTTCTAGGTCCACTTTGTTTAGTGCAGTTGTTTCTACCTCCTCGGTGCGGAATACCTTAACCAACTCCTTGGTTTTGATTGTAAGGTTGTTATCATTCATAACTTTCTGTATTAGGTTTATAATGATTTTTTGAGTGTTGATTTATTCTTTCAGTATTAGCTTGTCTACGTTGCCAAAATTATCGTAGCTCGATACAATTACCTTTTCTCCAGGTGTTAACCCTTCGGTAACCTCGTAGTGGCGTGGATTTTGCCTGTTGATGCGGATTGGACGCTTTGTTGCAAATTTCCCTGATGGATCAACTACATATATCCACTGCCCACCTGTGCTCTGGTAAAAACCTCCTCTTGGGATCAATGTTGCCATCATCGACTCACCTAGCTCTAAACGGATTCTTGAGGTTTGACCGATACGGATGTTTGGTGGAACAAGGCTGTCGAATACCATATCTACTGTAAACCGACCATTACGAACTTCGGGGTAAACTTTAGAGATGTGTCCGGGGAATAGGTTGCCCGAGAACTCACACTCACCCTTCAGTTTACGAACTATTCGTGATATATAATGCTCGTCAATATCAACTTTAAGCATATACGAATCGAGTACGTGAATGGCGCCAATGCGAGTGCCCATTCCAATAACCTGACCGACCTCAAGGTTAAGCGAAGCCAGTTCACCTGAAACAGGAGCTCGGTATACGAGTGCATCTAATCGGTTGCGAACAACCGAGAGGTTTTGCTGTAATCGCTTGGCGTCCTCTTCAAGGGTTCTCATTTGAGTTAAGCGATATAGTGAGTCCTGCTTGGCGCTTGCTCGGAAAAGTTCAATCCTTTTAATGTTTAGCTCGTAGGCTTCTTTCGAGCGCTCATATTCATCCTTTGAAATATGATTCTGTTCGTAAAGCACCTTGTTGTTATCGTAGGTGCGTTTGCGCTCCATTAACTCGAAATTAAGGTCGAGAAGCCTGCTTTGGGTTTCAAGGGTTGTGCGCTCCATTTGAAGGCGGATATTCGATAGCTCGTTGTTAGCCCTCGATACGTTAGCCTCAAAGTTCGATATCTCGAGAATAAGGTTGGTATTACTAAATTTAGCAATGATGTCTCCTTCGTTTACCCAGGAACCTTCTTGGGTGATAATCTCATCCACCCTACTGCCTCCTTCGGTTGCATCTAGGTAAATGGTTTGTATGGGAGCAACTGTTCCAATTACTGTGATGTAATCGCGGTATAGATCCTCAACTACTGTTTCCACGGTAAGCTTATCTACCTCAACATTTAGTTTCGAACTTTTATCGGCAAAAACTATGTAATATCCAACTAGCATTACTGCTGCAGCGCTGGCCGCTATCCATAGTACCTTTTTTAAAGGCCATCTCTTTTTTTCAATAACTCTATCCATTGTTAAAAGATTTACTTGTTTGGCAGATATTATTCATTAAGTGTGCCATAATTTGTATATAACAAGTATACAGGCATTTAAATTTAATATCTTAAGCTTAGCGTGTTAATTAGTGTTCGAATATGCAACAGGCAATGTTCGAATCCGCACACTACAACCCTAGTGCTAGCATTTAATAAATAAATATGGGCGTAGACAATTTTGCCTACGCCCATATCATTTGGGTGTCATCCTTGCTAGGCAACAATAAGTAAAATGGTTGCCAGAACAATAAAAACTAGCAGGACAAAAAAGCCCAGTAGGGGCTGGTTCGCATTTCGGTTCTGGTAAAACTCAACTTGCTCGCTTACATATGTCCTGCCCTCATGGTGATAGCTGTATAGATCGAAATAAAATTTGGATTGGTACACCCAGTATGGTGTGAATACTATCGCGCTAAGAAGCACAAGGCCTAGCATTGCGAAGAATGTACCAATAACCCACATCACATTTGTGTATTTTATCGATTTTATTCGAGCTTGGGTCAGGCTGGCGTTCAGTATGTATTGCGATTCGAGTTGTCCTCGGCGTAATTTCAGATTGTCTAGTTTATCTTTGCTGGCACTCATTTGCTGCTCCAGATCTTGATTGTCGGGATTTGCTCTATGTTTCGAGGTCAGGTCAGCAATATCCTTTTCCAATTCGCCAATCTCCTCTGATACCTCTATCGATTGGTCAGAGTAATTTCGTTGGATTCTTTCGAGATTAAACTTTTCTCCCTTTGTGCTTCGCAACCCGTTTGGTAAATTAGCTATTAGCCTTAGCCAATCGTCCTGAAAAATTTCAAGTGCAAACACTCTCGATTCTAGGGTGGCTATCCGTTTTACTCTTTTATCGGCAAAATCTCGTGCCATATTAGCCTGAGGGTTTACACTGTAAAACGCCTTAAAGTGCGAATTGGCCATGCTTAGCTCGTTCCCCATTTTGTTTAGCGATTGCTCGCAGAATGTGGATTTTATGGTATTGGTTGACCACCACAGAAAAGCTCCAATAATTAGCGTGATAAGGGAAGTAATTATGCTCCCAATCAGCATGAACGGAATAGACCCTAGTAGTCGGGGTAGTCGAATACCCGTACTGATAAGAAAATCCTTATTATCGAAATCGCCATTATTTTCCGATGTGTATGCAGGTGCTATGGTGTTTATTACCAGCGAGGCAACAACTCCAATTACTAGGACTATAATTAGGGCCAACGATATGGGGTAGGACAGGCCAAGCATCGGAAGTTGGAGTGCTGTTCCGGCAAACATATGTAGTACAGTAATTATTGATGCGCTTAGAATGCTGATAATAACAAGTATTCCCAGTTTCGACATAACTGTGCCCGTCCAAAACTCATTGAAATCCCTTTTGTCATCGCTGTAAAGGGTAAATAGGGTGAAGTATAGCACGCTGAATAGTATGGCAAATACAAGTATTATTAATATCCAAGGTAACTGCAGGATGCTGCTCAGGTATAGGAAAAACAATACCACAAAGGATACTGACAGAACCGAAATGAAACCATTCTTAAAAGTGCTTACACTAAAAGCTTCGGGGATAAGTGTAATTGCCAGCTTAAAATACCGCCAACTCCAAATTATTACGTAGTGCCAAATTATCTTGGCAATGAAAAAAATTACGGGGTGTACAAATTCGTTCCACAGCCAAAGTACTGCCCACCAAATAGCTTTGCAAATAAATCCAAAAAACTCGAATATTGATACAATACCATAAATTGCCCAGGCAACAGCATTGAAGATGAAAATGAAAAACCCCATGATGGGTAACAGAATGGCCGAAAAGGATCCGCGGGCTAGCCACTCATCGTGCACTCGTTTATGATCGAGAATAAAGTTTGGTGTTACACCGGTAACTAATGATCTGAAAAACCCTAGGAATGCAAAAGCCAAAAACATTATCACTAAAGCAAAATATGCCGATTGGGTAAGCAGTGAAATGCTGAGTATGTCGGTTAAAATTGGTAGATATGAATTCATAGTCTAGGTTTTTAGGTTGAATACTGTTTGTAGAGCTTAACCTTCGTTTTTATAATATTTTTTTGTGCTAAGGGTAAATTCTATCTCAAATTTATACTAATATTTTCAAAATACCAATTACTGATCACTGTAAAGTGAAGTAATTGTTTGATTTAACTCTAGGTTGGCTTTAAATGATACTTATGCAGAGCCAGATTAGTCTGCTCGATGTAATTTTGTAACGACCTGATTAGGTGTCAATCTCAACCAGTGTAATGCCTGTGCCACCAAAATCGATATGCTCATCGGCGTACGATTTTACATAGGGCATGGTTTTAAGAAAATTTCTTATTTCGTGTCGAAGTATTCCGTTTCCTTTGCCATGCAGAATACGTACTCTGCCAATCCCTATCATAGCGGCTTCGTCAATCAAATCTTGAACGGTCTCCAACGCCTCGTCGG
>DDWD01000159.1:0-6405 GCA_002345825.1 Bacteroidales bacterium UBA2295
ATTTTGCCAAGCTGCTACAAGGCATTGATATCACCAAAACTGAGGTTAACTTTGAGGCCGACTGCAAGTCGCGCAAGCTAATCGCCGAGTTTATAAAGTATCTAAAGAATGCTAAGATTGATGTTGCAGCGGCTAAAGGGTCGTTCAACTACAGCCCAATTGCTGCATTTAGCCTAAAGGGCAAATTTTGTGTCGATGCACAAACAGCAGCCGCTCGTACCAAAGAGGCTATTGAAACTGGCCACGAGCTATCACAATTCAAACTGGTTGCCGTTAGGGGCGATATTTTCCGCAACGCCGGTTCATCGGCTGTGCAGGAACTTGCCTTCTCGCTGGCCATGGGTGCCGAGTATATCAACTGGCTAACCGATCAAGGTGTTAAGGTCGATGAGGCTTTTGGTAAGCTAAAATTTACTATGGCCATTGGTCCTAGCTACTTCATGGAGATTGCCAAGTTCAGGGCTGCTCGTTACCTTTGGGCAAAAATTGCCGAGGCTTATGACTGCAAAGATAAGTCGGCAATTTGCATTCACGCAGAGAACAGCGTGTGGAACAAAACCGTGTACGATCCATACGTAAACATGCTTCGTACCACCACCGAGGCTATGTCGGCAGTTATTGGCGGAATCCATAGCCTAACCGTTCTGCCTTTCGATGCGCCTTACCAAAAGCAAACTGCTTTCTCGGAGCGTATTGCGCGCAACCAGCAAATTATCATCAAGGAGGAGTCGTACATGGATAAGGTAATTGACCCTGCTGCTGGTAGCTACTATATCGAAACTCTTACTCAGTCTATTATAAATCACGCTTGGGATCTTTTCAATAAGGTCCAGGATATGGGTGGTTACGTTGAGGCATTCACCAAAGGATTTATCCAAAGTGAGATTAAGGCAATTGCCAATAAGCGCGAGATAAATATCGCTACTCGTCGTAAAACTGTATTGGGTACTAACCAGTATCCTAACTTTGGCGAAATTGCCGATAAAAAGGTTGTAAGCCTTAATGTTGTTAAGAAATCTGAAGCTCAAAAGGCCGATGGTGCTGTTTGTGAGCCATTAGTTCAGTATCGCGAATCGCAGTCGTTTGAAGAGCTGAGATACAAAACCGATGCTTCGGGTAAGCGTCCTAAGACGTTCATGCTAACACTTGGTAATCTGGCATTCCGCAGGGCACGTGCACAGTTTAGCTGCAACTTCTTTGCTTGCGCTGGGTTCGAGGTTGTCGATAATATTGGTTTCAAATCTGTTGATGAGGGTGTAAAAGCTGCTCTCGATGCCAAAAGCGATATCGTGGTAATTTGCTCGTCCGACGATGAGTACGAAACCCTTGCTGTCGAAGCTTACGAGAAACTTAATGGCAAAGCCATCTTTGCCGTTGCCGGCGAACCCGCTCTCGAAGCCAAAGGCATAACCAACTTTATCAGCGTAAAAAGCAACGTACTTGAAACCTTAAGGGGGTATCAGGAGCAGTTGGGAATATAATAAACACAGAGATACAGAGGCACAGAGAGATATGTCATCGGAAGAATACAATAAACTTACAGAAAAGGTAATTGCAGCTGCCATTGATGTGCACAGGGAATTAGGTCCTGGGCTCTTGGAGTCTGTATATCAGCATTGCCTTTGTGAGGAGCTTAGAATTAGAGGCATCTCTTTTATCTCTCAGGCAAAGCTGCCAATTGTATATAAAGAAAATCAATTGAGTAAAACGTTTAGAATTGATATTCTGGTAGAAAACAAATTGGTAGTTGAATTGAAAGCGGTTGAGGTTATTCTTCCTGTGCATGAAGTTCAGCTAGTAACCTACCTTAAACTATCGGGTCATAAGTTAGGACTGCTCATCAACTTTAATGCGCCTCTTTTAAAGCAAGGGATTCGCAGACGAATCTTAGGAGAATTATAAACTCTGTGCCTCAGCGCCTCAGTGTTGAATAAGTTATTAAAACGATAAATCAAATGAAACCAGATTTCAAACAAATAAAAATTGATCAGGAGTACGCTGCCCAAGAGGTTAAGGCCTCGCAAGATGGGTTTGAAACGCCTGAGAAGATTGCTGTAAAACCTATCTACAGCAAGAAGGATTTGGAGAATATGGAGCACCTGAACTATGCGGCAGGTTTGCCACCATATCTGCGTGGCCCATACAGCACCATGTACGTAATGAGACCCTGGACTGTGCGTCAGTACGCAGGTTTCTCAACTGCCGAGGAGTCAAACGCATTTTACCGTCGTAACCTGGCCGCTGGCCAAAAAGGACTGTCGGTTGCGTTCGACCTGGCAACACACCGCGGTTACGATAGCGACCATCCCCGCGTGGTGGGCGATGTGGGTAAAGCCGGTGTGGCCATCGACTCCATTGAGGATATGAAAATCCTTTTCGATGGCATTCCCTTGGATAAGATGTCGGTTTCGATGACCATGAACGGTGCTGTGTTACCAATTATGGCTTTCTACATTGGTGCTGCGCTTGAGCAGGGTGCTACCCTCGACCAGCTGGCCGGTACAATCCAAAACGATATCCTAAAAGAGTTCATGGTGCGTAATACTTACATCTACCCACCCGAATTTTCAATGAGGATTATTGCGCATATCTTCCAGTACACCGCCAAGTATATGCCCAAGTTCAACAGCATATCAATCTCGGGGTACCATATGCAGGAGGCTGGCGCAACTGCCGATATTGAGTTGGCATACACCCTTGCCGATGGTCTTGAGTACCTGCGTACCGGTGTAAATTCCGGACTCGATATCGACGCTTTTGCTCCTCGCTTGTCGTTCCTCTGGGCTATTGGTATGAACCATTTCATGGAGATTGCCAAGATGCGTGCAGCGCGTTTGCTTTGGGCAAAAATTGTGAAGCAGTTCAATCCAAAGAACCCCAAATCGCTTGCATTGCGGACGCACAGCCAAACATCTGGCTGGAGTCTAACCGAGCAGGATCCATTCAACAACGTGGCTCGTACCTGTATCGAGGCTATGGCTGCAGCTCTTGGTCATACCCAGAGTTTGCACACCAACGCGTTGGATGAGGCCATTGCGCTACCAACCGATTTCTCAGCTCGTATTGCCCGTAACACCCAGCTATACATTCAGGAGGAAACCGACGTAACCCGCGCGGTTGACCCATGGGCTGGCTCGTACTACGTTGAGCAGCTCACGCAAGAAATTGCTCAAAAAGCATGGGCGCTTATCCAGGAGGTTGAGGAGCTGGGCGGTATGGCAAAAGCTATCGAAACTGGTATCCCCAAGATGAGGATTGAGGAAGCTGCTGCTCGCAAGCAGGCTCGTATCGACTCAGGTCGCGATATTATTGTAGGTATCAATAAGTATCGCCTCGATAAGGAAGACCCAATTGAAATTTTAGATGTCGATAACACCGCAGTGCGCGAAAGCCAGCTGCGCCGACTTAAAGAACTTAAGGATAATCGCGACGAGGCTAAAGTACAAGAGGCTTTGGCCGCTATCACCAAATGCGCCGAAACTGGTGAGGGTAACATCCTAGAGTTATCGGTTGAGGCTGCAAGGCTACGTGCTACCCTTGGCGAAATTTCCGATGCTTGCGAAAAGGTGTCGGGTCGTTACAAGGCTGTTATCCGTTCAATTTCAGGAATTTATTCAGCAGAATCTATGGATGATAAAGTATTTGCCGAAGCCCGTGAGCTGTGCGACAAGTTTGCTAAGCTTGAGGGGCGTCAGCCACGTATCATGATTGCCAAAATGGGGCAAGATGGTCACGACCGTGGCGCAAAAGTGGTTGCCACTGGTTATGCCGATATTGGATTCGATGTGGATATCGGACCTCTATTCCAAACCCCAGCCGAGGCTGCCAAGCAGGCCGTTGAGAACGATGTGCATATTTTGGGCGTATCGAGCTTGGCTGCTGGTCACAAAACCCTTGTGCCTCAGGTTATGGAGGAGTTGCAAAAACTAGGTCGCGACGATATCATGGTGATTTGTGGTGGTGTAATCCCATCGCAAGATTACCAGTACCTATACGACCAAGGTGTGGCGGCTATCTTTGGTCCCGGCACATCGGTATCGCTTGCTGGTAAGCAAATCCTTGAGCTGCTTATGCAGAGGTTCGACGATTAGTTTTAAACAGATTGATATATATAAAGGGGTGTCTCGTAATTTGAGACACCCCTTTTTTAGTAAAGTTAGAATGTAACCCTGTCCTTTAGGGCAGGGTTGGGGAATTACCGGTGATGTTGGGCTTTAGCCCTGATAGGTTATGGTGTTTGCTGATGGGCTCTTCCCGTAGTCAAAGTCAGGGCTAAAGCCCATGCCTGTTCGTTGGCTTTGTCCCCGCCCTTAAGCACGGGGTTATTGTTATACACAGGTGCTGCTTTATGGTATTCCAAAACCCATAGGGCATAGGTTTTGGAATGTAACCCTGTCCTTCAGGGCAGGGTTGGGGAATTGAGTGCGATATGTGTTAAAGCATTTATTTTATAACTGAAGAATAATAAATAAAGACTAGATATATCAATTATAATTGAAGAAAATGATATATTTGTATTAAATATATAATATGTTTGAACTATGATTGACTACATTAATAGGCCCTTGTATATTGAAAAGATAAAACCTTTTATCGGTAAATCGCTGATAAAGGTATTGGTAGGTCAAAGAAGAGTGGGGAAAAGTTATCTTCTTATGCAGCTAAAAGACCTAATAAAAACTCAGGAACCCGATACGCAGATTATATACATCAACAAAGAACAAAATGAGTTTTCATCCATTAAGAATTCGGACGACCTATTTAGTTACATTAACGAAAATGTAAAAGGTAGCGGAAAGGTAGCCCTGTTTATTGATGAAATTCAGGATATTGAATCTTTTGAAATTACGCTTAGAGATTTAGCAACAAGAAAAAATTACGACATCTACTGCACGGGGAGTAATGCAAACCTGCTGTCGGGTGAACTTGCAACTTTCTTAAGCGGCAGATATATCGAAATAAAAGTCTTTGGGTTATGCTATGCTGAATTTTTAATCTTTAATAAATTCTCCGATACTGTTGACTCATTTAAAGAATATATGAAGTTTGGGGGGTTGCCCTACATGGTTAATCTAAGTAATGAGATTCAGGTTGCATACGAGTATTTAACAAGCATATATAACACAATTCTACTTAAGGATGTTGTTGCTCGATTTAATATCAGAAATGTAAAGTTTTTAGAAAACCTGGTGGCGTTTCTGTCTGATAACCTTGGTAGCATTGTATCCTCAAAAAAAATAAGCGAATACCTAAAATCGCAGAGAATAAATATTTCAACACAGGTAGTAATTGATTACTTGGGCTACCTTGAATCCTCATTCTTAATATTTAAAGTGAAGCGCACAGGAATTGAAGGGAAAAAAATATTTGAAATCGGCGAGAAGTATTTCTTTGAAGATGTTGGGATTCGAAACGCAATTGTTGGCTATAAAGCTACAGATATTCACAAAATTCTCGAAAATATTGTTTACCTGCATCTAAGAATGGCTGGATATTCCGTAACAGTAGGCGTGGAGGGGAAAAAAGAAGTTGATTTTATCGCACAGAAAGCTGGTAATAAAATCTATGTGCAAGTGGCGTATATGCTAACCAATGAGGAAACTATTAAGCGTGAATTTGGAAACCTGCTCGAAATACCCGATAATTTCCCAAAGTATGTGGTTACAATGGATGAAATATCAGAAATGTCTACTTACAAGGGTGTCGTTCGGATGCATATTAAAGATTTTTGTTTAAAAATGGTTGACAAGTAAATACTCTAATTAATTACAGTTAATTGCACCTCGATTTGGTATAGAAATCAACAATAAATAGCTAGGTGGTAACTTGCGGTGTAATCAACCGGGATGCTGGTTGGCAGGTTATATAATCTCGGAGATGCATACCTTGTTTTGAGTAGATTTTGTGGTGTAGTTAAATAGAACTTGTATTGGCCAAGTTCCTAGTTGATGTATGAAGCGTAGTATAAACCCTGTCCTTCAGGGCAGGGTTGGGGAATTGAGGGCGACATTGGGCTTTAGCCCTGATGATTTTATGCAATTAAGCCACACTATTGTCAAGTGCAGTGCGTTTTATTACTTTTGATTTGCGAGGTTTTATACAAAAACTACAGATATACTAACTTGAAACAATTTTTAAGATGAAAGGGATATTCAATCTATTTCTAATCCTACTAGCAAGTCTTCCTGCCATAGCCCAAAGCCAATTGAAAGTTGAAATGTCAACAAAAAGGCTAATGCGCGATGTTTACTTCTTAGCATCCGACAGCTTGGGTGGTCGCAAGTTTCCTCAAACGGGAAACGAGATTGCTGCCAATTACATTGCTTCGGAGTTTGAGGCTATTAACCTAAAGCCCATACCCAATAGTCCCAATAAATACTTTCAGGTAATGCCTGTAACCAAACT
>DDWD01000159.1:6435-21088 GCA_002345825.1 Bacteroidales bacterium UBA2295
AGCCCTTTGCCGACAGCCTAACCCAACCCATTAAATATTGGGGTAGCAGCATTCCGTTTCACCAAAATATTGGCGATACTATTGTACATGTTTATGCTAAAACCCTGGACGATGCAAAAGCTAATTTGCAGAGTATTAAATCGCAAACCAACGCAAAAACTTTTGCCATAAGCTTACCTAAAAAAATGAATAATCGCATCATTAATCGAGAATTATGGGCTAACCGTTTAAGATACCCAAACAGCATGATTCGCTCAGGTGAGCCCAACTGGTTGTATCATCAACTTTCCAACACCAACGATACGCTCAGGGTTTTTATGTTTAGCGATAAAACGCTAAATAGTCTTTACGGCCAATCGATTAAGGATTTGAACAAGGAAGTGAACAAGGTAGCTGGCAAGGGTAACTCAAATGCATTACCCACAGCCTACTTAACCTACAAAACTAATTTCTACGTAAAAACCGATACGCTTTACGATAAAAATGTAATTGGTTACATTGAGGGTACCGACCTTAAGGATGAGGTGCTGATTGTGGGAGGACATTTTGACCACGTTGGGCGTATGCCCGATGGAGTTTGCATTGGTGCCGACGATAACGCCTCGGGAACAGCGGGAGTAATGGAATTAGCTCGTATGTGTGCACAAGCCCAGGCCAATGGGTTTGAGTTTAGGCGGTCGGTAATGTTTGTTGCATTTGCAGCGGAGGAATCGGGGCTAAACGGCTCTATGTACTATGTTAATAACCCTATTTTTCCGCTCGAGAAAACGGTTATGATTATCAACATGGATATGATTGGGAGGTCGGATAATAAACCTAACAAGAATGGATACGTAAGCACCTGGACCATTGGGCGTGGTGCTATTAAGCGCCCAGCCAAAAGGCTAATTCGCAAAATCGATAGGCAAATGGATAACACAACCTTTTACCTAAAGCAAGATTTCCCCGAGAATGTGATGTGGTTTATGGGATCCGACCATTTTCCTTTTTACAGAAAGGGCATCCCTGCGCTAATTGTTACCACAGGTTCACATGACGACTATCATAAGCCAACCGATACCCCCGATAAGATAAATTACGAAAATATGGCCAACGTGCTAAAGGCAATGTTTGCCCTAATAACCGATGTGGCTTCGGAGCCCGATAAATATCCTACAAAAGTTGAAAAGTAAAAGGACTAAATTTCTTTAGTATCCAGCGCATCACGCAAGCCGTTGCCAATTAGGGTAAAGGCTAGCACCAGCAGCATTATGGCCACACCGGGCAGAATGGCAAGGTAGGCTTTGTCCATTATCAGATATCCATAGTGATCCTTTATCATTGTGCCCCACGATGGAATTGGGGGCTGAACGCCAATCCCCAAAAAGCTCAAACCTGCTTCTAACAATATGGCAGTGGCAAAGTTCCCTGCCGATATTATGGCCACAGGCCCCATTACGTTGGGTAGTATATGCCTAAACACAATCCTACGGGTGCCGAAACCTAGCACCTTTGCAGCTTCTACAAACTCTTTCTCCCTAAGGCTCATAACCTGCCCGCGAACCACACGGGCCACCTCAACCCACATAGTAAGACCCACGGCCACAAAAATTTGCCAAAAACCCTTACCTAACACCATGGTTAATGCAATAACCATTAGCAGCGTGGGTATTGACCATACCACGTTTATTAGCCACATCACAAAATCGTCGTATCGGCCACGGATATATCCAGCTGTTGCGCCCAGCGTAATGCCAATAAGTAGCGATATGGCCACCGCAATAAACCCCACAGCTAGCGATATTCGTGAGCCAATAAGCAGTCGGCTTAGCATATCACGGCCAAACCTATCGGTACCCAACCAAAAGCGTCGAGTTTTAACGTGGTTCTTTTCAATTTCTGATTCAATATCGGCTTTGGTAAATTCAGTTGGTCCTTCATTGCCCCAAATGGTTATGCTGTTATCTTTTATTTTGATGTTTTCACTGCTATGGTTAGGGAATAGCACCTCTGTCACTGGGTAAACGCTCTCTATGGTAATGCTATCCTCGGGCTCGGTGTATTCGGTTACGACAATTTTCCAGTCCTCAATTCTGTAATCGAGCATAGGAATCTCACGGAATTGGCTTTGTGCACCACCAACAAGTTTTCCTATAAATCCTTTTTTTTCAATACCAGCACTTCTGGGGATTAGGAAGAATTTTGTTTTGAAACCCGGCTTATGAGTAGCTATTTCCAAATGCTGATTATTAGCCCACGGGGTTGAGTCGGGAGCAATTAAGTAACCCAGCACAGCCAAAACGGCAACCAGCCCCACAAACACCGATGAAACTAGCGAGAGCCTATTCCGAAAAAACTTCCGAAATGCCACTTGCCACGGCGACCCCTCCCTGTTGTTGCTGTTCTTCATTCAATATTAAGTGTTCGATATTCATTATTCTCCATTCAACATGTCCTTCCGTTTCCACCTAGTATTAGTCAGCATTGCCATGGCAAACGCAACAACTATATATATTGGGAAAACAAGTTGCAAAGGTATAAAAACATATAGTAGCGATAACTTTTTGTATTGACTAAGGAATGGTATCAGCAGCAGCAAATCGGCTATAGATTTTACAGTGTAACCCAATCCAAGTAACTTTAAATATTCAATATCCCAAAACGAAAGCACGGCTAATACCACAAGCAAAATATTGAAAAGCAGCACCGTAAAGCCAACAGCAATGGCTGTAAAATCGGTATAGCCAGTCGATTTTGAGGCCCAGCGGGCACGTTGCGCAAGAAATTTGCCAACCGATTTTACGGGTTGGGTAAAAACCAGAGTGCCCTCACCCTGTAGGGGCGATATTCTGAAATCCTTTTTGCGCTTAGCGCTATGCAGCAGAAAAACATCGTCGCCCGAGGCGTATTTGGGGTTTAGCATCTGCTGCTCAAAGCCAAGCATACTTTTATTGAACGATAAATTAGCCGCACTTGCCATAAACGGTAACCCAACAACGCAGGCCCCAACACTGCTTGCCGTTAAGCTTGCGTGTTCAAGCGCCTGCATCTTTTCAAAAAATGTATTAGTTGGCGATATCATCACTGGCCCAATAAGCATATGCGCTTTTTTGGTTTGATAGGCCAATGCAATGTTCCGTAGCCAGCTAGTAGGGTGAGTGCAGTCGGCATCGGTAAGTACAACGGTATCGTTTTTTGCAAGTGAGACACCCCAGGCAACTGCCTGTTTTTTCCCTTCGCTATGGATGGGTAGTTCTGCGAGTTGAATGTTAGCGTGCTGCTCTGCCCATTTTTTGGCCATTGGCCAAGTATTATCGGTTGAGTGGTCGTTAACCAGAATTACTTCATAATTCTCAGTTGGATAATCTTGTTTTAATATCGATACAAGGAGGTTCTCAATATTTGCTTCCTCGTTACGAACCGCCACAACAATAGATAATGGGATGGTTTGGTTTTTAGAAGAATTGGGGTCACGATAAAAAAGTAACCCTATTGCAAATAGAGCAAATACAACAAAGTAAATTGTTGCCAGAATTATTAGTGCGTAAATGGCAACTTGCATAAGCTAATTTGCTAAAATGAATTGCTCTATCAAATTGGCTGCTTTCTCAATCTCCTCGGCTGGTCGGGCAATGTTTATGCGTAGCCAGCTAGCGTAGTTCTTGCTAAAATGCTCGCCGGGTATAGTTGCCACACCCACTTGGCTGTATAGCTCGTTGGCAAAATCGAATCCATCGTTTATGCCCTTGGGTAGTTTGGCCCAAATAAAGCATCCGCCATTGGTTGGTGGAATGGTAAAGCCCAATCTTGTCAGTTTGGGTGCTAGAAAATCGAAGTTGGCTTTAACATTGTTCCTAAAAATCTCAACAAACTCACTTCCAAATCCATAGTCCTCGAGATAGGTTGCAAGGGCTTCCTGTAGAATTGATGGTGCGCAAAGGCCTATATAATCGTGAATTGAGCGTATTGCCTTGCGATGCTGCTCATGCGCATAAAGGTATCCAATTCGCCAGCCAGTTATGCAAAGCATTTTTGAGAAGCTGTTCACATAGAAAACGTTAGGCGAGTTATGATGTAGCGGAAGGTAAGGCTCGTTATCAAAATATAAATCTTTATAAACTGCATCAAAAATAAGGTAGAAATTAAGCTCCTCTGCAAGTCTTACAAGATGGTTAACCTCGTCCTTACTCCAGGTTTTGCCAAATGGGTTACCCGGCGACGAGAGGAATATAATTTTTATGTTATTCTCAGATATTGATTTTTTTAACTCATCAAAATCGATTGAGTATTCCTCGTTTAGCGGATAGCTAACAAATGGCTGACCGAATATCTGGGGTAGCTGGCTGTAGCTCTCGTATGCAGGGTCGAAGCTGAGGACGCCAAAATCTCTACCTAACCTTTTGGTAAGGCAGGTGTATATAAGAGATATGGCCTCGGTGGCTCCCTGTACAACCAAAAAGTTTTCAATATCAACCTTATAGCTTTTTGAGTAGTGGCTGTGGATTAGGTTTAGCAGCCTAAAGTTACCCAACCCCGGGGCGTACTGATGGACATTGCTGTGCACCATTTCTTCGAGTGCTTTGCGAAGCTCGACCGGTGGTTGAAAACCTGGGATGCCCTGCGCTAAGTTTAAACCTCCGTTTCGTTTTACTAAATTGCTAAAGTAGCTTATGTACGATCCTTGCGGCTTGGTTTTGTGTTTATTCATTTCTCAAAAAAAATTTAATATCCAAAGGTAACTACTTAACCACTGATTTTATAGCTTCTCGTTGTAAATATGGATATCTTTGTATAAATGCAATTTTAAAAATTAACCTAGATGTGCAAGAGAATTAAGAAGTATTTGGCTGCAATTCTATTGATAATTCTGGTATGGACTAGCAATGTTCACGCTCAGATAAACTTCGATGTTGAGGCCGGTATTGTTTCAACTGGTTACAACGATGTTAGGATTCCGGGCGATACAGGTACGTTCTTTTCGCTTTCCGATGAGCTAAGCTCAAGCCCCAAATTCTTTTCAAGGATAAAGGTTGGCTATCGTATTGGTGAGCGCCACGAGATGCTGGCCCTTTTTGCTCCGCTTGAGTTCTCGTACAGGGGTACTGTGGATAGGGATATAACTTTTCAGGATGAGGTTTTTTTGGCTGGAACAGATATTGATGCAACATACAAGTTCAACTCCTACAGACTTACGTATCGTTACCATTGGGTTCAAAATCCAAAGTTCCAATTTTCCGCTGGAGTTACTATAAAGGTGCGCGATGCCAATATTGGTCTAAGGGGTTTGCCTGAGCAGGAGGCTGTGAAAACCGATTTGGGAGTAGTCCCGCTTATCAATTTTCACCTGCACTGGAAGCCCACCAATCGCTTCGGTTTGCTACTCGATGGCGATGCGCTGGCTGCGCCACAAGGCCGTGCTGAGGATGTGCTTCTTGCTGCAACCTTTAAGCTAACCAATAACTTTACTGCTAAGGCAGGCTATAGGTTGCTCGAGGGTGGTGCCGATAACGCTACGGTGTACACATACTCTATGTTTCACTACGGTGTTATTGGGGTAATAATTAACCTTGATTAGCCCAATGTAAACAGGCACCTCTATCAAAAAACGTCGGGCACAAAGTTCTGGTCGGTAATGGGCGGACGGATATACGAGAAATCATCCTTACGCTCGGGCATTTCAATTGGGCCAGGGGCCAAATTCTTATATGGTATTAGGCTTAAAAGATGGTGAATACAGTTTAAGCGTGCACGTTTCTTGTTGTCGGCATGCACCACGTACCAAGGCGCCTGCTTAATATCGGTGTGGGCAAACATTTTATCCTTAGCCATAGAGTACTGCACCCACTTGCTGCGCGATTCAATATCCATTGGGCTTAGCTTCCATCGTTTCACGGGATCCTCATTGCGAGCCTTAAAGCGTTTCTCCTGCTCGGCATCGCTAACCGAGAACCAGTACTTTATTAGGATGATATTGGAGCGAACCAGCATCCGCTCAAACTCTGGGCAGGAGCGTAGAAATTCAATGTATTCATCGTCGGTGCAAAAGCCCATTACGCGCTCCACGCCGGCACGGTTGTACCAGCTACGATCGAAAAGCACCATCTCTCCACCTGCGGGCAGGTGAGGGACGTACCGTTGAAAGTACCACTGGGTTTTCTCGCGCTCGGTGGGTACACCAAGGGCAACTACGCGACAAAAGCGTGGGTTTAGGCGCTCGGTTATGGTTTTAATCACGCCCCCTTTCCCTGCCGCATCGCGACCCTCAAAAATCACCACAACTTTTAGCTTGTTCTCCTTTACCCACTCCTGAAGTTTGATTAGCTCAATCTGCAGCTTGTACAGCTCTTTCTCGTAAACCTTCTTCTTAATTTTTTTCTTGTCCTCTACAGCCTCGTAGTTTATAGGCTCTGCTGGAGTATCTTTAGATTTCCCCTTTTCTTCCTTTGTCGATTTTTCATCCTTGGTTGCCATAGCCTAATGGTTTAGGTTTTTATTCTAAGAGATTCGAAATGAAAGTTACAATAATTTTGCAAATCGGCAATTGCTAATTAGGATACAAAAAACTTGGGATTAGATGATTCACCAAATCCCAAGTTTCAAAAGGCATTTATAGTAGCTTCTATCTGTAAATCATCTCTGCCATCTCAATCATCTTTATAAAATCGTTCTTGTAACCAAATTCATCGCTACCTTTTGCTGCCTTTGCACGAGCCAGCGCATTGGCAAAGGAGCTGGTTCCCTTGAATTCCGATTCGCGCAGTAGCATCCCAAACTCAGCAACCGATGAGGCAAATTGTAGGTTGCTGGTCGATCTAGTTTTGCCCTCTGTTAGCCCTTGCGAAATTAGCTGGCTGGTGCTCTCCCCGGGTTTCTTGTATCGTAGCTTCACGGTAAGCAGCTCGTTGCTGCTGGTGAGGGTTTGCTGCGTGTATCTTAGCGGGTCGATACTTGTGTTGCTATCACTGCCATTTGCTGGCACAATTTCGTACAAAGCGGTAACGGTGTGCCCGCAGCCAATATCGCCAGCATCTTTTTTGTCGTCGTTAAAGTCCTCGCTGTTTAGCATCCGTTTCTCGTAACCAATTAGGCGGTACTTCTTTACCTTGGCGGGGTTAAACTCAACCTGAATTTTCACATCGTTGGCAATGGTGTAAAGCGTGCCCCAAAGCTCGGTGCCAAACACCTTTTTGGCCTCCATAACATTATCGATATAGGAATAGTTGCCATTACCAGCCATCGATAGTTCCTTTATGCGTCCATCTTTGTAGTTGCCCATTCCAAAACCCAGAATGGTGAGGTAAACACCGCTTTCGCGTTTTTGCTCAATTAAAGATTTTAGCTCAGATGTGCTGCTAACCCCCACGTTAAAGTCGCCATCAGTTCCAATAATTACGCGGTTATTGCCTCCGTGGATATAGTTTTGCTGCGCAATTTTGTAGGCCAGCTTAATGCCCGCTCCACCTGCTGTTGAACCGCCTGCTTGTAACATTTCAATAGCACCTGCAATTTTTTCCTTCTCGATGCCGGGTGTCGATTCGAGCACTACTCCAGCCGCACCGGCATACACCACTATGGCAACTCGGTCGGTTGGGCGTAGCTGGTTTACAAGATGTTTAAATGCTTGTTTTAGCAACGGTAGCTTATTGGCAGGATTCATTGAGCCCGATACATCTATTAGGAAGACCAGGTTGTTGGGTGGTATTTGCTCCTCGTTCACATTTTCGCCCTTTAGCCCTATGAGTACGAGCTGGTTTTGCTCGTTCCATGGGCATTTGCCAGCCTCCAGCGTAACCGAAAACGGATGCCCGTTTGTTGGCTGTGGATAGTCGTAATCAAAGTAGTTAATTAGCTCTTCAATACGAACGGCATCGCTATAGGGCTTCTGGTTCTGGGTTAAGAATCTGCGTACGTTGGCGTACGAGGCCTTATCCACATCAACAGAAAAGGTTGATAGCGGGTTGGCAAGCGCATCCCTAAAAATATTCTCGCTAATGGGCGAGTACTCCTCGGTGTTGTGGTCAATAGGGATGTAATCGTTTTGTTGATAGGTGTAGCTGGGCGCTTGCCTGCCAATGGCCAGGGTATTATGTTCGCGCATTTTAGCAGGAGCAATTTCGGCATCAACGCAGTAAAACACGTCCTCTTCAAGTTCTATTTCATCAACCAAAACTGTTTTTAGTAAGATGAGCTTAACGTGGGTTTCTTTCCCACTTTGAATGTGAACTGTTGCCTTGGCATCTTGGTAACCTTTGGCTAAAATTTCAACGTTGTACGTTCCGGGGTTTAGTTGCAGCTGAAAATTGCCGCTTTTTTTTGTTGATATTTCGGCCACTAATTTACTTTGTTGGTAAACCGTAATTTTGGCTTTGTCAATGGGTGTTTTCTCTATCGAGTCGATAACCTTGCCTGTTAGCGTTCCCGTCTCGGTGCTGGCTGTGGTAAATGAGCTCAGAATTATTATCCAAGCAATGGTTATTAGCTTTTTCATGGCGTATAGTTTTTGGTTTAACATTCTTGTTTAACTATGCAGATACAGGCTTATCAAGTTTTCCATAAATGGAGTGGAATTATTTTTTACTTTTGGGTGATCTAATTCCATAATTTTGATGTTAAGGCATAACATTGACACGTTAACCGACGAGGAGCTGGTAACTCGCTACAAGCAAAGTGGTGACAAGCAGCTGGTGGGCGAGCTGTACAAGCGGTACACTGGTTTTGTGTTTGCGGTTTGCCTTAAGCATTTGCGCAGTCGAGCCCAGAGTGAGGATGCGGTAATGCAGGTTTTTGAGAAACTTTTCGTTGATTTAAAAAAGCACTCGGTGCAAAATTTTAAATCGTGGTTATATACTGTGGCCAAAAACCATTGTTTACATTTAATAAGGAATAGAAAAAAAGATTTTGTGCTACCCGATGATAATAGAGGGGAGCAGATTATGGAATTTGCAGCTAATATGTATCATGATAGTGATGGAATTCTTGAGCAGCATTTAGCGCGTTTGGAGTTGGAAATACCTCGGCTCTCGGAAGAGCAACGTATTTGCATCGAACTTTTTTATCTTAAGAAAAAAAGTTACACCGAGGTAGCCAGCATAACGGGTTACACGCTGGGGCAAGTTAAGAGCTATATTCAGAACGGTAAACGGAATTTAAAGATAAGCCTAACGGGCAATGAGTAGTAAAATCGACATAAAGTACAATGGGCAGGGATGCGTACCACAAAATGCTTTGGTGCGCTACCTAAAGGGCGAACTGAGTGGTGTTGAGATGAACGCCGTTGAGCGCCACCTGGCGGGTTGCCCTATGTGTGCCGATGAGCTGGCGGGGCTTGCCCTACTTCATAATCCAGACGATATCTCATCAATTACCGATTCTCTCAATGCTAAGGTCGATAAGGCCCTTCGCCCGCATTCAGTATTTCATAGTTTATCGCCTTATGCCGTGGCGGCATCGGTGGCCATTATTTTGGGTGTGGCATCAATAATTTACTTCACCTCAACGCTAAGACCTACCCAGCAGGTGCTATCGGAACAAATGCTAATCGAAGATAGCGTTGAGCCAGTTTTGTTTCCACCACCACCTCCTGTACCATTAATAATTGCCGAGGAGGTTGAAACTATTGAGGAGGAAATTATTCCAATTACACAACAGGAGGTTGCTGAACCTCCTAAGCCTCCTGCCCCTCAGGCTGAAAAGATGAAAAGTGGGGCTAGCGCACAAAAATCAAAAATTCAATCGGTTCCAAGAGCCGCTAAAAAGAGAGAAGTAGGAACTGCTCACCGTTCTAAAGCCCGGCTACCCGAAAAGCCTCTGTTTTCTGATGCTGGATTAGACTCTGATGCTGTATTGCTTAGCGTTGTTGAGGATGATCTAGATTTGTCGGATGATTATATTATGTTCGATATGGAGGAAGAGGAAAGTTTTGAAGAGGAGGTTTTTGCCATTGTAGAGGAGATGCCCCGATTTAAGAATGGCGACATTAATAGGTTCCGCGATTACATAAACGAAAACCTTGAATATCCCGCCGTAGCTGCAGAAAGCGCTATTCAGGGGAGGGTTATATTGTCGTTTGTTGTAGATACCTTAGGTGATGTAACTAACGTAAAGGTTTTGCGCGGAATTCATCCCGCTCTCGATAGCGAGGCAGTAAGGGTTGTTGAGGCAAGTCCAAAGTGGGAACCAGGCAAGCAGCGGGGTAGGCCTGTTCGTGTTGGGTTCAATATTCCTGTGGTTTTTGTTCTTCAGTGAAAAATAGAAAAGGCCTGCGAACTCGCAGGCCTTTTCTGTTTTGTGTGATTAAGCTATTGGTCATTCGATTCTGGTGGGTCAAAACCGTAAACAATTCCGGTAACAAGGTGTGTGGGGATTTCGCCGTAGCCGCCTTTAGTTTCACGGTTGGTTATAAAAACCACAATGCCGCCCATGTTCACTGCGCGTTTTTTGAGCCTGATATCTGCACTTCGTTGAGCTGCTTTGGCATTTCGGCTTCGGGGCGACGATTTGGCATCAACTTCACCAAGCGCAAAAAGACCTTCAATATCCTCTTTGTTGTCGGTGAGTATTACTGTTTTCCAGTCACCCTCATCAACCATCATCATGGCTAGGCTGCTGAAGTTCTCAACTCTGCCGTTCCGATATATTATTTTGTGAACTTGTTTCCTATCAATCTCCTTAACCTCGTTGCTCTCAAGTGTCATGTAGGCGATGTTACTGGCCGAAACTCCTTGTACATTCACTGCAACCTTTCGTCCGCTAATCAGCATAATGGTGTCGTTGGGGACAACATCTGCGCTGTGTGCAGCAAATGTTGTTGCGAGGGTGATTAGCGTTAATAGTAAAATAATCCTTTTCATATCTTGTAAATTTAGTTTGCAAAGCTGAGGTTTATAAACAATCGGTGAGCATTGGTATTACAAACCCAATGCCAAAAAAGGTGCTATAACCTTTGGTTGATCCATATCATTTTCATTGGCAAATATACAAAAATCCAAGCGGAAATAATAGTAAATCAATGTGAAAGGAAAAGTTGCTGTCTATTATTTTGGGTTAGAGGGTGTGTGGTTTGGTGGCTAAAAGCGGATTGTTTATAAAGCCTTTGTCCAAATCAATCATTACATTATTTTTGTGAAATATTATTTCGACTTTTCAATCCAATGAGGAAATTTATAACAACTTATTTAGTAATGCCATTGGTATGGTTGGCAGTGGTATTAACATGCGCCATTTTCTTTATCGGCGATGCTGTTGTATGGTTGCTAACCTTTTGGTGGGATAGGCGATTGCTTATCCTTCAGCGCTATTCCATTGTATGGGCGCTATCGTATATATGGGTTAACCCGTTTTGGAAAATTAATTTTTCAGGGAAAGAGAATGTGCGTAAGGGGCAGCCCTATATCATAGTTTCCAACCATCAAAGTGCATTCGATATCGTTTTGCTTTATCGGCTTTGGATGCATTTTAAATGGGTTGCTAAGCGCGAGTTGTTTAGAATTCCCTTTATAGGTTGGAACCTGTGGCTCAACAGACACATTGTGATTGATAGAGCAAGCGTTAGTGGAGCCAAAAGGATGATACTCGAAGCTCACAAACACCTTAGCGAGGGAACCTCTGTGCTGATTTTTCCTGAAGGAACCAGAAGTGTTGATGGGGCCATTAAACGGTTTAAGGACGGAGCCTTTGCGTTGGCCAAAAAAGCCAATTTGCCCATTTTGCCTGTGGTGATCAATGGGAGTAGGGAGGTTTTTCCCAAGAATGGTTATGTGCTTAAGGGAGCGCAAACATTCACTATGCAGATTTTACCTGAAATTGATCCACAGTCGTTTGTTGAGAAAAGTATTGATGATTTAGGTATGGAAGTTCAGGAATTGATGACTAGTGTGCACAAAAAGATTGCTCCTGAGTACTACAATGAGAAGTGAAAAAGATATTGAGCAGTAGTTTATTCATAATCGCTATAGACTATTCAAGTAGAAAGTATTATATTGTTTAAATAAATTTTTAGCTATGGAACCAAAGGTAAGTATTATTATGGGCAGTGCTTCGGATATGTCGGTTATGGAAGATGCCTGCAGAATTTTGAACGATCTAAAAATCCCATTCGAGGTGAATGCTCTTTCTGCCCATCGTACCCCCGATCAGGTTGCCGAGATGGCCCGTAATGCACATTCGCGAGGTGTTAAGGTTTTTATTGCTGGTGCAGGTGGAGCCGCGCATTTACCTGGCGTAGTGGCCGCATTTACACCACTTCCTGTGATTGGCGTTCCCATAAAGGCCTCAATCTCTATCGATGGTTGGGACTCAATTCTATCCATTCTGCAAATGCCTGCAGGAATACCTGTTGCTACTGTTGCTCTTAATGGAGCTCGTAATGCGGGAATACTTGCAGCTCAAATTATTGGGACGGGTGAAAAGGATGTTTTTGATAGGGTAACAAGTTTTAAATCCGAACTGGCTAAAAAAGTGGTTACGGCAAATGCCGAGTTGGCTAAGGTACAATTCGAATACAGAACTAATGGCAAATGATTAATTTGCAGGTTAAATATTTCAGAACCTACAGTAGAGCCCTAAGCATTATAACGATTACCGTTCTGCTTATGGCTCTTTGCCCCAAAGAGGCTACTGCCGATTTTCCCGAGGAGAAACCTGGTGCAAAAGCTGCCTCGCTGGGCTATAGCACCACTGCTGTTGTTGATGGTTGGTCGCTTTTCCATAATCAGGCTGCATTGGGTTACATAAATAATCCTTGGGTGGGAGTGCACCATGAGAATAGATTTATATCGCCCGATCTTAGTTTTAGTGCTCTGGGTGGTTTGTTGCCCGTTAAGGTAGGAACTCTTGGCGTATCTGTTAAGAGATTAGGGTTTAGTCAGTTTAGTCAAACCAAGTTTGCACTTGCCTACGGAATGAAGCTGGCTCCAACCTTTAGCGCTGGAGTGCAGCTTAACGCGCATCATGTTTTTATTGCAGGAGAGTACGGTAGCGCTATGGTTTTATCGGCTGAGGCTGGCCTTATCTACAGTCCCAACGATAATCTGAATGTGGGTTTTCATATTGTGAATCCAACTCGCAGCAGGCTATATGACGATGAGCGGATTCCAACTCTACTAAATCTTGGCCTTGCTTATGGTATTGGCGATATGGTTATGGTTACTTCAGGAGTGGAGAAAAATCTCGATGCAGCATTCTCCTTCAAGGCAGGTGTCGAGTTTGAACCTGTTAATAGCTTGTTTTTTAGAATGGGAATGGCCACTGATCCTTCTCTTTTAACCTTTGGAGTAGGTTATTATCTGCCCAAAGTACATATAGATTTAGCCTTCTCTAGGCATGAAATGCTTGGTTATACTCCTCATTTTTCATTGTCCTATACTTTTGGCACTTCAACGGGTAATGCCTCCGAAACAGAAATAAGTCAGCAATGATATTTAAACGCATAATACTGCTGGGTATTGCCCTTGCATTGGGAGTATCAATGCTGTGGTCACAGGAGTTTGAGGCCGATCCCCAGAGTATTATTGCCGATATTATTGAGGACATTGTTGCCAACAGCGAGGACGATAATATCGACGTTGATGCACTGGCCGATGATCTTATTTACTTCTCTGAAAATCCCATCAATCTCAATGTAACTAGCGCCGATGAGTTAGGTCGGCTGATTTTTCTTTCCGATTTTCAGGTAAAGGCCTTACTCGATTACATAAAGGATAATGGAGCGCTGCAAACCATATACGAATTGCAGCTGGTGATGGGGTTCGATTTTTCTGATATTATGCGTCTGCTGCCCTTTGTTACAATTTCATCGGAGGTTGAAACTTCCCGACGCCCTCTTTTTCAGTACGGCAAACACGACCTGTTTTTAAGAGCACGCTCGCTTATTGAAACGCAAGAAGGCTATACCCCACCACCTATAGATAATCCTGACGCTTCGCGTTACGCTGGAGATAAGCTGGGTCTGTATACACGCTATACCTTCAGCACCAGGGGTGGGTTTCAACTTGGTTTTGTTGGCGAAAAGGATCCGGGCGAAGATTTTTTTCAGGGATCAAATCCCTATGGTTTCGACCACTATTCAGCCCATATGCAAATTTCGGAAGTTGGGATGTTGAAAAGCCTTGTGGTTGGCGATTTTAATGCCGATTTTGGACAAGGACTTGCCCTGTGGACCAGTGCCAATTTTGGCAAATCTCCCGATCCTATGGGGGTGCGAAAAAGAGCAAGAGGTATTTCTCGCTCTAGCTCAACAAACGAGAACGAATTTTTGCGAGGTGCTGGTGCCACAGTTGTAATTGGCCGGTTCGAACTTTCAGCCTTTGGCTCGTACAAAATGATTGATGCAAACATTACCGATACACTTATCGATGGCGATTTCTATTTCACTTCGCGCCCAACAAGCGGATTGCACCGAACACCCAACGAAATAGCAAATAAGAAAACTTTGGGCGAATTTGTAACTGGTGGTAACGTGAGCATTGCGTTGAATAACCTTCGGGTTGGTGTTACCGGTTCGCTTGTTAATCTTGGTGCTGTTTACGATGCTCCCGATCAACCATATCGGTACTTTGAGCCCCCTTTGGATAACAGGGCGAACTTGGGGCTTGATTATAACTATGGGCTAGGAAATCACTTGCTGTTTGGTGAAGCAGCAACCACTTTGGGTTACGGTAGCGGGATTGTTTCTGGG
>DDWD01000142.1 GCA_002345825.1 Bacteroidales bacterium UBA2295
ACGGAATCGGTGAGGCTGAGGAGATTATTTATAACCCCAGCTACGATTTACTTTTTGACCACGAAACTGACCCCAATTTACAAGGTTTTGAGAGGGGCATATTAACAAACCTTGGTGCCATTAATGTTGATACGGGAATCTTCACTGGCCGATCTCCAAAAGATAAGTACATTGTTCGAGAGCCAAACTCAGAGAACAACGTTTGGTGGGCCGAGAAGGGTAAAAAAAGTTCCGACAACAAACCCATTACCCCCGAGGTGTGGGAGCATCTTAAAAAGATAAGCGCCGAGCAGCTTACTGGCAAAAAGCTTTACGTTGTCGATTCGTACTGTGGAGCAAACGAGGATACCCGTTTAAAGGCGCGATTCGTTGTTGAGGTGGCTTGGCAGGCGCATTTCGTTAAGAATATGTTCATTAGGCCAACGGAAGAAGAATTGAAAGATTTTGATCCTGATTTTGTAGTGCTGGTGGCCTCCAAAACGACAAACCCAAAATGGAAGGAGCAAAATCTGCATAGCGAGGTATACGTGGCTTTTCACCTAACCGAACGAATGGCCGTGATTGGTGGCAGCTGGTATGGTGGCGAGATGAAGAAAGGGATTTTCTCTGTCATGAACTATTACCTACCGCTTAAAGGTATCGCGGCAATGCACTGCAGTGCAAATGTTGGCAAGGAGGGCGATGTGGCCATTTTCTTTGGTCTGTCGGGTACTGGTAAAACAACCCTGTCGGCCGATCCAAACCGGGCTCTAATTGGCGATGATGAGCATGGCTGGGACGATGACGGAGTATTCAATTTCGAGGGTGGATGTTACGCCAAGTGTATAGATCTTGACCCTAAGAAGGAACCCGATATTTTTGCGGCCATTAGGCGAGATGCACTGCTTGAGAACTTAGTTGTAGACAACGAGGGTAATATTGATTTTAGTTCAAAGGAAAAAACCGAAAATACTCGTGTATCTTACCCAATATACCACATTAAAAATATTGTTAAGCCCATTTCTAAGGCAGGACACGCCCAGAAGGTTATTTTCCTAACAGCCGATTCTTTTGGTGTACTTCCTCCCGTTGCTAAGCTTAGCCCAAATCAAACTCAGTATCATTTTCTTAGCGGATTTACAGCCAAGCTGGCTGGGACAGAGTTGGGGATAAAGGAACCACAACCTACCTTTAGCAGCTGTTTTGGGCAAGCCTTTTTGCTGCTCCATCCAACGGTATATTCGCGTGAGCTGGTTAAAAAAATGGTAAAACACGGATCAACTGCATACCTAGTTAATACGGGTTGGATTGGAGGCCCCTACGGAGTGGGTAAGCGAATTGATTTGCCCGCTACCCGAGCAATTATCAATTCTATTCTAGATGGAAGTATTGAGGATGCTGATTTTGAGGTAATGCCCATATTTAACCTGCAAATCCCAAGGGTACTAAAGGGTGTTGAGAGTAAGTTCCTTAACCCGCGCAATAGCTGGCCAAATCCAGACGATTGGGATATTGCTGCAAGAGATTTAGCACAAAAGTTTATCGATAATTTCGAGAACTTTACCGACAATGAAGCTGGTAGAAAGTTGGTTGCTGCAGGTCCTCAATTATAAGTTGGATGTTATGATATAAAAAAAAGGGGCTTAGCCCCTTTTTTTATTTGAATATGATTCAATGTGTTACTTTAAGCCTCGTTGACGTAGTAGCGGATCAATTGAAGGTGCTTTTCCACGGAATTTAATGTATTGCTCCATACCTTCGCCCATAGCGTTTTCGGCAAGGCAATGCTTGCGGAATTTAGCGGCTAGTTCCTGATTAAACAGGTCTCCGGTTTCCTTAAATGCCTCAAAAGCATCAGCATCAAGTTGTCCAGCCCAAAGGTAAACGTAGTAGCCCGCTGCATAACCACCACCGAAAATATGTCCAAAGTTAGCTGTGCGGTAGCGAGGTACAATCTCGTCAATAAGACCAAGTTTGCTCATTGTTGCCTTCTCAAATTCATTCACATCGGTATCTTTGGTTACATCGGATGTGTGCCAGGCCATATCAAGGTATGCAGCAGCAGTATACTCCACGTTAATGAATCCTTGGTTAAACTTGCTGCTTTTCTGCATCTTCTCAATAATTGCATCGGGAATTGGTTCGCCCGTTTCGTAGTGCTTGGCGTAAACCTTAAGTACTTCGGGTTCGCCAGCCCAATTCTCCATAATTTGCGACGGTAGTTCAACGTAATCGCGTGGAACGCTCCGGCTGGTGCGGTCGTAATGCCCATCAGCAAAGAAATTGTGAAGTGCATGGCCAAATTCATGGAAGAAGGTTTCGGCCTCGTCCCAGCTTAGCATGGCGGGCTTATTGCCAACAGGGCGAGAGAAATTGGTTACGATGGTTACAACAGGAGTTATTTTTTCGCCATCCTTATAGCTACCACTACGGTATGTTCCACACCATGCACCGCCGCGCTTGCTAGCCCTTGGATGGGGATCGATAAATAGTACTGCTAGGTGGGATCCATCGTGGTCAATCACTTCGTATGCTTTTACCTCTTCGTGATATACAGGGATATCGGCTCTCTCTTTGTAAG
>DDWD01000224.1 GCA_002345825.1 Bacteroidales bacterium UBA2295
GGACTCTCAAGTATTTCGGGCAGAACGGTAATGATATCTATACGCATATCGATATAAAAATATGCCGCAAAGGTATGAAAAGTTGTGGATTTATTGATTGAGTACCCAGCACTAGCGAGTTATGAATTGGGCTTGCACTCTAGAATTGACAATAAGCGCCTTAGAATTCAAATGACAGTTGATTCTCATTATTACTCCTGCATTCAGTTAAAGTGCCATAGTCAAAGGGTTCCAGTATTTCATGATCCATCTCATGATCAAGACTAGTAACGAACGGTTTAATGGTGTGGGCTTTTAGCTCTGGGTATTGAAGATCCTTTAAATAGTGGTTAAAATTATTTTTGTTGATTTTTGACGATAGCCAAAGGCCAAGTTGGTCGAAAGGTAAAATGATGGGCATTCGTTTCTTGGTGTTATGTATCTGGCTCATCAGTTCGTTGGCCTGCGTGGTTAGGATTGAGTAGGTAAAATGCTGCTGCCCTTGCTCATCGCTCCAGCTATCCCAAATGCCTGCAAAGGCAAAGAGACTCTCGTTAGAAAGAGAAATGTAGTAAGGGATTTTTTGCTTGCCAACATGTTGCCATTCAAAGAAACCGGATGCTAATACTAAGCATCGCTGATTATCGATTGCATCGCCAAAGGTTCTGCTATTGATTACCGTTTCGCTTTTAGCATTTAGAGTGTTGTATCGATCAGTAAAGCTCTCGGCTTTGTTTTTTTTATTGATACTGTTGGGTATAAATCCCCATTGGAAATGTTCAGCCTCCCCAATGCAATTATTTGTTATCACAGGCATAAAAGGGTGCTCAAACCCATTTACAACAAGCTTTTTCGGAAAATCAACAAGCTTATCTCTGCTTATCAGTCCCGATTTAATAATATCATCGGGTTTCTTAGTATTTATGGAGTAGTAAAAGCACATAAATTCACGGCTGCTGCTTAGCTTTATACCTTAAGGTAGCTAACCACCATTTCACTAATATGTTCTTTTCGTGCTTTTATAAATTCGACGTACTCATCAGGATTAAAGGAATTTCTGTCGATTATAAGATCTTTGATAGCAAATGGGAACAGTATAAGAGAAATAATGCTTATGTAAAGTTGCTCAGGGTTTACCTCTTTTACTTTTCCAACTTGAGCTTCTTTAGCTAGCTGCTCACAAAATTTTTCAGAGTTGTAAAGAGCCAGAATTGAACCCATCGTTTTAATTTTTTCGGGGTTTCGATGTATTACAGATAAGACGAATGATACTAGGATTGGTTTTTCCAGCAATATGTCAATGTAGGTATAGGTATAATCACGTATTTTCTTCTCAATAGGGATATTAGCCTCCAACACTTCTCTTATGGCAACCGCTCTATCCTTCACCAGCGTGTCAAAAATTGTTTCAAAAAGCTTTTCTTTCGATTGAAAGTAATAATTCATAAGCGAAAGGTTAATACCAGCTTGGGTGGCAATCTCACGAACACCAACCCGGTCGACCCCCTTTTTTAAAAACAGCTCAGTGGCTGTGGCAAGTATCTTTTGCTTGGTTTTTATGGAACTTTTATTCATAATGTTGTCGTTTGCAGCAAAAATAGGTATTTGTTTGTTATATAACAATACAAAAGAAACAAATGTTTAAAACGGGTACATAGATTGTTTTTTTAAAGTGAATAGGCATTTGGTTTTTAAACTTAAGCCACAAAAGTTGTAGTATCAAAGTTTAACCGCATTTTCATCCGTATAATATTTCACATCCGTCCAAAATAAATTTGAATAGAAAAAGAGGAGTTGGAGATTACCCTGTAAAGGGTAATTTTACAATAACCACAAAAACCAACTCCCATGGTAAAGTTATCACTTTTCTCTCAAATTACGAGCCTGCTGCCCCGCGACATATTTTTAGATATTGTAAAAAAGTACGACAGCAACAAGTTTAGCAAAGGTATTGACAGCTGGACCCATTTAGTAAGCATGATATTTTGCCACCTAGGCCATGCAAATTCCGTTCGGGACATTTCCAATGGCTTGCGCAGCATTACGGGTAATATTGTTCACTTGGGATGTTCTAAAGCCCCTTCCAAATCATCCATCTCGTACATCAACGAGCATCGGACAAGCGCAGTATTTGAGGAGTTTTACTACGCCTTGGCCAACTACCTGCGGGCGCAAACTAAATTTGCAAAACCAGCCTTGCATCAAATCAAACGAAAGGTATACCTTTTGGATGCCAGCATCATTTCTCTTTCCCTGTCCCTGTACGACTGGGCAAAATTCCGTACCCGAAAGGGCGCAGTAAAATTGCACCTGCTGCTTGATTATGACGGTTGCCTTCCTGCTTTTGCCGATCTTACCCATGGGAAAGTAGCCGACATCAAAGCGGCCCAAAGCATGCAAATGCCCTCAGACAGCATACTGGTTTTCGATATGGGGTACTATGATTTTGCATGGTGGAACAAGTTGGACAGCATGGGCAACTGGTTCGTTACCCGGGCAAAAGACAATATGGATTTCGAGGTCATTGAAGACTTTGATGTATCTAGAGAAAAGGACAAAAACGTGCTACAGGATTGCAACATCAGGCT
>DDWD01000030.1:0-3641 GCA_002345825.1 Bacteroidales bacterium UBA2295
TGATTTTGTTAATAGCATTCCCCCTTTAAAATCTGGAAAAAAGCCCTATATTATTAATGAATTTATAATCAATCATTAACTCTATATGTATTTGATTTTTAAACGAATAATCGACATTGCAATATCTCTAGGATCAATAATAATACTAATGCCTTTCATTTTAATTATTGCTCTACTTGTAAGAATAAAGCATGGCAAACCAATTCTATTCACTCAAATCAGACCAGGGAAAAATAGGGTACTATTTAAAATGTATAAGTTCAGAACAATGTCTAATGAAATGGACAATTCTAACAAATTACTTTCAGAAGAAAAAAGGTTAACCTCATTTGGTCGCAAACTTCGTGCTTATAGCCTTGATGAACTTCCAGAGCTATTTAATATACTAAAGGGTGAAATGAGTTTAGTTGGGCCGAGACCATTATTAGTAAAATATTTACCATATTATTCTTTTGAAGAAGAAACTAGGCATAATGTCAAACCCGGTTTGACAGGCTATGCTCAAATCAATGGGCGAAATAATCTTTCTTGGGAGAAAAGGCTAAATTTAGACCTATACTATGTTAATAATAAAAGTATATTACTTGACCTAAAAATCATCACTAAAACATTTTTAAGTGTAGTTTCAAAATCAGGTGTTATTGAGAATCCTACATTAGCAATGAAAAACTTAAAAGAGACAAGAAGACAGGAAATGTATGATTCTGGTTTCATTCTTGATAATAAAGAAAATATAAAAGTAAAGCTTTTCAAACCGAAAGAAATAAATCCTCAAATACTTCATAATTTCATAGAATACAGCGACAATATTTTAACATCCTCTCTTTCAAGTAGAGTTAACATTGATGATTATATTAATAAATTATTTAATCTGGCCACACTAATATCTGTATGGTCTAAGAAAAATCTAATAGGCCTTTTAGCTGTATATTTATATGATACAAACGCTAATTCAGCATTTATAACTCTAAATGTTATTTCTCCCGAATTTCAAGGGAGAAAAATTGGAGGTAAATTACTAGAAATTTGCATTGAAGAATCAATTGAACATAATAAAGATATTGTGCTTTTAGAAGTGAATGAGAATGCAAAACCTGCAATTAGCCTTTATAATAAATACGGATTTTTCAAATTTCAAACCAGTAAACATAATTCATTCTTAATGAAGAAGATACTATATAGGTAAATCACATTCCTTTCACTTTAATATGAGATTCAAAATCTAATTATGAAAACAATACTAGTCACAGGCATAGGAGGCCCCACTCCAAGATCAATAGCCAAATCAATTAAGGCTATTAGCAATAACTACAGGATTATTGGTGTTGATGCTAATCCAAAAGCTTTGGGCTTTTTTATTCCCAATTTAATTGACAAAGGTTACCTTGCACCAAGGATGAATGACTCATCGTACTGGTCCTTTATTGAGAAACTTGTTATAAGTGAATCTATCGATATGGCTTTTGTTCAACCAGAAGAGGAGGTTGTGGGTTGGGGGCAATATTTTGAGCAATACAAGAAATTTCCTTGTCCAACTTTCATCCCCCCGCTTAATTTAGCAAGATCGTTAATGGATAAATCAATAATGGCTGACTTATTAAAAGGGACTAAATTTATACCTAAAACAATAAAAGTAACTCAGGATAATCCTTGTATTAATGAAATTGAAAAAGAAATTGGCTTCCCTTGTTGGATTCGAGCTACAAAAGGTTCTGGTGGCTTAGGCTCGTTGAGAATAGACAATATTGAAAATTATAAGTCTTGGCTTTTTATAAACAAAGATATTTACGAGTTTACTGTAAGTGAACTTCTTACTGGCCGACACCTCGCTACGCAAATGTTGTACTATGATGGAAAGTATATTAAAGGAGCGTCACTAGAATGTGCAGAGTATGTAATGGCCAATATAGCACCATCAAAAGTAACCGGAAATACATCTTTCGGGAGGTTTATTAACGAAGATAGAATCCTAGAATTCAGTAATGAATGTATACAATATGTTAGTAATAAAACTAACACCCCAGCCCACGGTATACTAAGTGTTGATTTAAAGGAAGATTCTGAAGGACATCTTAAAATTACTGAGGTCAACATACGGCATATGGCATACACAGGAGTAATGTCAAAAGTTGGGTTTAACCTAATTGAAGATACAATTTTACTGTTAAAAAATGGCATAGGAACAATTGACCACAATCAATACTATCATTATGACAAACCATATATTTTCTTAAGGGATGTAGACATTGAACCGATTGTTTTAAATAGTGAAAATGAATTTCTAACTTTATAACAGAAATAGACTAAAACCACTTGTTTAAAGGGGCAACATATTCCCTTAATTCTACTCCACCTCCCCTATAAGGTTGGCACAGATCAAAATTTGTAATTGCAGCATTTCCAACAAACCCGTTGACGCCTCATAACTTGTATAAAGACCCTTCTAATTATTATATGTATGTTGCAAATAGATTTTTGTACTATTTATTTTTATGCTTATAACCCTAAAAAATTCGAAATAAAACTCAACGTAACTTCACACCTACAAAAATGAAGCAGACTATTTAAAACAATAACAAATACTTCAGATATCAACACTTTAAGATTAATGAGTCTAAATTCTAAACTCTACTTCTCCTCCCCCCACATGGGCGGTACAGAGCAAAAATATGTAAACGAAGCACTTGACACCAACTGGGTGGCACCACTTGGCTCAATTGTAGATAATTTTTGAAAATATTTAAGTACAAAATCACTTCGTTTCTATTTTTCCCTATATTTGTATAAAAAAGGGAATGAACTACAATAATTTTAAGGCTCAATTTTTTCCATTAGTATGCTTTAGTACCCACCAGATATACGCTTTGTACCCTGCTTTTAACAAGAACAATCTAACCAACTGGTCAAAAAAAGGGTATATCATAAAGCTAAAAAACGGCCTATATACATTCCCTGAGTACAAGCAGGAATCATTTTATTACATGTACTTTGCCAACAGAATGTATAATCCATCGTATATAAGCACCCATTCAGCCCTCGCCTTTTATGGTTTAATCCCCGAGGCCGTTATTCAAATCACAAGCGTAACAAGCCTTAAAACAGCACAGTTCGAAAACACCTTCGGAACTTATACATATCAAAATATCCTAGCCTCTCTTATGTTTGGGTTTGAGGTAAAGCCTTACGAAAAGGGTTTATATATGCTAATGGCGCAGCCAGAAAAGGCTCTACTCGATCTTCTTTACCTTAACCCTTACTATATAACCCAGCAAGATTTTCAAGCCTTACGAATTGATGAGGGACTTTTAGAAGAACTAATTAGCATTGAACGGTTGCAAAACTACGCGACAAAATTCAATAACAAACGATTAATAAACATTGTTGATGGCATTACAAAAAGCATAAACAATGATAAATAAAGAACAAATATTTTCATTTTTTCCTCCCTACCTCAAGGAGAATCCTGCGCATCGAAAATACCTGATTAAGGAGTATATTCTACTTTTAATACTTGACTACCTTTCCACATCAAAATACATTCAAAAAATTGCATTTATAGGCGGCACCAATCTCCGTTTGGTAAAGGGTATCGATCGTTTTTCTGAGGATTTGGATTTCGACTGCAAAAATCTATCGCTAGA
>DDWD01000030.1:3745-6559 GCA_002345825.1 Bacteroidales bacterium UBA2295
GGACATAGAGAGGAACGTTTTCTTATAAAGATTGAAGCAGAGAATCAAAATTACCAGTACGATTCAAAACTTGCCACTATACAGGCCTGTGGATTTTTCTTTGGTATCCCTGTACCACCCGATGAGGTTCTTTGTGCTATGAAGATATCGGCACTTCTCAATCGTTCAAAAGGTAGAGACTTTTACGATGTTATATTTCTCCTTGGGCAAACACTCCCCGATTTTGGTTTTCTACAACAAAAGTTGGGCATTAAGAATATGAGTGAATTAAAGGATGCCCTTGAAAAACATCTTACAAAGGTCGATTTAAATCATAAAGTGAAAGACTTTGAGCATCTACTTTTTGAGAAGCGAAATGCTAAAAAGATACTTTTGTTTCCTGAGATGGTTAAAACTTTAATGAATTAGACTTTTAAATAATAGGGGGTTGATTGACAAAAACTAACAGCATAACTAACCAGCGTAAACGTATTTACATACTTGTCCCGTTAGGGACAGAATATTGGTAGAAAATAATGACATACGAATAAATCTGTGCCGTTAGGTACAGAATATTCCGTACCTAACGGCACGGTAAAACATATGTGAGTTTCAATTATTACCAATATTTTGTCCCTAGCGGGACATAGAATCAAGATTTTAAAAATACATTTTGTCAATTACCAGGGGCTGGTTGCTTAGCTGCGATGCCCTGAGTGCTAGGCTGCCTGCGCTGAGCTTGCAGAAGTGAGCCTGCCGAAGTGCAGCTGTGGGTTAATATGATAGTAGAACAATGGGTTTCAGCCTGTCTGACAACCATAGCTGTCAAATTAACGATATTTATGTTTGGTTTTCAGACCATTGCGATATATCCCCTTTTTTTTAGGGCGCAATCTGAAAGAGAAATAAAGTCAAGGTGGAATAGACTTGAGAACGCTAGAAGCCTTCTATGAGCGAAGTGCGGTGGGAAGGCAAAACGGGCGGGGGCGTTGGAGGGAATGCCGAATCTTTAGCCTCCATATGCGAGGGCGCTTGCGTTCGATTTGAAACGCATTGGAATAATTCATTTAGAATCAGAAAACTTTGCAAACCGTTGTTGCTTTGAATAAGGATTCCGCTCGCTGCGTTACAAATCGCTTACGTCGCTATGGGGCTTACGATTTGGCAGGGCGGGTGGCAGCATTGTTTTGCCTTGATTCTTTGTTACTTTCTCATCAAGGAGAAAGTAAAATAAGAATACAATGAGCTCAAAGTCCCTATGTTAGTTGGAAAAAAACTGCTTAGCTTATCGGCTATGGTCTGACGACAGGCAGGCGATATGGGCAGGCTAAAGCCCGAGTCAACTAATTATCCGATTTTTGATAAACCTTTTACATCGTCTTAACATACAGTAATTATTACAAACAATCAATATGTCAACATCAAAACTTTACCTCTCCTCCCCCCATATGGGCGGCACAGAGCAAAAATATGTTAACGAAGCATTTGACACTAACTGGGTAGCACCACTAGGGCCTAATGTGGATAATTTTGAGAAAGATTTATGCCAATTTACTGGAGCAAAACATGCTGCTGCACTTAGCGCGGGAACGGGTGCGCTGCATCTTGCATTAATCCTTTCGGATGTTAAGCAGGATGATTTGGTTATTTGCCAGAGCTTTACCTTCTCGGCATCAGCAAATCCAATTACTTACCAAGGTGCTATACCAGTTTTTGTAGATTCGGAAGAAGAAACCTGGAATATGTGTCCTGTGCAACTTGAAAAGGCTATTAAGGCCTGCTTGTCAGGTGATATTGAAATTAAAGGAAAAGGTAAGTTAGGTTCAAAAAAACCTAAAGCAATTATCCCTGTTCACCTATACGGTATGCCAGCCAAGATGGACGAGATAATGGCTATTGCCAAAAAATATGGCATTCCTGTTATTGAGGATGCTGCAGAATCATTGGGTTCAACATACAAGGGCAAACAAACTGGAACATTTGGTAAGTTTTCCATTCTATCGTTTAATGGGAACAAGATAATAACTACTAGTGGTGGCGGAGCTTTGCTATCAAACGATGAGGGATTAATAAAAAAAGCCCGGTTTTTAGCCACACAAGCAAGAGATAATGCACCCCATTATCAACATAGCCATATTGGCTACAACTACCGTATGAGCAACATTATTGCTGGTGTTGGTAGAGGGCAAATGGAGGTTTTACCCGAAAGAGTTAAACAACGTCGTGCTGTTTACCAATGGTACAATAAGTACTTTCAAGATGTAAATAATGCTAAAGGATACAATATAGTTCTGCAGCCAGAGGCAGAAGGTTCAGTCTCGAACCGTTGGCTTACCGCCGTTCTAATAGACCCTGCCCAAAACAAAGGGTTAACAAGAGAACAGCTACGCTTAGCCCTTGATCAAGAAAATATCGAATCCCGCCCACTCTGGAAACCCATGCATCTACAACCCGTTTTTGAGTACGCACCATTTTTTGGCAACGGCACCTCAGAAAAACTCTTTGACCAAGGCCTCTGCCTTCCCTCCGGCTCCAATATGACCCAGGAAGATATGCAACGCATTAAGGAGGTATTGGATAGGGTGTTTGTGTAATTTGTTTCAACGCAAAGGCGCAAAGGCGCTAAAGAAATTAGCTATTAGTAAAAAAAATAGGCAATAACAAAACCTTCAGTAAAACGAAAAACGTAGAACGTAGAACGCAAAACTCCAAACGCTCCCCCCTCCCCGGCCTTCAGCGTGTACTTGTAGAACTCGAGGGGTGAGTGGATTGCAGCGGGGGCACTGGAGGAGTGCTGCGTTGTTACGCCCTGGTTTGACCCCCTATAAATCGGAC
>DDWD01000090.1:0-23878 GCA_002345825.1 Bacteroidales bacterium UBA2295
CTTGGCAAAAGACTTAAGCACATAGCCCATTCCGATACCAACCTTCATCATAGGCGACATAGTACCCGATGTCACCTCACCAATTATCTCACCCTGCTCATCAACAATCTCGTAATGCTGGCGGGGAATACCTCGGTCAATCATTTCGAAACCAACTAGTTTTCGCTTTAAGCCATTGGCTTTTAGTTCGAGCATATACTGCTTATCGATAAAATCTTTGTGATCGACAAATTTGGTAATCCAACCCAAACCAGCCTCAAGAGGAGATGTGCTGTCGTTTATGTCATTGCCGTAAAGGCAAAAACCCATTTCAAGGCGTAACGTATCGCGGGCACCAAGGCCAATGGGCTTAATTCCAAACTCTTCACCCGCTTCAAACACAGCTTTCCAGATTTTTTCTGCATCGTCGTTGGCACAGTAAATTTCGCATCCACCGGCACCTGTGTATCCGGTGGTTGAGAAAATTACATCTTTTACCCCAGCAAATTCAAGCTTTTTAAAGGTGTAATACTCCATATCCTCAACGGGTTCGCTGGTAAGTTTCTGCATTGCCTTAAGCGCCAATGGACCTTGTACTGCTAGCTGGGCAATCTCATCGGATGCATTGTATAGCTCTTTGCCCGGTGTAAGGTTGAACTTTGATGCATGGCTGCAAAGCCATTCCCAGTCCTTATCGATGTTCGCTGCATTTATTACCAGTAAGTAAGTCTCAACATCAACACGATATACTAATAGGTCATCAACAACCCCCCCCTTACCATTGGGGAAGCAAGAGTACTGTACCTTACCGTTGGTGAGCGCCGCTGCATCATTTGATGTTACGTACTGGATAAAATTTAAAGCGTTGGGGCCTTTTACCCAAACTTCACCCATGTGCGAAACATCAAAAACGCCAACTTTTTCGCGTACTGTAACGTGCTCGTCAGTAATCCCTGTGAACTCAATGGGCATATCGTATCCTGCAAAGGGAACCATTTTGGCTCCCAACTCAATGTGAAATTTTGTGAACGGTGTATTTTTCATTGCTGTATCTGTATTAACTTGAATGTTGATTATGTTTATATAGTTGTACAAACCTAAGGCAAATTTTGATAATTGCCAATTTGAGCCGATACAAAAGTTGTAGATGGGATGTTGTTTTGCAGCAGATATTTCTTATTTAGTTAATATAAGTTTTGATGCACAATAACTCGATTATTGCTATATTTGTAAAAAAGATGCTAAACCCATATAAAAACATTAACGGATGTACAGGCATATTGATAAAGCTAAACTCGATGAGATTTCAGCCGGTAGCCAAGCGTTGATACAGGATTTAGTTCATATGTTCACCAAACAAGTTGACAACTTTTCGCTACAGCTCGATGTGCTTCTGGAAAAGAAGGATTACGAACCCCTAGCAAAACTTGCCCACAAGATTAAGGGTAGCGTATCTACTCTAGGTATGAGCAATTTGGCAGTTAAAATGAAGCAGTTGGAAGAGCATGCCAAGACCAATGATGCGGAGAAAAAAGCCAAAGGATTGATTGAAACATTTAACAAAGTAAGCAAAGAAGCACTTGAAGAGCTGAACGATATTATTACTAAAACATAAACAGACATTGCCCTATGGTAAAGGTAGAAAAACTAAACGATGTGCTTATTGTCTCGCTAGAGGCAGAAAACAAGCTAAACGCTGCGATTTCGCAAAAGTTTAAAGTTGAAGTTGCAAAACTTTTCGATCAGCCCGATATGAAGCTAATTATTGACTTGGGCGGAGTTGATTATATTGATAGTTCTGGGTTTGGATCGCTCCTGTCGGTGCTTAGAGCAGCCAAAGGGAATAATGCCCAGCTTAAATTATGCAATATCTCGCACGAGGTAATGGCCTTGGTGCAGCTGTTGCAGCTGCAAACCGTTTTCGATATTCGTAATAGCATCGAGGATTGTTTGAAGTCGTTCGCATAGAGCTAACCTTTTAAACAATTCCCTACATCAACTTTTACGTTGATGTTAGGTGCATTTAATACTACCTTATGAAAATAGTTAGGCTTTTGCTGGCCATAGTTCTGCTAGGGTCATGCTCATCGTTACTACAATTCAACTACGATAAGTACAAGCTGGAACATACGCTTAGGCTCGAGTTAAAGTTGGATGCCTATATACAGCAAAGGGGCTTGCTAGGCAATAGTATGTCTCATTACACTTCAGTAGCGTCCGAGCATTTTAGTAGAATATCGGATAACGGTTCCAAAACCGTAATGCTTTCCATAACGCATGAATACGATCAGCTTGCTGACCCTCCAGATTCATTGCTTTACATAGATATTGATGGTAAAATCACCAAGCTAACTCCTAACTCGCAAAACACAAAGCAGTTTGTAACCGCAAAAGCACATCATGAGGACAGAGTAAGTAAGGAGAAACCTGAAAATAATGGGGATGAGCAAGAAGATATTGAGATAACCAACACATACACTTCGGATATCATACTCAATACCCAGGAAAGAACAAAGCAGATATACATAATTCCAAACGAACTGTTCGAGCAATTTATAAAATCAAAAAGAATACACTTCAGACAATACATTGGAAATCAACCCATAGATATCATTCCAACATACTCAGAGAGAAGACTTATCGTTTCGTTTTACGAGAAAGTTATCAAAAAGTAGCGCAGCAACCCACCCCCATAAAAAAGGTTGCCCAGATTCGAAGTGAATCTGGGACTAAATAGGTTGGACAAACATGCTTGGCTGACATTGGAGAACCTGGGCAACCCGACTGCTGGTGTTTGCAGCCTTTATATAAAACGTGTTGTTGGGGAACACTGTTACTATTAACATAAAAATTGTGCCAAAAACATCTCTCTTGAAGTAACACGCTATATTCCTGCTAAATAAAAATTATAGCCAAACCATCACAACTACCCCAAATGCTATAAATGCATTTTTAATCCCCAATTTGTGGAATAAGCGAGTACCCCCACCCCATGCTATCACAAGCAAATAATCATTGTCTCGTATTGTTTAAGCAGAAAAACCATTCCCTATGGCATATTAATATTATTGCAGATTATAAATAAATATTCGTAAATTTCGGTACTATTTTAAAGTATACTCAACCCATTGAAAAAATAGGTTCGATGAAAAAAGTTTTATACATCTCGCTCTACCTTATAATAACTATCCTTTTGATTGTTTTAATACTCCATTTGGGCTGGAGGTTTAAAACTCGACAAGAACTTAACGTGTATATTCTTGACAAATCAGTAACCCAGCTCGATAGGCCTGAACATAAATCCTTTGTATGGATACTTAACCACAACCGGTTTGTTCAACCCAACGGCAAATCGTACTCGAACAAAACCGATTACTTTGGATTTTTCCCCATCGATTTAAAAACGGAAGCATTCGATTTCAGAAGTATTCGCATCAATGAGGTTGATGAATATGCCAGTAGATATGATGTGGCCTACTATGTCGATTGTTACGGAGTTCAGTCATTTGAGTGGTACAAGGGCAAAGCAAAGCCTGTGCGATCGCAAAAAGTATATGGTGGATTAAATCAGAACGATTATCTGCTCATGAAGAGTATGCTTGATAAAAACAAGCTCGTAATTGCCGAGTACAATATGTTCAGTACCCCAACTAACGCCTTGGTAAGAATAAAAACCGAAGAACTTTTTGGTATTAACTGGAAGGGATGGGCCGGCAAATTCTATTCAACCCTCAATATAACCTCTCCCAGTGGCCCACCCGTATGGATGAAAAATTTATTCGAATCGCAACATCTGGGTACTTGGCCTGAGGGCAAGCAAGGCATTGTGCTCATTAACAACGACGGCCTTATTGATGTACTGGTTGAGGGGGAGCATCTGGCTAATAGCTTGCCAACAATCCATTCCAACACAGAGGCAGTGGAACGTTTTGGTATTGCTAGTCAAATTGCCTATGAGCACTGGTTTGAGATAATTGATCCGGGAAGCAATACTGTTCACTCCCAGTTTATGCTTGATGTTACCCCCGAAGGTGAAGAAAAGTTAAAACGACTAGGCTTAACCCCTACATTTCCTGCAATAATTGAAGGGAATACTTCGGGCAGGTCATTTTATTTCTGTGGCGATTTTGCCGAGAATCCATCCAAATTGTGGACTGCAAAACTTCTTGGAGGGAAATCGATGAACCATTTTATAAACCGATTTGAATCAACAAATCGAGCCAAGTTTTTCAACCAGTATTACCACCCGCTTATGAAAAGCATTTTAAAAGAGTATACCGAAACATTAAAAAAGGAAGAATAGATCTGGCTTAATCTGTAGATTATAATTGACAACTACCTTAAGCATAGATTTTTTCTATGCTTTTTTGATATTAAACTCCATCAATTATGAAAATAAACATTAGCAATACTGAGAAATACTTTATACACAATGGGCGCATTGAAAAAACAGATAACCTTACCATTGACCTACCCGACACCACCAAAGTATTTTACGAAGTAATTAGAGTTATCAACGGAAAAGGGCTTTTCTTGAACGAGCATTTGGACAGATTACACAAATCGGTAATGCTTTCGCAACTCGATTGCCTTGATATCAACAACATCAGGTCAAACATACTCAAACTACTAAAGGCCAACTACGTAAAAGAGAAAAACCTGAAACTTAATTTCTACTGCCAAAATACTCAGCAGGAACTTTACGCTTTTTTTATTGAAAGCCATTACCCAAGTAACGAGGTATACCAAAAAGGCATTAGGGTTGAACTACTCCCCATTGAACGCCACAACCCCAATGTAAAGCTCGAAAACCCACTCCTAAGGGGCTCTGCTGATAAAGCCCTCTGTATGTCGCAAACCCATGAAATGTTACTGGTGAACGCCCAGGGATTTATTACCGAGGGCAGCCGTTCTAACTTTTTTGCAGTATTTGGCAACAAGCTTGTAACCCCACCTGCCCAACAGGTACTTCAGGGTTTTACAAGGCAAATGGTGATAAAACTTGCCCTTAATAATAACATCCCGATAGAAGAACGTCCAATTCACACATCGGAAATAACCGAAATGGATGGAGCATTTATAACCGGAACCTCTTCGAAAGTACTACCAATCGCAAAAATTACCGACCACGTATTTGCTCCAATACCAGAAACAACGAGCAAAATGATGAAACTATACGACCTGCTTATGGAAGAATCCCTGACATCTAACATAGAAAATTAGGGGTCAATTCAATATCTTTGTCAAGTACACTCCACACATAACCTTTAAAATAAAACATTATGAAACGTATTGTTCTATTACTAACCATCCCTATTCTACTTACTATGACAAATTGCACCCAGAAAGAGAAGGGTGTTGAGGGAAGCCCAATCACCCAGGCTCAAGTTGAACAAACCCAAAAGGCGATGCTCGAGAAGTTTGGCGACAGCCAAAAATTTCGGATTGAGAGCGGTGTTAACCAAGTAGCCAACCTTTGGCGCACTTCCGATGGTACCTTCGACGAGTTCAATACTTTTTGCGAGGAAAGGTTTGTTGCCGATGCCGCAGAGTTGGAAACCCTTTTCAATAAGCTTTCCTACGGATTTGAAGTTCTAAACGGCAACTTCTTAAAAATAAATAAGGATTTGATGCGCCCACTGCATCTCGATATGGGTCCAATTACCCAAATCGACATGATGTTTGGCGGATTTAGTGCATCGGCTCACCTCTCGGAGGATTTATATACCAGCAAAATTGCTTTTGTTACCGCGCTAAACTTCCCATTTTACAGCCTGAACGAGAAAACTGAACTTGGCCCCAACTGGACCCGCCAAGAGTGGGCTTTTGCGCGCATGGGCGATAGGTTCACCTCCCGGGTACCGGCCGAGCTACAGCAAAACTACTCGCGTATCAGCACCAACGCTGATGCCTATATTGATGATTACAACGTATTCATGGGAAATCTGCGCAACGAGAAGGGAGAACAACTTTTCCCTGATGGAATGAAGCTTATTACCCACTGGGGATTGCGCGATGAGATTAAATCGCAGTACGCCAACACCGAAAGTGGACTAGAAAAACAAAAGATGGTATACCAAGTTATGCAACGCATTATCGACCAATCTATCCCTCAGAATGTTATCAGCAACAACGAGTATACCTGGAATCCAATAAGCAATGAGGTTTATAAAGAAGATAAAAAGGTTGATGCCACAGCCGAGCCTAACACTAGGTATCAACATCTGCTAAACCTATTTAAAGCCATTGAGGATATGGATGCCTTTTACCCCAATATGCCCACTTTTATTCAACGTCGTTTCGAATCGACATACGAAATACCCGTTGAAGATGTGGAAAAACTTTTCATCGATTTGGTTTCATCCAAAGAGGTACGTGAGGTAGGTAAACTAATAAGCCAAAGGCTAGGACGCCCACTTGAGCCATTCGATATTTGGTACGACGGTTTCAAGTCGCGTAGTAGCATACCTGCCGAGGTGCTTGACAAGGCGGTTGCCAAGCGATTCACATCGGCTGAGGCTTATCAAAACGAAATAACAAACATCCTCACCTCTTTGGGTTGGAGTAAGGAAAAGGCAAAGTTTTTCCAATCGAAAATTGCCGTTGAAGGTAGCCGTGGTGCGGGTCACGCCTGGGGTGCCGCTATGCGCGAAGATAACGCACTTCTCCGCACACGGATTGGCGAAAACGGGATGGACTACAAAGGGTTTAACATCGCCATGCATGAGTTTGGACATACCGTTGAGCAAACCATCACCCTGCATGATGTAGATTATTACACCCTTAATGGTGTTCCTAACACTGCATTTACCGAGGCACTAGCCTTTATATTCCAAAAGCGCGACTTGGATGTGTTGGGCATTAAAGACAACAATCCAGAAAAAAATCACCTGTTGGCACTTGACAATCTATGGCAATGCTACGAAATTATGGGCGTATCGCTTGTTGATATAAACCTTTGGAGGTGGTTATACGAAAACCCCAATGCCACTCCAGCTCAGCTAAAAGAGGCAACTATAACCATTGCAAAGGACATTTGGAATAAGTACTATGCTGATGTTTTTGGCAGCACCGACGAGCCAATATTGGCTGTGTACAGCCATATGATAAGCAATCCACTTTATCTATCGGCTTATCCTATTGGACATCTCATACAGTTCCAACTTGAGCAGCATATAGCCGATAAACATTTTGCCCATGAAATTCAGCGCATATTTGAGCAGGGTAGCATTATACCACAACTTTGGATGAAAGGTGCAGTTGGTGCACCACTATCCATTGAGCCCACGCTAAATGCAGCCGAAAATGCAGTTACAGCTCTTAATAAGTAATTTTTTGATATAACAGGTTTAATGTAGATTGAGCTGATTGAATTATCACCAATCAGCTCAATTTACTTTTTAGTGATCAGCAATATGCACATATCATTTATTCTAGTTGAACCAGCCGTTCCCGAAAATGTAGGGGCAGCCGCACGGGCAATAAAAACTATGGGGTTTGATGAGCTAAGGCTAGTAAAACCCTGCGACTACGGATGCGACAAAGCACTTATGCTTGCTCACGGCTCACACGACATTCTAGGTAAGGCCAAGGAGTTCGACTCTCTATTCAGCGCATTGGAAGGTATAGACTTTGCTGTAGCCACATCGGCTAAGCAACGCTGGGTAAAGCAGGATATAATATCGAGCCATGATCTGAAATCGTTTATCGAGGAAAAAAAAGGTTCGGTTAACTCACTGGCCATAGTGTTTGGTGGCGAGGAGTCGGGGTTATCGAACAGCGATATGGCTCTGTGCGACGTGGTAACCTCCATCCCACTACCCCAACCCTACCCTTCGCTAAATCTGGCTCAAGCGGTTATGGTATTTGCCTACTCCCTCTGTGATATTGGCTCCATAACCGAACCAGCAACTGCATCGGGTATTGACAATGCTGGATACAAACCACTAAAAGAGAGAGTAGTCAAAATTCTCGATACTATTGGGATTACCGAAACATCATTAGTACATGGAAGGGTACTTGAACGACTTGCTCAAATTTCCGACGAGGACGTTAACCTGCTTCACTCCGTTTCGGCCAAAGTAATTGAGACGATCGAAATTAATAATCAAACCACAAAACATAAATAAATGGACAAAATGGAAGCTAAGCATTACCCAAGCATTGGACAAAGCATTGGTCTTACGGGATTAATCATATTGGTGATGCTTATGCTATCGCCCATTGTATTTCTAAAAGAAATTCTGGGAACCGAAGCTACCTCATTCATCTACTATTTTGTTGCAATGGGGCTCTCGTTTTGGATCGTATTCTCAATTTGGAAGAGTAAAGTTGAAGACCACTCATTCAAATTCACGATAAATAACAAAAAGGTTATTCCCTTAGTATTGCTTGGAACAATTGGAATTCAATACGCTTTAACCCTGCCCATCTCGTCGCTAATTCCTATGTCCGAAGAGATGATGGAAATATTTAAAGAGAGCATAGGTAATCCCAGAAACATTTTCGCATTTATCACCTTGGTGGTGTTGGCACCAATACTCGAAGAACTGATTTTTAGGGGCATAATTCTACGTGGCTTACTAAACCGATACTCGCCATTTATAGCAATAGTTTTATCAAGTACACTATTCGGAATTGTTCACCTTAATCCCTGGCAATTCGTTTCAGCCTTTTTCCTAGGGATATTCATAGGGTGGGTTTATTCCCAAACCAAAAGCCTTTCTCTCTCAATCATAATACATGCTTTCAATAATTTTATGGCTAGCCTTCCAATGATTTTATGGCCCAAATATGCAGAGAATTCCAATGAATCGTTACGAGAAATCTTAGGTTCAGATTTGATTTATGCGCTCATAATTGCTGGCGCAGCAATTATTGCTACTGTCTGCATCTTCTACCTATACAAAACTTTCAAACAAGAAGCTGTTGAGTCGACAAAAATATGGGATAAGCCTGTAAACGGTTAATTTATGGCCAAAATCTTTACCAATAGCCGTAAAAGTGATACATTTACAAAAAAGTACATATGCTATGTTTGGAGTTGTAAATCAAAGTTTGGCTGCCCTACGTAAAGAACCCTTTAAGCGAAGCGAAATGGTTAGCCAGCTGCTGTTTGGTGAAACCTTTGAAATTATTGAGAAGCATCGCGAATGGTTACGCATTCGGCAATCGTTCGACGATTACGAGGGCTGGATTGACACCAAATTATGTAAACTATTCGATGCGGAGCAAATGGGATTACTCACGCTCGATGGGATATCGAATGTAGCCACTAGGCTATTCAATGCCAAACCAAAAAGTAGCGATTACCCCATTAGGCTTTGCCCCGGCTCAACTCTTTACAACTTTAATAGCGATACCGGTACATTTAGTTTACTCGACGAGGCCTACAAAACATTTAACGTTCCTATTGAAACCTACGATAACCTTTCCGATAACCTAATCAATATGGCCGAGTCTTTTGTAAATTCCCCCTATTTATGGGGCGGTCGTTCTCCCTACGGGATTGATTGTTCGGGTTTAATTCAGGTTATTTTTAAAATGATTGGTGAAAAACTCCCGCGCGATGCAAGCCAGCAGGTTACTAGGGGTGAAACGGTTAATTTCATGAACTTAACACAGGTTGGCGATTTAGCCTTTTTTGATGATGAAGAGGGAAATATTGTGCACGTGGGAATGATTTTACCCGAAAACAGGATTGTCCACAGTTCTGGTTTCGTTAAAATTGATCGTATCGATCAGCAGGGAATATATAACATTGAGACCATACGTTACTCGCATAAACTAAGGGTTATTAAAAGAATTCTATCTATTTAGGTCAAATCAGCAAACCCCTAAAGCATGCTAAAACCTCAAATAGTAATACTTGTGGCCATAGTAGCCTTTGCGCTGTGGATTGCTTTCCGGAAAAGGGAAGGTAAACCTAGCAACGATGACACGAATAATAACAAATAATTCTAACGCCTTTGCTATGTCATACTGCTACGACTACCCACGGATGATGGTTACCGTTGATTCGGTGGTATTCCTTAAGGAAAATGGCAATCCACTAAAAATTCTACTTGTAAAAAGAGGCAATGACCCTTACCAAGGCTCTTACGCATTACCGGGAGGCTTTCCCGAGATGGACGAGCTGCTGGCTGATGCAGCCAAACGTGAACTAATGGAAGAAACTGGCCTATCGGGTATAGACCTTAAGCAGCTAGCCACGTTCGATTCTGTAGAGCGCGATCCGAGGGGCAGAAACATAGCAATTGTTCACTACGGTTTTACCTCTTTGAGCAACTGCAAACTCACCGCAGGCGACGATGCCGCTGAGGCTGAGTGGTTCCCCATAAACGAATTACCTCCTTTGGCCTTCGACCATAAGGAGGTAATTGATTATGCTATATGCCAGCTGGGGCTCTAGCACTATACTATCATACCAGCACCAACCGTAACATTTGTAGCCTCATCAATAATTATTAAGCTACCGGTAATACGATTCTTTCGGTACGAATCGAAAAACAAGGGTTTGGTTGTTCGAATATTTATACAAGCTATATCGTTTAAGCCTACACTCTTATCATTGTACTCCTTTTCAAGGGTATTAATGTTCACCTTATATTTTACATCTTTAACCATACACCGCACATCGCTCGATGTATGTTTCACTGCATACTTTGCCGAAGGATTTAGTGGTGTGTCGCTTAGCCAGCAAACCATTAAATCAATATCCTGACTGGAACTAATACCATTCTCAGCAGGAACCAGCATACATCCGCGGCTCACATCTAAATCGTCGGACAGGGTAATGGTCACCGATTGCGGTGCACTGGTGCTTTCGAGTTTATCCTTATGGAAAACAATCGATTCGATGGTTGAAGAGAATCCCGAAGGCATTACTTTAACCTTATCGCCAACACTAAAGGTGCCACTGGCCATACGTCCGGCATAGCCCCTGAAATCATGAAAATCATCGGACTGAGGACGAACAACGTACTGCACGGGGAATCGAGCATCAATTTGATTATAGTCGTTGCTGATGTACAGATTCTCTAGCAAAAACATAAGTGTAGGCCCCTCGTACCAGTCCATACGCTTGGATCGAGTTACCACGTTATCGCCATGCAGGGCAGAAATGGGGATAAATCGAACGTCGTTAAGGTTAAGGTTTGAGCCAAATTCTAAAAATCGTTTTTGAATTTTATCAAAAACCTCTTCGCTAAAATCAACCAAATCCATCTTATTTACACAAACAATGATATGCGGAATGCATAGCAGCGAGGCGATATAGGCATGGCGAATGGTTTGCTCAATTACGCCATGGCGCGCATCAATAAGAATTACAGCGGCATTGGCTGTAGAAGCACCCGTTACCATATTGCGGGTGTACTGGATATGGCCTGGGGTATCGGCAATAATAAACTTGCGCTTGGGAGTATGAAAATATCGATAAGCCACATCTATGGTGATTCCCTGTTCGCGCTCGGCTCTTAATCCATCGGTAAGCAGCGCAAGGTTTACATGCTCCTCGCCCTTTTTAACACTGGCGCGTTCTACCTCCTCGAGCTGATCCTGAAATATTGCCTTTGAATCGAATAGGAGTCTCCCTATCAATGTGCTTTTGCCATCGTCAACGCTACCAGCGGTCGTAAACCGCAGCAGTTCCATATCTAGATATGCTGAATCGTTAAATGCTTTATCCATAGTAAATCGATTTCCGGAATTTAAAAATAAATTAATGGTGTGGCTTAGGATTAAAAGTAACCCTCAATTTTGCGATCCTCCATAGCTGCCTCGCTCCGCTTATCGTCGGCACGTGTACCTCGTTCGGTGGTTCTTATGGCTGCTACTTCTCTTATTATATCGGTAAGCGAATGAGCTTCCGACTCAACCGCACCCGTACAAGTGGCATCGCCAATGGTACGGAAACGAACAATTCTTTTCTCAACCTTTTCGGTATCTCTAATCTGCATAAAAGGAGTTTTGGCGTAAATAACCCCATCGCGCTCAAAAACCTCACGCTCATGGGAGAAGTAAAGATTTGGGATATCAATATCTTCTAAAAGAATATACTGCCAAATATCCATCTCGGTCCAGTTACTAATGGGGAAAACCCTAAAATGCTCGCCCATACTTTTACGGCCATTAAAGATGTTCCACAGCTCGGGGCGCTGGTTCTTGGGATCCCACTGGCCAAACTCATCGCGATGCGAGAAGAAACGTTCCTTGGCTCGTGCCTTCTCCTCATCACGTCTACCTCCACCCATAGCGCAATCGAATTTATTATTCTCTATGGCATCGAGCAGGGTTACGGTTTGTAATCGGTTACGACTAGCGTTGTATCCAGTTTCCTCAACGGCCTTACCACTATCAATAGACTCCTGAACCGATGCAACTATGACCTTTGCACCAGATTCATTTGCAAGCCAATCGCGAAACTCAATGGTTTCGGGAAAGTTGTGCCCTGTATCGATATGCATTAGCGGAAAAGGAACCCGTGCGGGGTAAAAAGCCTTGCGGGCCAAGTGAAACATTACGATGGAATCTTTACCTCCGCTAAAAAGCATAACAGGATTCTCAAACTGTGCGCACACCTCTCGTATCACAAATATTGATTCTGACTCTAACTCGCGCAAATGATTGATTGTAAATTGTTTCATATTGATATCGATAAATTAAGATCCACAAATAGTGCTAAATAAAATGAGCAACAAAGCTAACAAAACTTTTCAAGTATGGCATTAAATAGGAGATCAAAGGCCTTGCTCTGGCCCTCAACCGACGTATCGATCTGTAAATCTGGAAACTCAGGCTCCTCGTATGGTGATGATACTCCGGTAAAATCTTTAATCTGACCTAAACTGGCTTTATGGTACAGCCCTTTAACATCGCGCTGTTTACAAATTTCCAATGGCGTGCTAACGTAAACCTCAACAAACGATTCATCGCCCACAATTGTTTTGGCCAACTGCCTAATGGAGCGCGTTGGCGATACGAATGAGCAAATAGCCACCACGCCCGAATTGATAACTAAACGAGCCATAGAAGCAGCCCGGCGAATATTCTCACGCCTGCTCTCGAGAGAAAAATCCAAATCGCTACAAAACGATTTGCGAAAATCGTCACCATCAATTATAACCGAAGCAATGCTCCTTTCGCACAACTTTTGATGAAGTTGCTGTGCCAGTGTTGTTTTGCCAGCCGAAGGCAATCCGGTAAACCAAATGGTTTGGGCTTTATTCATTAATTTTTTTTATTTGGTAGTGCAAATATAGCATTTATAAGGTTTGTTGAAAATGGTTGACATAAAGCAAAAAAGGCGGGAGCTATATGCTCCCGCCCATTCATTGCAAAAAATTGGTTCTTAGTACTGGAAAATTTTGTCGCGGCTAACCTTCTCAACCGGTCCAAACTTTGTTGATATCTCTTTAAAATCAATCACATTCTCGTTACCAAGAATCACATATGTTTTGGGTTGATTTTTAATGTACTTTGCGTTGAATTCCAAAACATTATCGAGAGTTAGTGATGGAATAGTTTCCCAATATGTTTTGCGAATATCACCAGGATAACCCATTTTCTGGGCATTTAGGTAGTTCCATATAACGCTCATTTTGGTTACCCTACCATTGCGAATGCCATTAAGAATTGACTCTTTGGCCAACCCGAATGCCTTCTCGGAAACTGGGATATTATTGTAAAGGTCATCGAATGCTGTGAAAGCATCAATCACTTTATCGTTTTGCGTTGCAATAAACCCGTTATTCATAAATGGCTCGTCGGGATTACTAGGCGTTGAGTAGTACGAATAAGCGGTATATGCCAAACCACGCTTCTCTCTAAGCTCCTGAAAAACAATAGCACTCATTCCGGAGCCAAAGTAGTTGTTGAATAGCATTGTGTTTGGTAATAAGTCGTAGTTGTAATCAACTCCACGGCTAATAAGCTGCAGATACGACTGATTAGCATCGTAATGAGAGAAAACTACCCTATTCTTATCTGTAGGCAATTCGCTAAAATTGTAAGGTGCAGGCACCTCGGCAAAAGTTGCAGGAACAGTATGGATATTCTCCACCATCTCCTTTAATTCAGCTGGCGACGAAGGTCCATAATATAGTATCTTATGAGGATAGCTAGGCAACTCTTGAATCTTGGCTATAAGCGTTTCGGGCTTAAGCTTTTTAAGCTCGCTGGCAGCTAACTCGTTGGTAAACGGCGATTTTTCGCCATAGGTAGCATAATCGACCAACCCAGAGAATACTGAACGTTGATTCTCCCTGGCATTATCCCTTGACCTAAGTTTATTGTTGATGTAAAGGCCTAATGCCTGCTCATTTGGTTGGCAATCGGTAATTAGCGCCTCGAGCAGTTTAACTGCTTCCTCCTGATTCTCGCTTAACCCGCTTACGTAAACGTAGGTTTGATCATCAGAGGAGAAAACATTGAACGAGCATGCTAGCTTGTAAAACTCCTGCTTTAACTGCTCAGCAGTATACTCGGAAGTTCCAAGATACTCAAGATAACCCGATGCTAGGTTTAGCATCTTATCGCTATTGCTACCAAATGGGAAGTAGTAGTATAGGTAGAAAGTCTCATTCTCAATGTTCTCTTTATGCAGAATTTCGAGGTTATTTGAGGTGCTAAGCTTATTCATATCCTTTTCAAAATCAAGGAATACAGGTTCAATCTGAGCTACTTCACGCTCTTTAAATGCTGTGAGGTATTCCGACTCCACATCGCGATTGATGTGAATTGGGGTAATCGATGGCTTCTCAACTAGCTCAACATCGGCTTTTTTCTGACGCTTGTACACAACGGCGTAGTTGTTGCCAAGATGCTCATTGGCAAAGGCAATCAGCTCGTCCTTGGTAATCTTACCCAGCTCATCGATATAGGAAACGGCATCTTTCCAATCGGTTCCATTGATAAAACTGCTCGACATCATCCAAACCCTACCACCATTACTCTCAAGCCTGCGCATCTCGTTAAGCTTAAGGTTATTGATTGTAGCTTCTATCATCCAGTCGGGGAACTCGCCATTTTTAAGCAGATCAACCTGCTCAAGCAGAATATCCTTAACCTCCTCTAGCGTTTGTCCTGACTTATTCATTCCGTACAGGTTAAGCATAGAGTAATCGGTAAGTTTCGATACGTATGCACCCGAACGCAAAGTTTTCTGCTGAAGATTAACATTCAGGTCGATAAGTCCAGTTGAACGATTCGAGAGCATCATACCAATCATATCGGCCATCATGGCCTCGCGGCTAGCTGCACCGGGGAATCTAAATCCAATGCTCAACCGTTCCGCTTCCAAACCATCAACTTCGGCCACCTTGGGCTCGGTGATAGGCTCTTCTTTCTCGAATGTAAATTCGGGAACCTCTTTCCTCTCAAGTTTTCCAAAATACTTATCAATAACCTCAATAGCCTCGTCGGGATCGAAATCGCCCGAAAGGATTACGGCCATATTGTTGGGCACGTAGTAAGTATCGTAAAAATTCTTTATGTTGATAATTGAAGGGTTCTTAAGGTGTTCGGCCTCACCTAGGGTGGTTTGCTGACCATAAGGATGATTGGGGTAAAGCAACTCGTACATAACCTCACTAACCTTTCGAGCATCCTGGGTTAAAGACATATTCTTCTCTTCGTATACAGTTTCGAGCTCGGTATGGAAAAGTCTAATGGTAGCATCGGCAAACCTATCGGCCTGAATAATAGCCCAGTTCTCAAGCTGGTTGCTGGGAACGTTCTCCATATACACGGTAAAATCGTTTGATGTACCGGCATTGGTTCCCCTTGAACCTATGGCGCTCATTAGCTTATCGTACTCATTAGGAATGGCAATTTTAGAAGCCTCGTACGAAACGCTATCAATCACCTTGTATATGGCAGCTCTTTTCTCAGGATCAGTTTCGTTCCGATACTTTTCAAAAAGGGACTCAATCTCATCGAGCATAGGCTTTTCTTTTTCCCAATCTAAAGTACCAAACTGTGAGGTACCTTTAAACATTAGGTGCTCAAAGTAGTGAGCCAGACCTGTGGTTTCAGATGGGTCGTTCTTGCTACCCACTTTAACCGATACATATGCCTGAATCCGAGGTTCGTCTTTGTAAACACTAAGGTAAACTTTCAATCCATTATCCAGGGTGTAAATTCTGGTTTTCATTGGGTCACCAGGGACCGACTCATAGCTATACTTCGATCCACATGACGACATAATAAATGCCACCACTGGTAACAAGAGAAGCATAGACAAAAGATTTTTGGTTTTTCTCATTTTTGTGTGATTTGGGTTTAGAATGTAAATAGCAAAATTAAAGTAGCTTAAAGGTATCGAGTAAAAGCTTATTAAACAAAGTAAATGGGGTTACAATTTCATTTTGCAGCAAGTAACACTCAAGATATTTGCAGATAATTCATTGGTAATGCATTGTTAATAAACAATAAAAATCTATTTTACATCACTTTGATGCATCATCGTAAAAGAAGTTTAAATGTACACTTATTATTGTGAATTTTAGGTATCTATTGCAGTTTTTTGCCTCAGATAGTTTCTTCTTGCAAAATTATCAATGGCTTTTTCGGTAACTCAGAACAGCCCAACCATTGAAGAAAACAGCAAATCCACACAATGCGGCAAAATGCCACCGGAGGGCAAAGAAACCGCTACCCTTAAGGAAAATAAAACGCAACACTTCCACCATATAGCGTAGGGGGCTAAACCAGCTAACAACCTGTGTCCACTGGGGCATACTGCTTACAGGTGTGTATAGCCCGCTAAGGAAGATAAATGTGATAACAAAGAAAAACATAATGAACATACCTTGCTGCACAGTGTGGGCATAGTTGGAAATCATCAGCCCAAAGCCGGAGAAGGCAAGGGTAAAAACGGCGGCAAAAAGATAAATCAAGCCATAATTACCAACCGAGGTCATTCCGTAGAAAACCCATGCCACTATAAAACATATGGTTAGCACCACAAAACCAATTATCCAGTAAGGAATAAGTTTGGAAAGGATTAGCGCAATTCGGCTAACTGGCGTTACGTTTAGCTGCTCTATGGTTCCCTTCTCCTTCTCACCAACAATATTGAGGGCAGGAAGAAAACCGGTGATTACAGCAAGCATCATCATCATAATAGCCGGAATCATGGTGTATTTGTAATCGAGCAGTGGGTTAAAGTTATATCGCGGAACAATTTCGAACTTTGGAATATTTAAGCGCGAATCGCTCTGAATCCATTCACCCCTAATTTCGGCTGAGAAATCATTTACAATGCTCATAAGGTAAGCGCTACTTAGGCCACCCTTCATTCCATTTACCGCATTAGTTGATATAAGCACATTGGCTTTTTGCTCATACACCAAATCCTCCTCAAAACGAGGGGGAATCTCCAGAATAATATCAACAATATCCTGTTCAACTAGCCATAGCGCACGATTGTAACCCTCGGCAATATCAACCAGATGAAAATGCCCCGAAGAGGTGATTTTATTGATGAACCGTGAGGAATAGGTACTCCTATTATTATCTACCACTGCCAGCTTAATATCTCTTATATCGAAATTGGCTACCATAGGGAATAGGGTTAGCGCAACGAATGGTAACACAATGGCAACCTTGGGGATAAACTTGTTGCGCTTCATCTGCAAGAACTCCTTCTTGAGCAGAAACCTAATGCTACCCAACCCGATACCTTTATGTTTTATTATTGTGCTCATCGTGCTACTCCAATCTAAACTTAAACTTCTTAAAACTAATTGCAATTAAAAGCAAGGCCATACCCAGCAAAACGCTCAATTCAGTTGTAACAGCCGAGAAACTAAGACCCTTTATCATAATCTTTTTAACGCCTACAATGTACCACTTAGCCGGAATGATTTGCGAGAGCACCTGAAAGAACTTGGGCATGTTCTCCACAGGAAACATTAATCCCGAGAGCATAATTACTGGTATCATAAGCACCATACCCGACATGAGCAATGCCACTAGCTGCGATTTTGCAAACGACGAAATAACTAGCCCAAGCGATAGATTTACGAACAGATAGATAAGCGATAGGATGATAAGCCAAAAGAAACTCCCCGCAATGGGAACACCCAGCAAGAATACCGAGAGCAGAAGAATTGTGGCCAGGTTTACCAGCGAAAGGAAGAAGTATGGGATGGTTTTGGCAAGAATCATAACCAATGGTTTAACTGGCGAAACCAGCAGCACCTCCATGGTGCCCATCTCCTTTTCGCGGGCAATGGAAATGGAGGTCATCATGGCACAGATCAGCATCAGGATCATCCCCATTACACCCGGCACAAAGTTGTATGCACCCTTCATTTGAGGATTGTAAAGGAGCTTTAAGTGCGGATCTATTTGAAAAGGTATTGACTCAATCCTAAACTTATCCATTTGATATTGCCCAAGAATATTGGTAACGTAGGTAACAATGGTTTTGGCCGAGTTAGGGTCGGTACCATCGGTGATGAGGGCCACTTGAGCATCGCCCGTGCGAACCATATTCTCGTAAAAATTTTGGCTAAACGACACAACCATCTGCACCGAACCGCTAAGAAAATGTTTTTCAACCTCGTGAGGATGGTCTATATACTCCACCACAGTAAAGTATTCGCTTGCATTCAATTTCTCGGTAATGGCCCTTGTTGCCTCGTCGTTTGATGGGTCGTAAATGGCAATGCGGGTATTCCTAATCTCGGTATTTATGGCGTAGCCAAATAAGATAAGCATAAGAATTGGCAGTAGCAAAAGGATAGCCATAGTGGTTCTATCCCTGAAGATATGATGAAACTCTTTACTTACAAACGAAACGAACTGCTTCATATCAATTTCCGTTGTTTTGTGCGTTGCGAGCAAGCCTCTGAAATACCCCATCCATGTCGGCTGCCTTATAGTGTCTCTTGAGATTTTGTGGCGAATCCAAGGCTTCAATCCGCCCATCAACCATAATGGAAACGCGGTTGCAGTACTCGGCCTCGTCCATATAGTGTGTTGTTACAAATGCAGTTATGCCTTGGTCGGCAGCATCGTATATCATCTCCCAAAACCGACGACGGGTTATGGGGTCAACACCTCCCGTGGGCTCATCCAAAAAAACGATTTTGGGCCTATGAAAAATGGCCACCGAAAAGGCCAGCTTCTGTTTCCAACCTAGCGGGAGGGATTTCACCAGCACATTACGCTCCGACTCGAACCCCAACTTTTGCAGTAGCTCATCGGTACGTTTCGAAATCTCTTTCTGGGGCACACCATATATTCCGCCATAGAGCCAAATATTTTCGGCCACCGTAAGGTCGTCGTACAGCGCAAACTTTTGGCTCATGTAGCCAATATTTCGCTTAACCTGCTCCGACTGGTGATGAATGTCGAAGCCTGCCACCAACCCCTTTCCCGATGTGGGGATGCTCAGTCCGCAAAGCATTCGCATAGCCGTGGTCTTTCCTGCGCCATTGGCTCCAAGGAAACCGAATATTTCGCCCCGTTCCACCTCAAAAGAGATGTTATCCACAGCGACGAAATGCCCAAACCTTTTGGTCAGCTTTTCAACAACAATTACTTTTTCCTTTAGCATCGTTACTCTTTATCGGGTATAGCAGAGCGGCTAAGCTCCATAAAACAATCTTCAACGGTTGGGGTAGTTTCACACACCTCAACCTTACTATGCGATTTTCGCTCAAGCAGCTCCTTGAGGACCTCTATTGATATCTTGGTATTGTTTACTATGGTGTGATGGCTGTTGCCGAAAGCAAAGCAGTTTTCAACCCCATCAATGCTGCGTAAATCCTTAAGCAGTTTCGACATATTATCGCTCTTAACAGTCCATAAGGTTTTTCCAAATTGCTTAACAATACTGGTTGGGGTATCGATTTTCAGAAAACTTCCATTCTGGATAAGGGCGATCCTATCGCATAGGCTAGCCTCGTCCATATAGGGAGTTGACACAAGAATAGTAATCCCCTGTTTCTTCAACTTTTGCAGCATCTCCCAGAACTCCTTCCGCGAAACGGCATCTACACCCGTTGTGGGCTCATCGAGGAATAGTACGGAGGGTTTATGGATAAGAGCACAGCTGAGTGCCAACTTCTGTTTCATTCCTCCCGAAAGTTTTCCTGCTTTCCGAGTCTTAAAGGGTTCTATCTGAACGTATATATCTTTTATAAGATGGTAATTCTCATCGATGGTAGTATTAAAAACTGTTGCAAAAAAGTTTAAGTTCTCCTCAACTGTCAAATCTTGGTACAGCGAGAATCGGCCAGGCATATATCCTACTCGCTTACGAATCTCCTTGTAATCCTTCACCACATCAAAGCCATCAACCGTTGCGCTGCCATTATCGGGAAGAATTAGTGTTGTAAGAATACGGAAAAGGGTAGTTTTACCAGCTCCATCGGGGCCAATAATACCAAATATCTCGCCCTCGTCGGCAGTGAAGGTAACACCCCTGAGCGCGGGAATTTTGTCGTAGTGTTTCGATATGTTGTTGCAGGAAATCATAGATTAGGTGTAAAATGGGTAATGTCTTGATTGATTGATTAACTGATTGGCTGATTGGCTGATTGGCTGATCCGCCAAAGGCGGACAGGTTGGTTGGTTGATTGGTTGATTGGTTCGCTAAAAGGCAATCATTCAATCCTCACCCCCCCATACATCCCAATTTTTATGTACCCATCGTTCTTCACATTTATTTTTACTGCGTACACAAGGTTTGCTCTCTCGTTGCGGGTTTGAATGGTTTTGGGAGTAAATTCCGACTTTGAGGATATCCAGCTAACAACACCTTCGTACTCTCGTTGTTCGTCCTTACCAAAATCGGCGTAAACCTTAACGGTTTGCCCAATCTTTAGCTGGCTTAGCTGGTCGCCAGTGATGTAGGCTCGTAAAATCATATTGTCGGTATCACCAATCTTGAATAATGGTTTCCCCATAGCAGCCAGTTCGCCCGCCTGAGCGTACTTTGCAAGCACTTGACCTGCAATTGGACTTGCAATTTTACATTTTGCCAACTGGTCGTCAATTTGTGCAACTTGAATTTCAATAGCCTCATTCTCGGCAACCATCCCATGGTCAGTTTTCACAAGGGTGGATTTTGTGGCATCGAGCTGCTTGTTGAGGTTTTGGATAAGGGCATTCACATCATCGAGCTGCTTAGCAGTTGAGGCATTATCTTCAATAAGTTTCTCAATTCGGTTTCGTTCATACTTAGCCGTTGCCAGCTGCTGCTCAATGGTTGCCATTTGCTTCGCAATATCGGGACGTCGATTCTGCAACGCGCGCTGCGAGGCTTTTAATTGCTTTCGCTTCAGATATAGCTGAGTGCTATCGATATACCCCACAACCTGGTTGGCGCGAAGCTGTTGCCCCTCTTCAATATCAAACTGCAAAATTCTTCCTGTTCCCTCTGCCGATACAATAACTTCGGTTGTTTCAAAAGTTCCCGATGCGTCAAAATCTCCATTGACATTTGTGCAAGCATAACCCATTGCTGCCAATGCCGTTAGTACTATTAGTTTTGTTCTCATAACCATTTCAATATTAAAAATTGGTCCCCAATAAGTAATATAGTTTAACTTTCTCCTTAGCAAACAATATTTTTCGATATTCCATATCGAGTCGTGCTCTGGCTGCAGCATTAAAATCAACGAGGTATTCTGTTGATGATATTACTCCATTTGTAAGCTGCGATTCGCTTTTTCGTTTCACCCCCTCCAACAGCTCAATAATCTCATTATCGAGTTCTAACTGCTTTGTAAGCGTTTCTAATTGATTTTCGGATGATTTTACGGCACTTCCAACTTGCTGCTCAAAGGCTTGCAGCCTAAGGTCGACGACCCTTTTTTGTATGGTGAGCTGCTCCCGCTCGCGCTTGGTGATATTCCAATCCCAGATATTCCACGTAAGCTTAGCCCCTGCCATAATGTATGGGTTCCACTCATTGCTTAGCATATTCAGTCCTGGCTTACCATAGCCCGACGATATAAAAGCTGATATAATTGGCATACGCTTTTTGGAAACCAGGCTGGAGCTTACATCAAAAATATTTTTCTGCGATGAAAATGTCAATAGTTCGGGGCGATTTAGCGTTGGATTATGCACATCGTTATCATGTGGTAACACAAAATCATCGGTAACAGCAAAATCCATCTGGGTAAGCGATTGGAGAATACTAAACATTGATTTTTTTTGCGAGGGCAACTCCAACATCTTCTGTTCCAAACGAATTATTTCGGCCTTAATACCTGCTGTTGTCGATGGCAACACTACTCCACCATTAACACCCGCTTGCAATGATTCTAACCTAGCGGTAAGCTCAGTTTTCATCAATTCAAACTGCTTATGGGTAACATCAATAAGAATTATTGCGAAAAAAGCTTCGTTAATTCGTTCTTTCAAACTATACAGCTCACTGTGTATGCTGCTTTTGTCGGCCTCAGCCTGAGCGGTTGCCAACTTCTTGCGCGCCTTAGTTGCCCCACCCTCCCAAATAATTTGACCAATGTCAAGCGTTAATCGGTACTGGTCGCGATCGGGGCTGGGCACATCAATGCTGATGGGAAGCCCTTGTGTGTCAATCCCTATACTCGTAACGTCCGATTGCCATGATGCTGTGGCATTGAAATCTAGCTTTGGATAGTAGGTAGAATTAATGTTTTTAATTTCTAAGTTTTTAGCTGAATCTAAAATTGGATTGATTCCAGAAATAGGGTGGTTCAGCTCAACCGCATCGTAAAGCATTTGCAACGTTATTGTTCTTGTTTCCTGTCCCATTAAGCTGCAGGTGTTTAGAACAGCTAAAGCATATAAAACTGATAATCTTTTCATAACTACCGATAAATTGAGGTACCTATCAAATTCATTATAACTGATTTTCGCTCGGAGACAAACTGGTCGAATTCATCCTTATTGGAATGAAAAATTATTTTCTCAAGCAGTGGGCGACTTACAAATGGAAAAACACTAAGCGCAATAATATTTACCACTAAATGTCTTGCTTGCTGGGTAGATATTTTCAATTCTTTTGCAAGAACCTCCTCGATAATAAATGAGACACGAGACGTGTCCATTCCCGATTCAACAAAGAACTCGGTTAGCTGCCCTGGATTCTTGTTTAGTTCACCAATAATAAAGCTGGGTATGAATGGGTTTTCCTGAATTATTCTGATATAGTGTTCAATAAATACTTCAACCTTCTTTTCTATTGCTATATCCTGTGAGCCAAGTATCATCAGCATAGAGGGGAAGAATTTACCCATTGCCTCACGGAAAACCATCTTAAATAATTTCTCTTTGCTTCTAAAATAGTAATGTAAAAGGGCCTTGTTTATCCCTGCCTCATCGGCTATCTCCTGCATTCGAGCACCATCGAGCCCCTTTCGTATAAATACCTTTCGAGCTGCCTCAAGTATTACCTTCTCGGTATCGGATTTACTGTTTGTCATCGTAACGCTGTTTTAACTATATGGTTAAACCGTACGGGCAAATATACAACAACAGGATTGATTTTTCCAAATTTTTAACCAACTATTTTAACCATTTGGTTAAGATAGTTTAATCGAGTAGGTAGAGGGATTACTCCCTCGCCCTCTCACACCACCCCGCATGCTCTCGCCCGTGGCGGTTTCAGTTAATATTTTAGCTTTTCGTAATTTAATGACAAAAAGAACACGTTTTGTTCTCTAACCCAAGGGTTGCCCATTGCTTGATGTAGCTGCGGAGTGGCAGACTTTCGCCACCAACCCACGCCAGATAAAGCAATGATCCACGATTGATAGCCTACCACACCCCTCACGGGTGTCTGACGGGCGTAGGGCATCCCTGCTTTGTCCTGTGAACAAATCTTGCTGATACGCGATAGCTTGCCGGTGCTCCGTAAATAGAAGCTCTTACTGACTGCTCCGTATAGTAA
>DDWD01000090.1:24032-24155 GCA_002345825.1 Bacteroidales bacterium UBA2295
TCCCAATCCATTGCTCGGTTACCCTGCTCAATCCAGCCTTGTGTTGGGTTTCTGTTCGTCGACACCTCAAGTTTGCTGATGGCTTCTTCCAGATTCCAAATCGCTTGGGACACCCTTGCCACT
>DDWD01000051.1 GCA_002345825.1 Bacteroidales bacterium UBA2295
CCATCACAGGCATTGCCGACGACACAGGCGTAAGCAGTAGCGATGGCATTACCAGCGACCAGACCCTGATCGTCTCGGGCACCGCCGAGGCGGGCGCCAGCGTTGAGGTGTTCATTGATGCAGGATCGATCGGCACAGCGTCAGCCGACGGCAGCGGGGACTGGAGCCTCGACCACACGGGCACAACCCTAACGGAGGGTGACTACGTTATTACCGCCACGGCCACCGACGCGGCCGGGAACGAGAGCTCGGCCTCGGCGGGCTTCAGCGTCACCGTGGACAACACCGACCCCACGGTGGTTCTGAGCGACAACCACCCCGACGCCATCGTGAAGAACGGTGACGAGGTGACCATCACCGCCACGTTCACCGAGGCGAATAGCATCGACGAGGGGACTCCGCCCACGATTACCATCGGTAGCGTGGTTACCAGTGCCGCGATGACCAAGTCCAGCAACCTGGAGTGGACCTACGCGTGGACTGTCCCCACGGACAACGACGGGGAGATGACCGTGAGCACCACCGCCACAGATTTAGCGGGCAACCCTAACGATGCTGCCACAGGAAAAACCATTTACACAATCGATAACACAGCCCCCACACTTACAGCAGTAACAATCTATTCAAATAATATTGAAACAGCCTATGCAAAGGTGGGTGATAAAGTGACTCTAGAGTTTGATGCTGATGAAGCCATACAGACTCCAGTGGTTAAGATGCCTGGAACAAATACTGCTGATATTACCACAACAGACCTGGGTTCTAACAAGTGGAAGGCAGAATATACTATGAAGGACACAGATACTGAAGGGTACATAACCTTCACTATTGAATTCGATGATATTGCTGGTAACCAAGGGACTGCAGTAAGCAGCACAGCCGATGGGTCTAAGGTTGAGTTTATTAAATCAGCTCCTGAATTAAGCAATGCGTATATGGTTTCTGACCATATAAATAATGAATGGGCAAGTGATGGTAACAGGGTAACCCTTTCCTTCACTTCGGATAATAATATTAAAAATATTACAGTAACAATTGCTGGTGAGGATGTAACAAGCAATTTAAATGCAACGCAGGGGAAGAGTTTTAACACCTACTTTGATATGGTAACTGGCAAGACAGAGGGAACAATACCATTTACCATAAACTTTACTAATATGCCGGGTATTAATGGTGATCCTGTGAATGAGAGCTCTGGAATTGTTACTGGGGTTGTTCAGTTTGATGAAACTCCTCCCACAATTATACCAGTTGAGATTTATTCTAATCATAGTAACACATATTATGCAAGAACCGGTAGTTTAATTACAGTAGATTTCACCTCTTCTGAACTATTAGAGAACACAGACGAGGTTACTAAAGTTGATGTTCAAATAGCAGAGGGAAGTGCAACAATAGAGTATCGTGGAAGTGATATGTGGAGAGCAACCTATGAAATGACTGGTTCTGAAAGCGAGGGGACTATTCCCTTTTTAATAACTGTTTATGACCGCGCAGGGAATAAGCAAACAAAATCAGAAATAACTGTGGGTAGTAATGTGGTTTACGATAAAACCGATCCCACAATAGATAATATCAGTATCTCTTCAAGTAATCCGAGGAATCATTTAGCTAAGAAAGATGATTTGGTTACCCTAACCTTTGAATCGTCGGAATTGCTTGATGACAAAACCGTTACTGTTAAGTTTGATGGTTTTGATGCGGACAATGTAACTAATGTTGGGAATACATGGACTGCAACTAGAACTATTACGGGCGATGAAGCGAATGGTCTTCTGTCAATAAGTATTGAGTACAGTGATATGGCAGGGAATGTAGGAGCCATAAGATCGGGTACTACCGATGCAACTTCGGTTACAATTGATAAGACCCTACCAACACTCGATCCTTTAACCATAAAGTCAGATAACTCAAATCCAACCGTTGCCATTGTGGGCGATGAGATTACCGTAGATTTTACAGCAAACGAAACCATTGAGAATATTACCGTTACAATTGGTGGCAAACCCGCAACTGTTTATAATATTACCGGAAATCGTTGGGCAGCAATTAATAATGTTGACACTGATTTTCTTGAATTTATTACGTTTAATATTACCTGTTACGATTTGGCAGGGAATAAAACAAGTATTAGCCACATAGATTCTTCCGTGGAAACTACCGATGAAAGCTCCGTTTCATACGATAGTTCACCACCTTTAATATCTGATATTTCAATTGTTTCGAATAACAGCACGATTAATACCCTTGCAAAAGTAGGCGATGTTGTAACAATAACCTTTACCTCATCGGAGGCGCTGGGTGATGCCGACGTTTTGGTATATGGCACAAATCCTGCAAGCGTTTCAAATTCTGGAAATAGCTGGACAGCTACATACACAATGCGTAGCGATGATGACAATGGAACCATTCCATTTACCATTAACTATAGCGATTTGGCAGGCAACCCAGGTGATCCAAATACACAAGCCAATGCTTCAAATTCAGTTGAGTTTGATAGGAATAAACCCAGCCTAAATTCTGTGGCAATTAGTTCAAATAATGATAATCCTATTTGGGCAAAAAAGGATGATGTAATTACCCTTACAATAGTAGCCAATGAAGAATTAAAAGAACCAACTATTAAAATACTAGGTAATGCTGCTACTGTTTCAAATCCATCGTTCGATGAAATTAATTGGATTGCGCAATATACCGTTGCTGATAGTGATGCTGAGGGAGTAGCTCAGTTCATCATTGAGTTTCAGGATTTGGCTGGTAATGAGGCGTCACCCATGACGACAAAAACAACAGGGGACAATGTTACGGTTGACCTTACAGCACCCACGTTATACAACATCTCAATGTCTCCTGCAAAGGCTAAAACTGGTGATGAGGTTACCCTAGTATTTAGCTCCTCGGAGTTACTGCTTACGCCAACTGTAACTTTTAATTCAAACGCAGCAACCTTAATTAATGAGACAACAACAAATAATTGGAAGGCAACATATACTGTTCTGGAGGCTGATCTCAGCGGAACCTTACCCTTTGAAATCAGCTATACCGATAGGGCAGAGAATAGTGGCACAGATGTTAATTCAACTTCAGACGGCTCTTCCACTATTGTAGATAATGATTCGCCTACTCTATCAAGTGTGAGCATTTCATCAAATAATACATTTGAGGATAGCCGGGCAAAGGTAGGCGATGAGGTAACCCTTTCGTTTACTGGTTCAGAGGCATTGCAAAATGTTGAGGTAAGCATTGCTGGCCAGAATACAAGTTTATTAAGTAGCTCCGATAAGATTACCTGGACAGCAACCTACACTATGCAGGAAACCGATGAGATTGGTGGGCAGCCACAGGGTGATATCCCATTTACCATCGATTTTGATGATTTAGCAGGAAATACAGGTGTTCAGGTTACCGAAACAACAGCATCACTAACACCTGTAAGGTTCGATAGGGTAAAACCTGAATTAACAACTGTTTCTTTAGCTTCAAATGCTGATTATGCAAAGGTTGGCGATGAGATTACCCTAGATTTTGAATCAAGCGAAGGAATTAGAAGTGTTACTACTCAGATATTGGGTAAGTCAGTTACCCCTACTAGTGATATTGATAAAAAGATATGGAGTGCTTCATACACATTGCTTTCCACTGATGTTGAGGGTGAAATACCCATCTACATAAAATACAAAGATTTCACTGGAAATGATGGAACTGACGTTTCAGCAACAAATGATGCTTCATCTGTTATTTTTGATAGAACTAAGCCCACCGTCGTCCTCTCCGATAATCACCCAGATGCCCTAGTTAAAAATGGCGACGAGATTACCATTACAGCCACCTTCACCGAGGCCAACGGCATCGACGAGGATACGCCGCCCCAGATTACGATCAATGGATCGACATATGCTATGCAGATATCCACCAACTTGGTTTGGACCTACGAGTGGATAGTTAGCGAGCCCAATGGCAATGTTCCGGTAAGCATTACAGCTTTCGATGTGGCAGGCAATACCAATCAGTCCGCCACTGGGAAAACCATTTATACTGTCGATTCTACATTACCAACCCTAACTTCGCTTGCCATATCTTCGGATTATTCCAACCCAAATAGGGCAAAAGTGGGAAGCATTATTACGATTAACTTCACATCATCGGAGCAAATACAGAATGTTTCTGCAACAATTCTTGGCGGTGCAGCCTCCATAACAAATATTACTGGCGATATATGGAAGGCCACCTATGAGATTGCTGGTACTGAAACAGTTTTAGGAGCTGATAAGGTAGTTGATTTTAGTATAAATTTCGAAGATATTGCTGGTAATACCACTTCTGCGTCAAATGCGGATATTACCAATGGGTCAAGTGTTACCCTCGATATTACTCCACCCAATTTGACTCCAATCTCAATTTACTCTGACCATTCAAATGCTGATAGGGCAAGGGTGGGGAGTCTAATAACTCTGGAGTTCAATGCTAGTGAAAGCATTGAGAATGTTACGGCAACGATAAACACCAAAAATGCCAGTGTTGAATTTGATAGCGGATCAAATAGTTGGTTTGCGTATTACTATATGAAATCAACCGATGCAGAGGGTGAGTTAAGTTTTACAATCGATTATAAGGATTTGGCAGGTAATGCCGGGCAGCAAAAAAACACAATTACAACTGGCGATAATGTAACCTTTGACAAGGTAAAACCAACATTCTCCTCGGTAACCATTTACTCAGACAATTCAGTTTCAACAGCTCACGCTGCTGATGGAAATACTGTGTTTTTAGGGTTTGCCACATCAGAGGCAGTTGAGACACCTGTTGTTACCATCAATGGTATTAGTGCAACTTCAATTACAGGAGGGCCAACTTCTTGGATAGCATCAAGAGTCCTTAGTTCTGGCGAGAATGAGGGAGTACTTCCCTTTACCATTGATGCGAGCGATTTGGCAGGTAACGAAGCGCAAACACGATTCAGCACTACCGATGCTTCGAGCGTAACCTTTGATGATTCTTCTCCGGGCATAAGCACTGTTACGGTAAAATCGGGCGTTTATAAGGTGGATGATGTTATTAGCGTATTTATCCAGGCCGATAACAATAACTATGCTGGTCAAACCATTGAGGTAAATGGCAAAGAGCAAACGTTGATCAATAACAATAACAACACCTATTCTATCAATTACCTTGTTGAGGAGGGCGATAACGATGTATTCGAATCGGGAAGTTTGCCCATAAATGTTGTTTTTAAAGATCTGGCAGGTAATACCAGTACCCGTACCGAGGCCAACTCGCAGGGTGGAACAATAACTTTGGATGCCAATACGCCTGTTATACAGTCGGTAGTGAGTACCGCCGAGGATGTTGGCAACCTGATTATTGACGATCAGATTGTGTTTACCGTTACACCTGAAATCCCCGAAGAGGGTTTGGTGGTTCAGCCAGCCGTTTACAACTCAAAACACCTTGTCTGGTCAACAACCGATGGTGGGGCTACGTACTCAGCCACCTATGCTGTTACCGAGGGCGATGATAAACAGGAAACACCATTGCAACTTGCCCCTGTAACACTTACCGATGCGGCAGGCAATGCCAGCGCTTCGGTTGCATACAGCGATATTCAAAAATCTATTTACGCCACAAGGCCAACGGCAACCATTTCGGGTACAACAACCAAGTGTGACTACGGGCAAATGGTCCCCATTCGTTTTGACTTTACAGGTTATTCCCCATATCAGCTAACCTATAGCGATGGTACGGTTGATGTTGGCCCCATTGAGGTTACCGATGATTTCTATGAGTTTGAGGCCGAAAGCGGAACATTCACGCTGGTTAATCTAACCGATGCTAAAGGGAATTTTAGCACTAGTGCATTACAGAATGCTGTTGTTACCGTAAAACCATTACCCGAGATTACGCTGAATATTTTGGGCTCGCCGTTTAATGTGAACGATCCAAGAGTATATCTTGCCGATTTTGCCACTCCGGCGGGAGGCACATTCTCGGGCGATGGGGTGAGCGCTAATGGCTACTTTTACCCATCGATGATTGAACTTGAGGACGATGCCAAAACAGTTCCACTTACCTATACATACTCCGATGCAAATGGATGTGAGAATTCTGCATCGCAGGATGTTATCGTTTCGTCGGGTGGGGCAGTTATCGAGGGTGTGCAATCCCCCTATTGCCAGTACAACGCATCGTTCGATGTGGTGGGAAAGAACCCTAACAGCATTATCGGGTGGTTCAATATGCCCACATCAACAAAGGGCTGGACAGATAATGGCGATAATACCCTTACCATATCACCCCAAGAACTAAATGCCGGTGAGCATACCATTGAGTATTTTTATGTTGACGGTGGAACAACCTTCGATACGGAGCGAACTTTCGTGATTGACTCGGTTGGTGCAAATATTGATTTTGGCCCCTTGCAGGCTACCTACTGCGCCGATGATGATGTGGTTGCCATACAGGCGCAAAACCTATATCCATCGGGAGGTACGGGCTATTTCGTTGGCCCCGCCAATGGTTTTGGCACTCAGCCAGGTTCTAACCAGGCAACTTTTGAACCTTCGCTGGTTGGCGAATTCGATAAAAGCTATGAGATATCATATTACTACCAGTCGCCACAGGGATGTGTTTCAAATACCATAGTAAAACAGGTGCAGGTAAATTCGCTTCCCATTTTATCTTTTGATATTAGGGATAATTACAATTACAACGAATCGCCAGTTGCTCTACAGGGCAATTTTACCGAAGGGGTATTTACCGCTACGGGTGGTATTGTGGTTGATAATATCCTTTACCCCGATCGTAAAGAGCCGGGTGCCATTAATATTACCTATTTTTATCAAGATCCTGTTACAGGGTGCAGCAATTCGCTAACTAAGCCCAGTCGAATTAGGGAAGCGGCAGAGGTAATTGAGGGCTTAAGTAGTATTTACTGCTACTCCACCAACACTGTGACTATTTCATCGGAGGTAACCGATGATGCCACAATAGTTGGTACGTTTACTAGCAGTAAGGGTGGAATTGTTTCAGTTGATGGTAATACCGCACTTTATAGCATAGCTAAAGCCGGAAGCGGTACTGATAAAGTGACTTTTAGCTACAGCATTGGCGATACACCCTACGAGGTTTCAACCTCCGTACTAATTGATTCCATTGGACCAGTTAGCATTACTGGCTTAGGCGAACATTTCTGTGCCGATGATTCACCTGTTGAGATTCGTGGATACCTAGAGAATGCTCCGCAGGGCACACGGAGCTTGTCCTACTCGGGTACACCCCTGGCATTTAACAGTACCGGTAGTGTTGCTACACTTTCTCCAGCACTTGAAGAGCAAGGTGTTTTTGATGTAAACTTTACCTTTACCTCGGTAGCTAGTGGTTGTAGCCGCGATACTACCTACTCGTTCGAAATTCACCCACTTCCCTCTGTTAGCACAGATATCCCTGACTATTACAATATCGATGCTCAACCTCTTGGGTTGGTTGGAAGTCCTTCGGGCGGTGTTTTCTCGGCAGAGCGAGGAGTTTCGGGCAGTGAACTGTATCCCGAGGTTGCAGGTGCTGGAACGCATGGTATTACCTACACTTACACCGATGAATTTGGATGCGTAAATTCGGCCCTGCACAATATCGTTATAATTGGTGCCGATGGTGAGATTGCCATGCCTAGCTTCACCTGCATCGATTCTGAACCATTAACAATATCTGCTACAACCAGCAATGGTCTAGTTGGCGAATTTATTGGAAAAGGTATTACTAATTCTGGCGACGATGAGGCAGTTTTCGATCCTAGCATTGCCGGAAAAGGGGTTTACACAATTACCTATAAATATCTTTTTGTTGATGATGCTGAAACCGAGCTGTTCTTAACCAGAGATATTGAAGTGGATAGCCTTGGAAAGGTTGAGATTTATGGCCTTGAAGAAATGTATTGTTACAACGATCCATCGGAATTACTTACGGCATCGCCAGCAGGCGGTAATTTCACTAGTACCGAGTACCTGGTTGTAAACCGGTTTTATCCTTCGATGTCGAGTACCGAGAGTCTTAATCCCGTTACATATACCTATACCAGTAGTCGTACAGGATGTTCTATTTCAGGTACAACCGATGTTTCAGTGAGACCTGTGCCACAGGTTAGTTTCTCGGTGGACCAATCATGCTCCGATCTTGAAACCGATCCCGTGCAGTTTGTTAATAACACTAAATCCGACGATCCAATAGATAGTTGGAAGTGGAGCTTCGATTCCCAGGGCTTTGCCACATCCAACGAGGAGAGCCCTAACTATTTATACCTAACCTCGGGGTCAAAGCTTGTAACCCTTATCGCTAGTACCACATTTGGTTGTGAGTCGCAAATGGATTCCATTGTAAATGTGGGGCTAGTGCCCAAAGCAAATTTCTCATGGGAAAATGAATGCCAGAATAACCGTGAGGCAACTCTAACCAGTAGTTCGGAGTCCGCAAACATTGTAAATTACAAGTGGGAACTCCCCGATGGGACAACCTATGAAGGCGAAACCCTAAACACAGTTGGCCATGTTTTCCCTGAGGTTGACACCTACAATGTTAAGTTGGTAATCACGTCGCAAGAAAATTGCAAAGATTCCATTGTGAAACCCATAAGGATTTTACCAGTGGTTAAGTTTGATGAGATTAGCGGCGAATTTTACTTCGAAAATTTTGAGGCCAATGACGGTAATTGGTTGGCGCGAGGTATAACCGAAAGTGATGACTACTCTTGGAGTTTAGGAGAACCCGACGGTGAAATTATTAGCAGCGCTGCCTCGGGTCAGAATGCTTGGTACACTCATATCGATATGGCTAGCCAAGCAGTAGAGAAATCGCAGGTTGTGAGCCCTTGCTTTGATTTTAGCGGATTGGAGAGGCCAATGCTTAAAATGGGAATTTGGTCATCGCCAGTAGCTGGGCGTAATGGGGCAGTGGTTCAGTTTACAACCGATGATGGAAAAACATGGGAAACTCTGGGCGAGGAGGAATCAGGTATTAATTGGTATAATTCCTCTTCAATTCAGAGTCAGCCAGGGGGTCAAATTACGGGGTGGAGTAGTGATGAAATGGAGAGTTGGGAGGTTGCTCGCCATAGCCTTGATGAGTTAAAAGGTGAAACCAACGTGAGGTTCAGGATCGCCTTTGCATCTGATGGTCTTGCCATCGATTATTTTGATGGTTTTGCTTTTGATGATTTCTGGATTGGTAACCGTGAGCAGAACCTGCTTGTTGAGTACTTTACCAATGCAATTTTATCTACAACATCACAACCGAATAGCCAAATGGCTCAGCTAGAGGAGGCAAATTCTTTGGATATTGTCCCCATTCATTATCACACCGATAGCCCCTATGGCGACCCCTTATTCAATCTGTTCCCATCAGGTATTTCTGCTCGTCAGTTTTTCTATGGCGTAACAGGTATACCCTATGCCCTGGCTAATGGTACCGAGGAGTTCAACTTTTCCTCGTTTGGGGTAAATCAAACTAGCATTGTAAATATTGAACGATTAAAAGATCCCTCAATGGGCATTTCCGTTAGCGGAACTGCTGGTAATTCTCTGGATTTAAATGTGAAGATAAGGGCACTCGAGTCAATCGAAAACCAAGAGCTAGTAGTGCATTGTGCTATTGTGCAAAAACAATATGTGCTCGACGAAGCAATTAACAATCAGGCTGAGTTTTACAACGTGATTAGGCAATTTATCCCCGATCCTGGAGGTACGCAAATTAAGAGTGTTTGGAATGTGGGCGACGAGGAACACCTTATTTTAAGTTGGCAAATTCCAGCTAACCTCGACAAGGAATTGTTAAGCGTTGTGGTATTTGTGCAGAATGTACAAACCCAAAAAGTTTATCAGGTCAATGTGGTAAGCCTGTCGGATATTACAACTTCGCACACACCCGATACAGAGCAAAGCGTAGCCCTGTATCCAAACCCAGCAACATCAAAGGTTCGTATCGAAAGCCCACAGGACATCGAACAGGTTTCAATAATCGACGCTTCTGGAAGAGTGCTTAAGGTGATAGCTGTTCATAACACGCAGATTGATCTTGATGTAAACGAATTAAAAGTTGGGCTATATATTGTAAATATTAAGTTTAAAGGAGGATTCAAAGCCCTTCGGTTCGTTAAAAAATAAATTGTTTAACCTGGCTTAGCATGAACTGGAAACACTTTCATGCTAAGCCATTCTTTTTGTAAAACTGTACGCTGTTTTTTTTCTATCTTTGGTGGTGTGTCACCACTAAAAAATGAAATCTTATGTCCATAGCATATCTTACCCGCAGGGAGCGATTCTCAGCAGCACATCGTCTATTTCTCTCAGAACTATCGGATGAAGAGAACTACAAATTGTATGGACAGTGTTCGCATTCTAACTGGCATGGGCACAACTACGAACTATTCGTAACAGTAAGGGGTGAGGTGAATCCCCGTACAGGCTACGTATTAAATCTGAAAACCCTTAGTAAGATCCTGAAGGAGAAAGTGATTGATAAGTTGGATCATCGCAACCTAAACCTCGATGTCGATTTCTTAATGGGCAAGGTACCGTCTACCGAGAATCTGGCTATAGCCATTTGGGTCTCCATTGAGGATGATATTAAAGCCTTAGGTGCCGAACTTAGCTGTATCAAGGTGCAGGAGTCAGAGAATAATTACATTGAGTACCGTGGCGAATAGTTTTCTCTATTTTCTCTAGTTTTTATTTATTTATGATAATTTTGCAGAATTACAGCAACATCTAATTCTTTTGCAATGGAAATAGTAAACGACGGTGCTTTTGTCCCCGATAGTGAGGGGTACGAGAAAGTTGAGCGCTGGAACTCTGAAACTACAAAAAAACTAGCACAGCACTATAAATCAATCCTCGAGTTGCTTGGCGAAGATGTTAATCGCGAGGGATTGGTTGATACCCCTATGCGTGTGGCCAAAGCGATGCAATTTTTAACCCAAGGGTATAATATCGACCCTGGGAAGATCATACAATCGGCCAAATTCAAGGAGGATTACCGCCAAATGGTAATTGTTAAGGATATTGAGATATACTCCATGTGTGAGCATCACATGATACCATTCTATGGGAAGGCTCACGTTGGGTATATTCCCAACGGCCACATTACAGGCCTAAGTAAGATTGCCCGAGTGGTTGAGGCTTTTGCTCGCAGGCTCCAGGTGCAGGAGCGATTAACGGTACAAATTCGCGATTGTATTCAGGAAAATCTTAATCCGCTTGGCGTGGCAGTGGTTGTTGAGGCTGGCCATATGTGTATGCAGATGCGTGGTGTACAAAAGCAAAATTCTGTAACCACCACGTCAGCGTTTACTGGAATTTTCCTTTCCGAGATAAAAACCCGTGAGGAGTTTATTCACCTAATTGGAACAAGGTTGCATTAGTTTTTTTAGGGAGTAGGCAATTTGTTCTACTCCTTACTGCCATACGCCAAATCCCCAGCGTCTCCAAGCCCTGGTACAATGTAGGATTTTACGGTGAGTTCATCGTCAGTAGCCCCTAACCAAAGGGTTACGTTTTTGTTCATCAGGTTTTTACGGGTATATTCTACACCTTCTTTCGATGCAATAATCGATACAATGTGCGTGTGCTTTGGAGTACCTCGCTCGAGTAGCGCATTGTATGCCAGTACCATCGAAGAGCCAGTGGCCAGCATGGGGTCGGCAATTATTAGCGTTTTATTGTCGATAGTGGGGCAGGAGAGGTGCTCAAACTGGATGTTAAAGGTTCCGTCCTTACTGTACTTTCGGTATGCCGATATGAATGCATTCTCAGCGTGATCGAAATAGTTTAAAAACCCATTATGCATTGGCAATCCGGCCCGCATGATAGAGGCAACAACAATTCCATTTACAGGGATTTGCATTTCAGCAGTTCCAAGAGGTGTTTGGGCTTGGACCGATTTGTACTCCAGTTCCTTGCTTACTTCGTAGGCAAAAATCTCGCTTATTCTCTCCAGATTACGCCGAAACCGCATGCTGTCGAGCTGTATTGATGTGCTTCGGATTTCGTATATAAAGCTGTTGAGGATTGAGTTGGTGTTACCAAGTTCCCTTACCATAGGATTGTTTTGTTGGTGATAAATGTGCGTTGTTTACGGGTTCGAAAAATACTAATTAATAGTCAAACAAGTGTAGTCTCCAATACTATTTTAAGACATATATTTACAGCAAGTTGTTGTCGGCAAACGAATAACATTTTTGGTCGGTAATAATTACGTGATCGAGCAGCGTGATGTCAAGGGTTGAAGCTGCTTGCTTTAGTTTTTGTGTAATCCGCTGGTCGTCGTCGCTGGGATTGTTATTGCCCGATGGATGGTTGTGGCACAGCACAATACCAATGGCCTGATGATCCAATGCTGTTCGCATAATCTTGCGGATATCTACTATGGTTGCCGTAAAACCACCCTCGCTAATCCTCACTCTTTCAATAATCTTGTTGGCTCTGTTAAGGAGTAAAACCCAGAATTCCTCGTGGGGTAGGTCGGCTAGCAGTGGCTGAAATAGTTCAATAACGTCGTTGCTTGATGTGATCTGCTTACGGTTTATGGCTTCGCTGGTTTTCCTCCTTCGTCCAAGTTCCAATGCTGCCATAATTGTAATGCCTTTGGCTTGGCCTATGCCTTTGATCTTTGTTAAATCTTTTAGCGAGAATTTACCTAATTCGTTTAGGTTGTTGTTGGCGCTGCTGAGTATGCGTTGTGCAATTCCCACCGCTGTCTCGTTTTTTGTGCCCGAACCTATTAGTATGGCCATGAGTTCGGCATCGCTCAGGCTCGCAACGCCTTTGCTCATCATCTTTTCGCGGGGCCGATCATCTAGAGCCCACTCCTTAATGGTTAGTGGTTTGCTAACTTCCTGCATGGCAGTAATTTTTGCAGAAAGAAAGGTACAAAAAAATAGCGTTAGTCAAAAGTTATTGCATAAAAAAAAGCTCGCCAATGGCGAGCTAATATCTAACATCTAAATAGTTTAATGCTATTGTAGTGCATTAACATGAAGAGATAGTGAACTCTTCAGGTTTGCGGCTTTATTCTTATGAATAATGCTCTTTTTGGCTAGTTTGTCCAACATCGACGATACCTTAGGTAGCATCTCTTGTGCAGCAGCTTTGTCGGTAGTGCCTCTAAGTTCCTTAAGGGCATTACGGGTTGTACGTGCAAAGTACTTGTTATGAAGCCTACGGCTTTCAGACTGACGAATTCTTTTGATTGCTGACTTGTGGTTTGCCATTTTTTTATGCTATTAAGTATAAAAGTGGTAGCCCGTAGGGGAATCGAACCCCTGTTACCAGGATGAAAACCTGGCGTCCTAACCCCTAGACGAACGGGCCATCATTTCAATTGTTGTATCGCCTTACCATCGTAAAGCGGGTGCAAAGGTAATTGAAAATTTATTTCTTGCAAAAAAATGAATAAAATTTTTGCAAAAAAATTACTTGAAAGTGTACCTGATGGATAAGCCCGTGTTAAACCAAAGTCCTATGTCATTTACAATGTTTAGGATAGGCAATATATCCAGGCTAATCGATATAGGCGCACTCTCAAATACGTATTCAACACCAACAATTCCATCTACGCCCAAATAAAGTTCTCCTCCCATTGATCCTGCAAATGGGCTGTTGCCATCGGATTTGGCCGTTGCTAGGTGGGCTCCAGCTCCATAGTACCATTCAAAGCCCGGAGCATCTGGTATTTTGTTGTGAATTTGGTAAAGGCCAGTAACCCCAAAACCGCCCCAGCCAAACGAGAACACCCCTTCAACGGCTGTAAAGTCCGTTAGAAATTGTTTAACAGTTATCCCCGAGGGATATCCGCCGCGCAATCCCAAACCAGTGTTGTAAGTTTGTTGGGCCTTGGTGCCCATTGAAAATACGATAAAAAACAGAAAGATTACCGAAAAATGTTTGATTCTCATACTCGTGTTTTATAGTTATGGTTATAAATAGTTATGTTTAGTTGCTAATCGAAGTCTAGTACATCGTTCTCAGTGTTTGTTTTCTTGTTTACCTTTATGTAATATTTTGTAAGGGTGTTGAGTCCTTGATTTTCTTCATCTGCAGGGATTGGCTTAAAACCTAGTTTTTTTAACGAGGCCATGGCTGCTTTATTGTTAAGGTCGGCCTCAATAAGTATTGTTTTAAATAGGTTTGCCTCTTTGGCCCATTCAATTATTCCTTGCATAACCTCGGTTGCATAACCTTTTCGACGGTATGGTGGTTCAATGCTAAAAAAAACTTCTACCTCCCCCTCGGGGGTAGGTTTACCGTTGAAAGTGAATTGCCCAACTATGCATTCATTTTTCCTGTCAATCATTGTCCATAATGTGTAGAACAGGTAATCACTGGTTTTGTTGTTCCACACATGGGGAGTCTGCTCAAGCATTTCGGCTAACTCTTCGCAGTAGGCTGAGGGTAGTTCTAATCCTGATACTTGGCACCTGGCCATCTTTTCGAATTCAGCCCTTGATTTAATAATTGTCTTAAGCTCATTGAGATCAAGCGGCACAACTTCGATTCGTTCTGTCAAAACATTCATGGCTTTGTTTTTTTTCAGTTTGCTGGTTTAGATGTCAAGATATCGTCGGGGGAAACTGTCGTCATCTGTAATGGAACCTGCCAAAGTATCGATATCAAGCTCCGAAAAGTTGCCCGACGACATAAGAAGTAGGTTGGTGTTGTCCCAGAAATGGTTAGTAAGAAATACTCTCATCTCCTCAATTTCAGTAAAGATTTTTAGATTGCTACACCCAAATTGTTCCTTTACAGTATCGGGCGATAATGGGTTGAGCCTTTTGTGTGCTAAAGTTTTTGGGTTGTAATACACAATGGGTACATCGGCAGCACACATGGTGTTTTTGTACTCTGTCAAAAAATTTGGGTTCAGGCTGCTAAATGTATGAAGCTCTAGACAAGCCACTAGTTTACGGTATGGGTAGGTTTCGTTCACGCCATCAATGGTGGCTTTTACTTTTGAGGGGGCGTGCGCAAAATCGAGGAATACGTCGGTGGTTTCACCTCTTCTGATAATTTGGAGTCGCTTGCCTGCGCCTCCAAAGGTGGCAATTGCATTGTAAAATTGAATGTCGGTTATGCTTAGCAGGTTGCATACGCTTTTGGCGGCCGAAATATTTTCCATGTTGTGGCTGCCAATTATTTTTAGCTTTACATCGCCATTGGGCGTCTCTAAAAAAGTTCTCTCAATATGAATATGGTGTGGGTGTGTTGTGTAGGGTTGTAGCTTTATGCCTCTTTTGGCATTCTGAGCAACCTCAACCACATGCTTGTCGTTGGCGCAGTATACAAGATGCCCGTTGGGTTCAATGGTATCAACAAAAACATTAAATTGCTTGCGGTACTGCTCAAAGGTGGGGAAAACATTGATATGATCCCATGCAATACCCGAAATTACTGCTATATGCGGTTTGTATAGGTGAAACTTTGGTCGGGGATCGATGGGTGAGGTGAGGTACTCATCGCCTTCAAAAATGGCAAGGTTTGTACTATCCGATAGGCTAACCATAGTGTCGAACCCCTCAATCTGAGCCCCCACCATGTAGTCGAAACTTTGCCCAACCTCGCGTAGCACGTGCATTATCATAGAGGTGATGGTGGTTTTTCCGTGGCTTCCGCCAATAACCACACGGGTTTTGCCTTTGGTTTGTTGGTACAGGTACTCGGGGTACGAGTATATTTTTATACCTAATTCTTTGGCGCGCAGTAGCTCGGGGTTGTCGGTTCGGGCATGCATCCCCAGTACAATGGCATCTATTTCTTTTGATATTTTATTGGGAAACCATCCTGTTTTGTTGGGTAGCAAACCGTGGTGTGTTAGGTGGCTACGCGAGGGCTCAAAAATCTCGTCGTCGGATCCAGATATGCTGTACCCTTTCTGCTTTAGAGCGATGGCAAGATTATGCATGGCGCTGCCCCCTATGGCAATGAAATGAATTCTCATAGCTTGTATTTGACGCAAAGTTAGGGAAAAATTAATGTTGCAAGCCAATAAAAAGACGTTATGCTAGTGTAAAGAATTGCTCTTCTTTTTAAATGCTTTTTAACCAGAGGGTGAATATGGTTTCGCCTGCAATGGATTTGCTCAAGGTTAATGCCCCTCCCTGTACATTTGCTAGCTGTCTGGAGAGGCTTAGCCAATACCTGTTCCGTTTTTTCGGGTGGTGAAGAATGGTATAAAAATTTTGCTGTGGAGCTCTGGTGGAATGCCCGCGCCATTGTCGTTGATCTCAATAAAGATATTGTCAGCGCTATCTTTCCATACCGACATCTTAATTTTTGGTGATGGTATGGTTTGAACCCCCTCAATGGCATTCTTAATCAGGTTGATAACTATTTGTTCTAGCATGCCTCTGTCGGCATATGCGGTAATGTTGTTAGTAGATATAATGGTGCTAAAATTGATATTGTGCTTATTTAGCTCATCCTTAAGCAGTATGCTAATGCTATCGAAAAAACTTTTTATGTTTACTTCGGTTGGGTTAGGTTGAGGAATTAGCGTAAGGTTACGGAACCGGGTCACAAAATCTATCATTCCCCTGCTGCGATCCTCAACTATCATAAGCCCTTTTTTTATGTCGTCCATAACATCGGGTGCGTAGAATGCTCGATCCTTCTGGTGATTTGCATCCTCAAGCAGCTCGCGTAGGGTTGAGATGGTGGAATTGATTGGACCAGCCGAGTTCATGAGTTCATGCGTAAGCACACGAATAAGCTTCTGCCAGCCCTCCATCTCGCTCTTGTCCATCTCGTTTTTTATATTTTGAAACGAAACAATTCTAACCTCTCCGCTTTTAAATTTAATCAGCGATGCTCGAATCGATAGCTGCATTAGGTTTCCCGAAAGGAAAAGGCTTACTAGCTTCTGCTCCTGTGGCTCAATGGATTTAAGCGTGTTCGATAGGTTAAGGTCAACACTTTCGATGTTGGCTAAGTTTTTCAGGTTGCTAATTCCGAGTAATTTTTTTGCTGTCGAGTTGGCCAAGGTGATCTCTTCCTGCGAATTTATTGAAATTATCCCTATGTTAATATGCTCAATAAGCGTGGCGAGGTACTCCTTTTGTTGTTGGTTAACAATTTTTACGGCCTGGAAACGGTCAATAATCTCGTCGAATTTTTGGTAGATTCCACTAAAGCCCTTCCCCTGTAATCGGTTCGCAAATTTTGAGGTAGAATCGAAGCTTTTAAGTGTGTCGAAAAAAAGTTCAAGCTCTCGGTTCAGGGCGTTTTGACTCCGAACCAATAGAGATACTTGCAGTGTAAGTATAACCATAAGGTTAGCCAGTATTAGCCAATCGGTTTGTATAACCGAGAAGTAAGCCAAAGCCATACAGTTGATGGTAATACCAGCAATTCTTAGCCAAATGTTTATGTGGTGTTTTTTTAGAAACATGTCGATAACGTGGGATATCTATAGCGATTTTTGGTTGTGCGTAAAAGATGCTTGATTGAATGCTAAAGTAACGCCTTTTCGTAATACAGTATTTGGCTTGCTATTCCGATTGTGAGTTTTGTTAAATACCGTATTCTCTAATCTTTCTGTACAGGGTTTGCCTTCCAATGCCTAGTTCCTTTGCCACTGCCGAAAGGTTTCCCTTGTTCCTTTTTATGGAGTTGGTTATCAGTATGGCTTCCGCTTCGTTTAGGCTCATCGGTTTGTTGTCAAGGCTACTGCTTTCCGTTGCCGAGTGAAACAGGAGGTCGCTTGCCAGTATTCTTTCTCCATCGCACATAATTACGGCACGCTCCACAGCATGGCTAAGTTCCCTTACGTTACCAGGCCATCGATACGATGAGATTTTTTCGCATACGCTTGGGCTGAACAACAGCTTGGGCTTGCCATACTTCTCAGCGAATTTCCTGAGGTAATAATTGGCTATTTCAATAATATCATCCCCTCTTGCTTTCAGCGGGGGTAATTCAATTTGTATGGTGTTTATTCTGTATAGCAGATCCTCGCGAAAATGGCCGCTTGTCACCATCTCACTAATATCCCTATTGGTTGCACAAATTAATCGTACATCGATGGGGGTGTTTTTTGTGTCACCAACGGCTGTGAATTCTCGGTTTTGAAGAACGGTAAGCAGCTTGGCCTGCATGGGTTGTGACAGATTTCCTATCTCATCGAGAAAAAGGGTGCCCCCATTGGCCAGGGCAAGCCTACCCGTTTTGTCCTCCTTTGCGTCGGTAAATGCCCCTTTTTTGTGGCCAAAAAGTTCGCTTTCGAAAAGGGTTTCGGTAATTGTACCCATATCGATGGTGAGAAAAATGCCATCAGTACGGGCCGATAATCTATGAATCTCTCGAGCTATCAGCTCTTTGCCAGTGCCGTTTTCGCCTAGTATAAGGATGTTTGCATCGGTAGGGGCCACTTTCTTTATAATTTGGAATACCTCCTGCATTGGTGCTGATTGTCCTACGATTGCCTGCGACGACTTATTTATGCTCTGCTTTAGGTCGGCCTGTTGGCTCTGGAGTTGACTCACTTGCCGTTTAGAGCGGCTGAGATCCATTGCACTATTGAGGGTGGCTAGTAGCTTCTGGTTGTCCCACGGTTTTAGGATAAAATCGGATGCCCCCTCTTTAAGCGTCTCTACTGCTAGCTCTACATCGCCATAGGCAGTTATCATGACGACTACTTGGTTCCGATCTATCTTTTTTATCTCCCTAAGCCAGTGCAATCCCTCTTGGCCGGTGTTTTCTGTCGATTCAAAATTCATATCGAGAATCACCACGTCAACCTGATGCTTGCTAAGAATTAGGGGAATATCGTTGGGCCTTTCGGTGGATATTATTTTTGCAACCTTGCGCTTAAGAAATAGGGTTAAGGAGTCAATTACGCTGGGATTATCGTCGATAATTAGGATGGTGCCTCGATTTGTCATGAAGATTTGGGGTGTTAGGTCGAAATCAAAAGTAGATATTATAAATGAGCACACAAAACCACTGGATGATTTTGGAACAGTAACTGGATGATTTTAGCACAGGTTATGGGTTTGGTGATGTTCGTGTAATGCGTGCAAGTGGTAGAGGTATAGTTTTTTGTGTGTGTTGGCACGTCGCTTGGTTAGGTCTCGGTAACATTTTGTAGAGAAATACATAAATTTAAAAATAATCAGTATGTTCTTTAACTACATTCTTACTGCCTGGCGAAGCCTGCTTAAGAACAGGGTAGTGTCCATTATCAATATTGGAGGGCTAACCATTGGGCTGGCTTCGGCTGTACTCGCCATCCTATTTGCCCACCACGAGCTTACCTACGAGGATTGCCACGCTAAGGCCGACCGTATTAGCCGGGTTTATATCAGAGGGGAGTTTGATCAGCTGCAGTGGATCCCCACAAGTTTTGGTCCCGATGGCCCATCGCTTCAGGAACTGTTTCCCGAGGTAGAGTTGTACTCCCGCTCATTTAACTTTGGTAATGCTTCGGTTAGGGTGGGCGAGAACATCTTCTCCGAGGAGAATGTATTCGCTTCCGATTCGAGCCTGTTTAGTATGCTTACCCTCCCCTTTGTGAGCGGTGGGGTGTCGCCCGAATTGAATACTGCTGTAATCTCAGAAACGATAGCTCAGCGCTACTTCGGCTCTCAAGATCCAGTAGGTCAAGTTATTCGTATGAATCTGAACGATGATAAGGGCGATTTTCTGGTTACAGGTGTTTTCGAGGATCTTCCATCCAACACTCATCTTACTATGGAGATCATTATACCCTTCGATTTTGTGAAACGATTTAGCTGGCTGCAACCCGACGAGTACAGTAGCACCGCATTCATTACCCTGCTGCAAACCCGCGAAGGAACCGATATACAGGCTCTAAGCCAAAAAGTTGAAAAGTCCTATAAAATTCCAGTCGATATTAATGATATTGGAGCCTTCCTGATACCGCTCAAGGAGATCCATATGAGAGGGACCTGGCAAAATAACAAGGGAAAACTGCTGGTTTTTCTTATTAGCGGTTTTTTTGTGCTAATCATCACTAGCCTGAATTACATTAACCTTACCAACATCCTTTTCTCTACCCGTAACCGTGAGGTTGGCATACGTAAGGTAAATGGGGCCCGGCAGAAGCACGTCTTTTTTCAGTTCCTAACTGATACGCTGCTCTCCACGCTCATCGCCTTTAATCTGGCTATTGTTATTATTAAGCTGGTGCTACCATGGTTTAACCAGCTAATGGCTACTGATATAACCATAAAGTCCAGCGCCAATTCAATAGGGCTTATGCTGTTGATATTCGTTGGCACGGTTGTACTATCGGGAGTGTATCCGGCGTTGCGCTACTCGTACCAACGGCCCATTGCCCTTATGCGACCCGTGGCCAACACTTTGGGTAGTAAGGGGCGCTCACGATGGGTGCTTACCACATTTCAATTCTTTCTGGCCATCATATTTATTCAGTTTATCATTGCAACAAACCGACACACTAACTATTTGGACAATGACAGCTTTAAAAAGTACAACGCCGATAATGTGATTTGCCTTAGCGGAACCTCTTGGGGCAACCTGGATATGGTGAGGGATGAGCTGCTCACAAGCCCTGCAATTGAGGCCGTTGCATGGGGTTCTAATATCCCCGAATGGAGCCTGACCATGGGTACAGAGTGGAAAGAGGAGGGGAATCAGACCATGGCCTCAATATTTTTCCTAAACGAGGACTACTTGGATGTTTTTGATATCTCGATGATTAAGGGGCGTTTCTTTTCCCGTGATTTTCCCTCGGACAAGGAGCAAAGCATTGTAATTAACCAGCTAGCAGCAAATGAGTTGGGGTATGACGACCCCATTGGTAAGCGGGTTATGCTCTACAATCAGCATTACAATATTATTGGTGTTGTTGAATCGTACCGATCGGTTCCCCCAATTTTTGATCTTATCCCGCTGCTAATTCGGCCTAGTGGAAATTTATCTAACTTCCTAACCATAAGGGTAAACCCTAATCTTCGAAAGGAGGCTCATGAGCACATAGCCCAAACGCTTAAAGGGTTCAATTCCGATTACCCCGTTGAATTGAAGTACCATCAAGATATATTGTTTGAGTCGAAGGAAGCTAAGTCCTACGTGTCGGCTTCCATGCTGATGAACCTTTTCTTTATCCTCACCATCATTACATCGCTGGTGGGGTTGTTTGGGTTATCGCTCTTTATTGCACAGCGGCATAGGCGCGAGGTTAGCATACGGAAGGTTTTTGGGGCTTCAATACCAAGCATAATGCTCCGATTATCAAAGGGGCTTATTTTACAAGTTTTTATTGCTATAGTACTAGCTACACCAGTGGCAATGGTTCTGGTAACGGGGTATCTGTCGGTTTTTCCATCGGACTTTAGCATAGGGCTGCCCTTTTACCTTATGGGTGGAGGGCTGGCGCTCCTGCTTGTGCTGCTCACCGTGGGCTGGCAAACATGGAGGGCTGCGATGGCAAATCCTGCGGAGGTTCTACGAAGTGAATAGTAATTTAGCATGTAAGGTTATGAAAATAACCAATGCTTACCAATAACTGATAACCGACACTCACAACTAATTAAATATCACTATGTTTATTAAAAATGTTAGAATTTTCATTAAGCAACTGCTGCGTAACAGGGTGTTTTCCTTTATAACTATTGCTGGTTTTTCCATTGCCTTAATGTTTGTAATTCTACTAAGCATCTACGTGCAGGGAGAACTCTCGATTGATTCTTTTCATGAGCACAAGGACAGAGTTTACCGGCTTACAACCGAGAAATACTCATCATTTGCCCCACCCATTGGAGGTATGATAATGGATACAAACCCCGAGGTAGAGTCGTACACAAGGGTATACACCCAGTCCGATGTGATTTCCGATGTGAATCGGCAAACGTTGAGGTTTGAGTTTCTGATGGTGGATCCAGCGTTCCTCGAAATGTTTTCGTTTTCTATGGTCGAAGGCAATAAAGCCGAGGCGCTTGCAAGCAAGAATTCGATTGTCCTTTCCCAATCGTTTGCCAAGAAAATGTTCGGCAGCGAGTCTCCGGTGGGGAAAGAGGTAGAGCTCTCGCAAAGGCATAAGTTTATTGTCTCGGGAGTTATCGAGGATTTTGGTGGCGAAACCCACTTCAAATATTGCGATGCCCTGGTTAACTTCACATATCTAGCCGACTTATGGGGCTGGGACGAGGTGCTAACATCATTGGGAAATAGCTCTTTTGCCCTGTACCTAATGGCAAAACCAAATGCCGATTTGGTAGCTAAAGAATCGGCCATACTGGAGCAGTTTAAGAAGGATTACTGGATGTACCAAGGAGGATATGCTAGTGAAGTGCATATGGAACCATTAAAGGAGGTGTACTTTGGAGAGAAGCAGGGTTCTGGAGCCAAAACTAACAGCAAAAGGTTTATACTAATTCTAAGCACTATATCAATTGTAATTCTGCTTATCGCCATTATTAACTATATTAACCTGTCCGTAGCCCAGTCTAGTTTCCGCAGTAGGGAGGTGGCTGTAAAAAAACTGTTGGGGAGTTCAAGCCTTCGCATCATCCTTCAGTTCGTAATCGAATCGATATTGATCTGCATTTTAGCCTTTAATATTGCACTTATACTGGCTAAGTTGGCCGAACCTCTTTTTAACTCTTTGCTTAACACTCATATATCGATTCAAGGATATTTTACATTCAGTAAAACAGCAGCCTATCTATTGCTGATTATGCTGGTTGGTGCTATATCTGGTTTGGCGCCAGCCTTTATAATGAGCCAATTTGCTGCTATTGATGTAGTGAAGGGATTCTTTAGAAAAAGAAGCAAAGGAACCTATAGCCGGCTGCTTATTGGACTTCAGTATTGCTCTGCAATTGTGCTCATTATTTGTGCTTGGACTATAGTTAGGCAAACAAACTACCTGAAGAACTACGACGTAGGTTTTAACAAAAATGGAATCCTTTGGATAAACAATGACGTTTCGTCCCAGAAAAAGGGTGCTTTGCGCGAAGAGTTTTTAAAGATAGACGGGGTGGAGGATGTTTCATTTGTTGCCGGAAGTCCAATTGATGGAGGCAATAACCAATCATTTGTGTATAACGAAAAACCCGTTAGCTTTCAGGAGTTCAAAGTTGACTCAGCATTCTTTAATATGTTTGGAATTGCAAGCCGCCCTACAGGAATGGCATACCAAAGGGGGGTGTTCTGGCTCAATGAGACTGCGATTCGCGAGCTCGAGCTCGATAGCATTCCCCAAACCTTCGAGTTCTCAGGCAATAACGTGCCCATTTATGGTGTTCTCTCCGATTTTCATTTCAAGGATTTACATCAAAAGATGGGCCCTGCCATTGTGCATTTGCTCCCCGAAGATGCATACCCATGGACCATATTCGTTAAGTTGGCAAATGGAAACCCAACGGGTACCATTAGTAAATTGGGAGATGTGTATAGCAAGTTTACCAATGGGTTGCCAATGGACTACGGTTTTGTGGACGAAACAATTGAAAAGTGGTACCATGAGGAGGAGCGAAATGCAAAACTTATTGGCTATTTCTCAATGCTGGCAATAGTTATTTCGGTAATGGGAATCTTTGGGATGGCTGGGTTTTACATTATCCAGAGAGAGAAAGAGGTGGGTATTCGCAAAACTTTTGGTGCTTCTGATATTCAGGTTATGGGTATGTTCAACTGGAATTTTATTAAATGGGTGCTTGTGGCATTCGTTGCGGCCATCCCTATTGCCTATTATGCTATGGATAGTTGGCTCCAGTCGTTCCCTTACCGTATCGAGCTAAGTTGGTGGATATTCGCCACATCGGGAGTTGTAGTTATTGCGATTGCCTTAGTTACAGTGAGCTGGCTCAGCTACAAGATATCAACCAGTAACCCAGTGGAGGCACTGCGCTACGAGTAGCCAGCTTTTCAGCGCAATGCTAGGTAAAATGGAGGCTAAAAGTTGTATTGGTATGTGCAATCGATACCACTTTTAGGCTACCATTGTTCAACCTTGCCAGCTGCCTCGATATGCTTAGCCCAATGCCATTGCCGTTATCGCGGGTGGTGAAGAAAGGTACAAAAATCTCATCAATCATTTCTGGTGGAATGCCTGGCCCGTTGTCTGTAACTGATATTACAACTTCAGCTTTTTTATTGATATCACAAGCTAACTGTATTATGGGCGTAGCTGTTTCTGCCAAGGCATCGGCCGAGTTTTTGAGTAGATTTAGCAACACTTGCAGAATTTGGCTCTCATCGGCCATTATGGTTTGCATCTGGTTTTTTAGATCTATGGAAATATTTATTTGGGTGTTGCCATGCTGCGAGTTGAATAGCATTAAGGCTTTTTCAAAAAGATTTTTTACCAGCACTTCAGCTATTTCGGGTTTTGGTAAGCGTGTTAGCTTGCGGTAATTCTCTACAAAGCGTGTTAGCCCTTGCCCCTGCTCATGTATTACCTGTAGTCCTTGTATAGTTCTGTTTATTAGGCCTTCGTTAATATCGCTGGTGGTTATGGGATTTCCATCTTTTACAAACTGACTGCAAAGATTCTCCGAGAGGGAGGTTACTGGCGCTATGGAATTCATTATTTCGTGGGTTAGCACGCGAATTAGCTTTAGCCACGAGTCGAGCTCCTTTTCGTCGAGCTCTTTTTTAATATCGTGCATCGATATTAGCTTTAGCTGCTCGCTGCTGGTTTTAAACTCGCTGGCTTTTACCAGCAGGGTGGTTTGCTCTAGTCCGTTGTTTATGGTAATGGTTTTTTCCTCGTTTAGCTTAATGCTGTTGAGCAAGCGGGCTAGCTTGTTGTTCACCTTTTCTATTTGCCTTATGTGGGTTAGTTGTGCCAACCCAACTACCCGTTTGGCTGTGGAGTTGCAGTTTACCACAAATCCATCGGAGTTTACAGAGATTATACCCACGCTAATATGCTCAATCATAGCCTCAAAGTACTTTTCCTGTTTCTGGTTTTCTAGGTGGATATTCTCTATCTGCTCAGATATTTTTTTAAGATTTTGGTACAGCCGGTTTAGCGTTTTGCTTCCCGTGTTGGCGCTAAACTTTTGGCTAAAATCTTCGTTCTGTATCGAGTCGAAAAAGTAGGTCAACTTTTTATTAATCCTGTTTGTGTACACAATAACATCAGCAGCAAGAATCGCTATTAATAGCATTAGCGCAATGGCGTTGTACAGTGGTTGCTCGCTATTCAGAATCCACCCTAGCGCAATGCCAAGCAGAGCAATAATTACAATGCGAATAGCAATATTTGTGTAGAAATGCTTAACCATGCTGATGCAGATTTATAAGAATGTTTACGATATGTTGTACTTGCGCATTTTGTTGTAGAGGGTTTGCCGGGTTATACCCAGCTGGCTGGCTGCGGCCTTTATATTTCCTGCATTTTTTTCGATGGCCAGTGTAATCATCTTTTTTTCCATCTCGTCGAGCTTAACAACATTGGCATCGGCTTTATGGCTAACGGTTGACCCCGAAAAGAAATCACTAACCCTTAGCTTGCCCGACTCGCTCATAATTACAGCCTTCTCGATGGTATGCTCCAACTCGCGGATATTTCCCGGCCACGAGTACTCAGTAAGTTTCTCCTTTGCCTGCAACGTGATGCTAAGCGATGATTTACCATACTTTTCGGAATATTTTGCAAGGAAGTGCTCGGCTAACGCTAGTATGTCTTCCTTTCGGCGGCGTAGCGGTGGTAACTCAATGTGGATGGTGTTTATTCGGTACAACAAATCTTCGCGAAACTCGCCGTTATCAACCAGCTGGTTCAAGTCTTTGTTGGTGGCGCAAATAAGCCTTATGTCGATAGGTTTGGGTTGGTTTGCCCCAACCCTTGTAACCTCACGGTTTTGGAGCGCAACTAGCAGTTTCGATTGTAGGTTAAGGGGCAGGTTGGCAATCTCGTCGAGGAAGAGGGAGCCCCGGTTTGCCAACTCAAATTTGCCCGTGCGGTTCTCCTTAGCATCGGTGAAAGCGCCCTTTACGTGGCCAAACAGCTCGCTTTCGAAAAGTGTTTCGCTAATGGCGCCCATATCAACAGTTACCATCAGCTCGTTACTACGCAACGACATGCTGTGAATTCTGCGGGCAATAAGCTCTTTACCTGTGCCGTTCTCGCCTGTAATAAGTATGTTGGTATTGGTTTTGGCTACCTTGTCAACGGTTTTTAGCACCTGCATCATGGCGGGGGAGTTCCCAATTAGTTGTTTTTCTTCTCGGTTTATGCTTCTTATTAAATCCTTTTCCTTCTGTTTTAGCCCTTCAATCTCCATTTTCGAAAGGCTAAGCTCAATGGCCGATTTTACAGTAGCCAGCAACTTTTGGTTTTCCCAGGGTTTAAGTACAAAATCGGTGGCACCAGCCTTTAGCGCTTTAACTGCTAGTTCCACATCGCCATAAGCGGTGATAAGCACAACCGATATGTCAGGGTGATTTTCTTTGATGCGTTGCAGCCAGTAAAGCCCCTCGTTGCCAGTGTTTACACCTGCCTTAAAGTTCATATCGAGTAGCACAAGGTGGTAGGTGTTGCTTTGCAACTCCGATATAAGCAAATTTGGGTTCGATATGCAGCTAACCTTACTGTACTCTGGTGCAAGTAGCATTTCCAGAGCCAGTAGCACGTTCTTGTTGTCGTCAACAATTAGGATATTTCCTTTGGGCATAATTTAAATCTATTACAAAACAAATGTAAATTTAGTAGATTTTAAACGCAAAGGTGTGTACAAATATTTTACACACGTTTATAAAACCATATGATTCAATTTGAGTTTAAATGAACATTCCTGCCAATTAAAACTGTATAATTTGGAACACTGATGCAAATAATTCGTTAATTTTGTAAGAGTTAAGAAATTAATCAAGCCATGAATACAGCAGAAATAAAACTGGACCTGTTTAGAAAGATTGACCAGCTCAACGAACCCGAATTTAAAAAGCTATATAGCAAGTTTTTAGCTGTTTTAAGTTCAGCCTCAACTTACAATCTCACTGATTCTGAAAGAGCAGCCGTTGACGAGGCAATAAAAGCCAGTGATAATGAGCAAAAGTATTCACATAGCGAAGTAATACAAGAAGCGAAGCAAAGATATCCAAACCTAAAGTTTAAATGAGAAAGGTTTTTTGGAGCAACTTGGCCAGACTCGATTATTTTGATAATATTGACTATCTCCTTCAGGATTGGTCAGAGAAAGAAGCACAAAACTTTATTGACGAAGTTAGCGATTTGGAGTTCTTGTTGAAGCAAGGACTGGTCGATTTTCAAGATACTGATTACCCAACCGTAAAGCGCTGTGTTGTTTGTAAGCAGGTTACACTTTTCTATAGGATAATCGACAACCATAACGTTGAGCTGCTTCGTTTTTGGAACAATTACAAGGACAAAAGCAAACTGATGCTATAGTTTTTATAAGAATATCCTCTAAGTTTTTTATAGTTCAACCCCCCATTCGTATTCACAGTGTGTGTGATTATTTGACATAAAAGTGTCAAGTAATTATACAGCCGCCTACTGTTCACTAAGTCTATGTTTCTCACAATCTTTTACTTTCCCATTTTGGCATAGCTTTGGATTATATCGTTTTTTGGAGAAAAACACATAATTCTGAATTACTACTTAAAAAATAATTACTATGATTAAAACAGTTAACCTAAACAAAATCTTCCGTACCGACGAGGTGGAAACCCTAGCGCTAAACGATGTAAGCTTCTCAGTAAAAAAAGGCGAGTTTGTTGCCGTAATGGGGCCTTCGGGTTGTGGTAAATCAACCCTGCTCAATATTGTTGGTATGCTCGATAACCCCACATCGGGTCAGTACCTTTTCGATGGACAGGAGGTAGGTAACCTCACCGAGAACAAGCGAACCGATATCCGCAAGGGTAACATCGGTTTTGTTTTCCAAAGTTTCAATTTGGTGGATGAGCTTAATGTGCATGAGAATGTGGAACTACCTTTGGTATATATGCGCATAAAGGCCAAGGAGCGTAAAGAGATGGTGAATGCCGTGCTTGAGCGTATGAAAATTAGCCATCGCCGTAATCACTACCCACAGCAGCTGTCGGGCGGACAACAGCAGCGCGTGGCCATTGCCAGAGCTGTTGTGGCAAACCCTAAGCTAATCTTGGCCGATGAGCCAACAGGTAATCTCGATTCCAAAAACGGTCTTGAGGTGATGAACCTGCTTACCGAGCTAAACCGCGAAGGTGCAACCATAGTAATGGTAACGCACTCTATCCACGACTCTGAATTTGCGCACCGCGTGGTTAATCTGTTCGACGGAAAAATTCTTACCGAGAATATGAAACGTGAGATGGAGGTGGTGTTATAGAGGGGTAATCGGTAGTCGGTGATCGGTGATCGGTGATCGGTAGACGGTTCATTATCATCTTCCGTCTTCTGACTTCTGACTTCCAACTTCCAACAAATGAATATATCCAACATCAAATATATTAAAAAATGATACAGTTAAAACATCTATTCAAAACAATACTAAGGTATAGGTTGTCGTCGGGGCTTACGCTGCTTAGTTTGGTAATTGCCTTTTTGGGTGTAATTATGTTATCGCTTTACATTACCTACGAGCGAAGCTTCGATTCTTTTCACACCAATGGCGATAATACCTATTTGTTCTCAATCAACAACAGTAATTTTTGGGTGCCAGCACTTCTGGCCGATGAACTGAAAAATGAGCTGCCCGAGGCCAAGCACACGCTGGTAGTATCGCAATGGTGGGATAAGTATATCTACAAGGATGGTGAAGAACTTCGCGATGCAGTTAAGGGAGATTTTCTGGCAGTTAGCGCCGATTTTTTGAAGGTTTACGATTTTAAACTATTGCAGGGCGACAAGGAGACTGTTTTGGCTGAACCCAAAAGCGTGGTAATATCACAGGAACTTGCACAAACAGTTTTTGGCGATGCTAATCCCGTTGGGCAGTATGTAAACCTAGGCTACCAGAAGCAGTACAAAGTTACCGGTGTGATGGAGAATATGCCCAAGAACAGCGCATTTTCCAGCGATGCGCTGGTATCGTTCGCATCGTATATGCAGCCCGGCGACGATTGGCGGGGAGCCCAGCAGTGGAGCGAGTGGAGTTTTCACGTATTCATTCAGCTGCAAGATGGCGTATCAAAAGATAGCATTGAGACAAAAATTGAGGCCACTGAAATGGTAACAAGCTGGTTGGAGATAATGGAGGAGCGCAGCGGTGTGAAATCCTTTATTCACTTAGTGCCGCTTGCCGATTTGCATTTTACTCCCGGAATGTTCTTCCCGTCGGTAAACAAACTAGTTGTAAATGTACTGCTGGTATTGGCTATAATAATTGCCATAATGGGAATTGTAAATTTTATAAACTTCTCCACCTCGCAGGCTCCGCTAAGGGCAAAATCAATATCGATACAACAAATAATGGGCGAGAAGAAATGGCGCTCGCGGATGCAAATTATTGGCGAGTCGGTGGCGCTATCGTTCATTGCCCTTGCCATTGCGCTTATTATTCATAACGCATCATATATTCACGTTCAGAATATGTTTGGCATAAGCGGACTCTCGCTGGCCGACAGGTATGTTTTTGTGGTTTGGTTTGCACTATTCGCATTCGCTTTTGGAGTTGTGGCTGGTTTGTACCCATCGCGTTACATCACATCCGCACCAATTAGTCAGGCCGTTAAGGGTAAAATGTTCTTCTCGGGGAAAGGCAAGGGGCTTAGGCACACCCTTATTACTGTGCAGTTTGTTTTTACCATTACGCTTATTGTTGCCGCCTTTACCATTGAGAAGCAGCTCAGCTTCTGGCGAAATTTCGATATTGGTATCAATAAAGAGAATGTAATTTATATTCACACCACCCAAAAGCTTCGCGAGAGTCACCAGGCATTTGCCGATGAGCTGATGAAGAATGCCGAGATAACCGATTATACATACACCCAGTTTATTCCCGGCAGCGTTGGAATGGGTTGGGGGAGAGAGATTGATGGACAGAATGTGCAGCTAAAAAGTTGGCCCGTTGACGACCGTTTTCTCCATTTTTTTGATATAGAAATAGTTGATGGTCGCCCCTTTATGCAGGGCGAGGGCGATATCAATAACTTTATACTAAACCAAAAGGCAGTAGAGATATTTGGTTGGGAAAAACCCCTTGAGAAGAAGTTCCCCGGCTTTGGGTTTATGGGCGATATTGTTGGCATAGCCAAAAATTTCAATTTCGGTAACCTTAGAGAGGATGTTGAGCCTATGCTGTTTTGGCTAACCGATACCCGAAAAAATGTTTTGCTTATGAGAGTAAACACAGGAAACTACACTCAGGTTAGGGAGTACATTGTTGAAACCATTGGCAAATTTGAGCCCGATGCCGATATGGAACCACTCTTCCTCGACGATTCACTTAACAAGCTATACAACAAAGAAGTTAAGCTAGCCCGTTTTATCGAGTACGTTGCCCTTTGGTGCGTGCTGCTTGCGCTAACCGGACTGCTTGGGCTAACCATTTTTATTACCCGCGACCGCATTAAAGAGATAGGAATCCGCAAGGTGAATGGTGCCACAACCCTACAGGTAGTTAGTATGCTTAACCGCACTACCGTTGTGTGGGTTGTCATAGCCTTTGTAATAGCCACCCCCATTGCCTACTACGCTATGGATAAATGGCTGCAAAACTTTGCCTACCGCACCCAGCTTAGCTGGTGGGTATTTGCACTGGCGGGTATGCTGGCACTAGTAATTGCATTGCTAACTGTAAGTTGGCAAAGTTGGCTGGCGGCAAGGAGGAATCCGGTGGAGGCGTTGAGATATGAGTAGAACTAATACTAGTCAACTAGTCAAGGCTTCACTTCAAGTGAAACCTTGAGTAATCTGATAAGCTATGTTTTTATACAACTTCAAGTTAGCCATAGCAAGTCTTAAGCGTAACGTAGTTTACAGCTCGTTAAGCATTGCTGGTTTTACCATTGGCCTAGCGGTTTGTGTGATGATTGCAATGCATATTTACAATCAGCTTACATACGATATGTGTTTTGATAATCACGAAAGGATTTACCGAGTTGTTGACAAAAAGAACAATACAAGTAACATCGATTACAATCTACAGGCATATCTGAATGATAATTTTCCTGAGGTAGAGGTATCCTGTGCCATTCAACTTTTTGATGAGTCGTTTAAAATAAAAACCAAAACCAAGTTCGTTAGGTTTAATGGTCTGGCATCAACCAATAACGAGTTTTTTAAAGTATTCTCTCTGAATGTTCTCCTTAAAACAGGCGATGAACCCTTTGTTGACGAAAACTCTGTAGTTATCACCCAATCTGTTGCAACGGCGCTTTTTGGCGAAAGTAATCCATTGGGCGAAATGGTTACAGTTGACGATGACTACAGGGGTGTTGTTTCTGCGGTGATTGAGGATTTACCCAAAACATCGAGTTTGCAATCAAATGTGTTTATTTCTTCAGCAAACATTGATTGGCGGTTTTACCAAACTTGGTACAATAGAGATTCGTATGTATATCAATATGCACAGTTCGTGCTTTTTAAAGAGAGTACCGATGTTGAGGCTTTTACCGAAAAGCTTAACGGTGTTATTCCCAGTGTTTTTCCTGCCATAGGTGAGATTTGGCTACAGAAAATTGCTCGGGTCTATCTCTCCAAACCTACAGAGAGTAGCGTGAATAGGCACGGAAGCGTTGGAATGCTATATCTATTTATTGCCTTGGGATTAATCGTTTTGGTAATATCAACAATTAACTATTTGAATTTTAAAATTCTACTAAAAGTTTCCTCGCTAAAGGAGATTGGAGTTAGACGAATAGTTGGGGCTAAAAATAAGGATATACTATTGCACTCCCTCATGGAGGTTGGCGTGTACCTAATTATCTCCATTGCTTTAGCCGTGCTTCTTGTGGCTCAACTAACACCCTACGCCAACTCAATGCTGAATGTGAATTTATCGCTGCAATCAGTAACAAACCCAGTGTTAGCTGCTACAATTTTGTTCCTACTCATACCTGTTGTGTTTGTTAGCGTTATAGTTCCATTCCTTTTTATCCCGCATAAATCTATTACAGCATTCCTTAGCAAAGGGGGTAGTGTTTCAAACAGGCTGCCTCTTCGTAATGTGCTAACAATTGTTCAATTTGCTGTTACCATACTGCTTTTTGCCGTTGTAATTGTGATATCTAAACAGATAAATTTTGTGAAGACAACTGATTTAGGATTTGAAAAGGAACAGCTGGTGGGCATAACTCTCCCTTATGGTTTTAACCAAAGCGTGGCATTTAAGCAACGTTTGGAACAAACGTCAATCCATTCTGGTGTATCGTCAAGCCGCGGAACGCCTGGTTTTATTAATCATACATTCACAAATCCCATTGAGAATAATCCTTTCTCAGTCGAAATAATTTATGTCGATTACGATTTTATTAACACCATGGGAATTGATTTGATAATGGGAAGAGAGTTTATTGACGGCGAAAAAGGCCGTCGGTGTATTGTTAATCAGGAGTTTATAAATAGGGCTCAGTGGGATAGTTACGAAAACCAATTTCTGTGGAAAAATATGAATGGGGGATTTGAAGTGGTGGGCGTTGTGAAGGATTTTCATACCGCATCACTTTACACCAAAGTGGAGCCTGTTTGCCTTATGCTTGCAAATTGCACCGACCTAAAGCAAAAGTTCAGCGTTGATATGAATACCCTTTTTAATGTGAACATTAGGCTTACACCAGGTGACATTTCGAGTAAGATGGCGCAATTGCAAAACATCTGGTCCGAATTTATTCCCGATGAGCCTTTAGATTATTTCTTTTTCGATTCTCATTTCGATTCGCTATACCGAGAAGAGGAGAGATTAGGTAAAAGCCTAAGATCAGTATCATTAATAGCAATCCTGCTAACATGTTTCGGGCTGCTTGGTCAAATTATGCATATATCCCTAACGCGCACCAAGGAAATCGGCATTCGCAAGGTAAACGGCGCCAAAATTTGGCAAGTAATGCTTATGCTCAATTTGGATTTTGTGAAGTGGGTAGCCATAGCCTTTGTAATTGCCACGCCCATTGCCTACTACGCTATGGATAAGTGGCTGCAAAACTTCGCCTACCGCACTCCGCTTAGCTGGTGGGTATTTGCGCTGGCGGGATTGCTGGCGTTGGTTATTGCATTACTAACGGTTAGCTGGCAAAGCTGGAAGGCGGCAAGGCGGAATCCGGTGGAGGCGTTGAGATACGAATAATAATTATACCCCTGACAGGGTTCGAAATCCTGTCAGGGGTGAGAGTGAAAAAGTAAAAGTTTCACTCCAAGAGGAAGTTTTACTAATCTGACAAGCAATGATATTATACAACTTTAAGCAAATCATAAAAAACATACCAAGAAATTTTGTGATGAGTTTCGCAAAGCTCTTTGGGCTGAGCATTTCATTTTTTGTGGTTCTTTTTGCAGCCGGATATGTGTACTACGAAACCAGCTTCGATAAATGTATTCCCGACCACGAATTGATTTTTCGATGTTTGATGCAAGGACGTTTGGATGGGCAGGATGCAAGTTTTGCAGTTACTAGTCCCGAAATGGCCAAAACCATAGTAGCAGATATTCCTGAAATTTCAGAGGCTGTCAGATTGTTGAATAGGGGTGAAACTACCATTACCTATAAAGAACAGATTTTCAATGGTGGTCCATTGTTTTTCGCTGACCCTGAGTTCTTCCCTTTTTTTAGCGTTCCAATTATTACCGAGCTGGACAATCCTCTGGCATCTCAGAATAGCGTCACCATTGCCAGAAGTCTAGCCGAAAATATTTTTGGATCAGCAGAGAATGCTTTGGGTAAGGTTATAAATTTGGAGAATGATGACGCTATTGTAACAGGCGTATTTGAGGATCTGCCTAAGAACTTCCATTTGAGGATAAATCTGATACAATCGCTACAGAAATCGAACCCCGATAATGTAGGTTGGGGCTCTCAAAACTATTATACGTACTTTAAAACCAGCAAGCCAGTTACAAATACTGAGGAGTTAAACTTTAAATTATCAAAAACGGTTTACACATATTACGATAGCCGGATAGATGGAGCGAAAGCCAAAACAATCGAAGATTTAATGTATAATCCTGAGGTTTATGTTTTCTTCCCTGCAGAACGTTTAACCGATGTGCATTTTAGCAACCATAAATTCGACCCAGCAGTTACATCAACTAAAACGTATATCTATGGGGCTGTTGTGCTAGCATTTATGGTACTTTTAATATCAACCATAAACTTTGTTAACCTAACAATAGCAAATGTATCAACCAGGCTAAGAGAGGTAGGAATAAAAAAGACAATAGGTGCGTCTGTCCAAAATATGATACATTACTTCCTCTTTGAGGCTCTCATTTTTCTGCTTATCGGATTTTCAGCAGCTTTATTGCTTTATGGTATGGTTGAGGAGAATCTGATAGCATTTCTGGGTTTTGATATCTCCTTGACTAGTAAGGATTATCTGATTACAATTGGTGCTGTGCTTATTGGGTTGCTCTTCCTTAATCTGGCAGCCAGTATAATCCCGGTTTTATATATATCGAAAAGAAAGGCTTTAAATCTTATCCGAGACCAAGAACCTGTCAGGCGAGATTTTTTTGGTAAAAACATTTTTGTTATAGCCCAATTCCTCCTTGCTGTATTAATTATCTTATGCTCCTTTATTGTCCAGAAACAGGTTAACTATATGATCAACAAAGACAGGGGCTACGATTCCGATAATGTTATTATGATTAATACTTGGCGGATGGATTTTGAAAAAAGACGGGTTTTTACTGATCAACTTAGGAGTTTTAACGCAATCGAATCGGTTGCAACTAGTGATGTATATTTTGGTGAGGATCCTAGTATGAACGCTGCCTTTTTTGGGACAATGGAGGATGAAAACTATTTCCACACCACAGTTCTGCCAGTTGACTATGATTTTATTAACACCTTCAAAATGGAGATGGTAGAGGGGCGTTTCTTTGAAAAGGATAGGCAAACTTATAAGAAAGCTGTAGTTCTTAATGAAACTGCCAGAGATAAGTATTTAGGCGAAGGATCTTTGATTGGTACACAAGTAATTGTTGATGGAGATTACGAGGTAATCGGAATTGTTAAAGACTTTAATTTCCGATCATTACACCATCCTATTCAACCAATAGTAATGACCTCTGTGGATCACTCTATCATGGTTTACATAAGGGTAAGTGGCAGTCGAATTGCTGAAGCAATTAGCATTATTAAAGAGCAATGGGAAAGTACAGGTGTCCCTGTTCCTTTAAACTACTGGTTTCACGATGAAGTTCTGGAAAAGCACTACGCAAAGGATCAGCAGGCTAAACGTCTTCTGCTTGTACTTACCTTTATTGCCATTGCCATTGCATGTGTGGGGTTATATGCAATAAGTTTCTTCTCAATTGTTAGGCGCACCAAGGAAGTAGGCATCCGCAAGGTAAACGGTGCCAAAATTTGGCAAGTAATGCTAATGCTTAATATGGATTTTGTGAAGTGGGTAGCCATAGCCTTTGTAATTGCCACGCCCATTGCCTACTACGCTATGGATAAGTGGCTGCAAAACTTTGCCTACCGCACTCCGCTTAGCTGGTGGGTATTTGCGCTGGCGGGATTGCTGGCGTTGGTTATTGCATTGCTAACCGTTAGCTGGCAGAGCTGGCTGGCGGCTAGGCGGAATCCGGTGGAGGCGTTGAGATACGAGTAATTCTATTAATAGTCAAGGCTTCACTCTAAGTGAAACTTGACTTAGATAAAAAGCAATTGGGATGGAAGCGTTACGGTATAAGTAAAATCTTGACTAATAGAATGTAAACCAAAAGTACAACTAATGAATATTCTTTTTAATGCCTTCCGAAATATTTTACGCCAACGATTTAACTCAATCATTATCGTTATTAGTCTGGCAATTGGGTTAGCGTGTATTAGTCTTATCGCTATGTTTATTCATCGGGAGTTAAGTACCGATGATTTTCATAAGGACAAAGAATCTATATATGCCCTTACTTACATTGATCTCTTCAATGAAGAAGGACGTTCCTATTATTGTAAATATGGGTCGTCGGAGTATATGAAAGCCAATTTTGGTCAGGTAGAGGATTTTTGTAGAATAACAAACGCAGGTTCTCCAACAAAACTTACTGTTAAGAACGATACTTATTACGACCAGCCTCTATGTATGGGAACTTCAAGTAATTTCTTCGAATTCTTTTCGTATAAACTTCTAACCAATAATCCTAGCACCGCTTTAGAAACCGAGAGTAGTTTAGTTATATCGGATGACCTAGCAAACAAATATTTTGGCTCTACCGATGTTCTGGGCGAGGTTATTACTTTCTCGGGGCGCAACGGCGAGGAAGAAATGGTGGTGACAGGCATCTTCCTTAAGCCAGCTAAAAACTCTCAGCTTAATTTCGATATGGTTCGCCTAATTGGCGAGAAGGATAGCCGATGCTACGTTAAGTTACATCCAGGTGCAGAACCCGATGAATTAGAAAGTATTTTCGAAGAAAATAAAAATATCATTCCCATATTTCAATTGGAGTCTCCTGGCCAGTACTATTTAGAACCGTTTCAAAAAACCTATTTCAACACTAAAAGGCATTTGTCAGTTGATGTTAGCCGCGACAAGAATGACCTTTGGATTGCCCTTATCATAGGGCTTATGGTTATGGGCATTGCCCTGTTCAATTACTTGGGGCTTGTTAATAATAATCTGTTTTGTAAAACCCAAGAGTTTAACGTAAGACGTATAAACGGTAGCTCGTTAATGGATCTGGTTAAGCGTTTTATGACGGAGAACCTTATACTTATGTCCATATCATTTATGCTTAGCTGGTACTTAATTGTGTGGATTATCCCAGATTTCAATAGGTTAACTGGTGCAAATATTCCTGTTGAGTTTGTTCTTCAGTTGGAGCAAGTTTTCATCTTAGTATCCATAGTGCTGTTTCTGCTGGGGGTTACGTTTGTGTTTGCATTTATCCAAATCCGCAGGGGTTTAAGAAGGAGCGCTCATGAATCTGCAAATTACCGGTTCGGTCGTAAAATACAGCTGCCTGCTTTTAATATCTTTCAGCTAGCAAGTTCAGTAATCCTTATTGTTTGCGCAATTGTAATACTTAGGCAGATGATATTTATAACCGAAAAGCCTATTGGGTTAGACAAACAGGTTATTGAAGTCAGGATCCCAAGTCAATACAAAGAAATTGTTCCCACATTTAAGGATGAGTTGCTAAAGGTAGCATCTGTTGAAGCAGTTTCCGTTACAACGGCATCTCCTGTGCTTGAGCATTATATGTTTTTGCTTAGTTACAATGATAATGGTGTTGATAAGCAGTATACGCCAGCAATCTTTTTAGGCGATGAGAATTATTGCTCCACGCTCGGAATTCGACTGATTGAAGGCAACGGTTTTTCAGGCAATCCTTCGGCCGATAAGGACAGGTGCCTTATAAACGAATCGTTGGCAAAGGTATTCTCTGGTCAGAATTTAATTGGCAAGTCATTACCCGGTATGGAAAGTTGTCAGGTAGCTGGCATTGTAAATGATTTCCACTATTCTAGTTTAAAAAGAGTAATTGAGCCTGGCGTTATTACCTACGATTCCAATGGAAATCACCTTTTGGTTAAAGCCAAGGATAATCAATCCCAACCTACTCACGATGCCATTGCAAAAATATGGGCACAGCTAATTCCCGACCTTCCTATCAATACAGAGACAATTGGCGATAGGTTCGAGTGGTTCCATCGTGAGAACAAAAATCACATTCAATTAATTGGAGCATTTAGTTTTATTAGCATCTTCCTTTCAATGATAGGCTTGTTCGCTGTGGCATTCCAAAGCAGTAAACACCGCACCAAAGAAATCGGCATCCGCAAGGTGAACGGTGCCAAGATTTGGCAGGTGATGCTAATGCTCAATACCGATTTTGTGAAGTGGGTAGCCATAGCCTTTGTTATTGCTACACCCATTGCCTACTACGCCATGGATAAGTGGCTACAAAACTTTGCGTACCGCACCCAGCTTAGCTGGTGGGTGTTTGCGCTGGCGGGGTTGCTGGCGTTGGTAATTGCTTTGCTTACGGTTAGCTGGCAAAGCTGGCTGGCGGCTAGGCGGAATCCAGTGGAAGCGTTGAGATACGAGTAATTCTATTAATAGTCAAGGCTTCACTATAAGTGAAACCTTGACTAAACACTAAGGAAACAACCAACAACCAAAATTATGAAAACAGCCATCTACATATCAGGAATAGCAGGAATGCTCCTTATATTACTAAGGATTATTGGTATGATAATGGAATTTCCTTTGAATAATTTATTCCTAATACTTGGGTTGACTCTTCTGGTTATTGTTTTTTTACCCCTTGCAATTATTGAAAGATATCGTCACAATAAAATGATCGACAAGATCATTAATTCATACAAAGAGACTGGTAAAGAGACTGCTCCTATAGAAAAGGGGGATTTAGAAGCCAAGGGCTGGGGGATGAATAATTCGCCGTTCAGAGAGCGCAAGTCTGGACTAACCTGGGGCGGAGGGAATATTAAGGGGGCTAATGCAAAAAGGGGAACAAGGAGGAATTTTCTTAAGCGTTAATTGGGAAACGAGCAAATAAACAATTATAACGATGTATCTGAAATCAATAAAAACCGCCCTTAAAGATTTGCTTAATTGCAAAGGGTCCTCTCTAATCAGCGTTGCAGGGCTGGCAATTGCTTTTGCTACCGTGTTTTTTATCTATTCAAGGGTTACATTCGAACTTGGATACGATGCTTACCATAAAAAAGCCGAAAGGATTTATCGTATAAGCGGTGAGATTAAGACCACTGGGTCCGAGGCCAAGCATGCAGTGCTGGGACCGTATATGGGGCGTGGTCTAAAAGAGCATTTCCCCATAGTTGAAAATTATGCTCGCCTTACACCAATTAAAAAGTCGATTGTACTAGAGCGAGAGAAAACTAAAATTAGCATTGATGAGGCTTACTTTGCTGATAGCTCCGTGTTTCAATTGTTTACCTTTGATTTTGTTTATGGTGATATAAACTCGGCACTTGCTGGTCCACAAGAGGTGGTAATCAGCCAGAGCCATAGCAACCAGCTGTTTGGAGCTGTGAATCCCATTGGTAAAACCATTAAGGAGGGTGATAATCTGCTAACTGTAACCGGTGTGATAAAGGATTCTCCTAAGAATTCGCATCATAAGCTAAACGTGTTAGTTTCTCACCCAAACCCCGATACTAATCCAGAAAATGAATCGGAGGTAAACTTGGCTGAGGGGTATTGGATGCCCTCGGCTTATCATTTCATTCTTTTGACTCCTGAAGCTAATATTGAAGATATAACAGAAAATTTCGACTCGTTTTATGTCAAGTACATGTCTCCTTTTGGCAAAGCTATCAATGCAACTTTTAAACCTATAGCCATACCCCTCAAGGAATTGCATTTTTCTCCACATATGAACTACGATTATCCGAAAGGTAATAAGATATACAGCCAATTTCTTATTGTTGTGGCACTCTTCCTAATCCTAATTGCGGGTACAAACTACTCCAACCTGCTTGTTTCCCGCAATATCAGTCGGTCTAAAAGTATGGGGGTTAGAAAGATCTTAGGGGCGAAGAATAAGATGCTTTATCTCCACTCGCTTATTGGTAATCTTGTGTATTTAATTGTTTCGCTTACCATTGCCTTTTGGCTCTTCCTGTTTATTCGTCCATATGTAGTATCCATAACCGGACTGCATGTTGCCGATTACCATTTAGATGAAATTGTTGTGCTTTCGCTTGTAATGGTTGTAGCATTAGGGCTGTTGACGTCGCTTATCCCATGGCTGAATTATGTTGGCAAGAGCGGATTAGAAATGATCCGTCCCTGGCAAAACCTTACTGGTAAGAGTACTTTTACTTTTGGCAAGCTATCTTCAATCTTTCAATATGCTCTTACAATTGTACTTATCCTTTCTGCTGTAATTATGGAGAGACAGATGCGATACATAACGAGCAGCGATATGGGGTTTGTTAAAGAGAATGTATTGCTGGTAAAACTCACCGACACATCCAACGAAATTAATGATGTCAACTTTTTTAGAGAGGAACTTCTCAGGGATCCCGAGGTAGAGTTTGCATCCTTTTCAACCAGAGCTCCAGGAGAAGTTTTGGGAACTGTTCATTTCCCCATAAAGGTTGATGGAGAAATGACAACCAGAATAGTGAATGTAATGGGTATTGATTTAAACTACATTCCACTTATGGGAATGGAATTACTTGCAGGCCGTAACTTTGACCTGTCGTACAACGATGGTGGGTTTAATTCTATTATTGTTAATGAGGCATTTGTCGATTTTTGTGGAATATCGGGAGATGTTGTAGGCATGCAGATTGGGCAAACAGCTGTTATTGGCGTGCTCAAAGATGTCTCCTTTAATTCTCTTCACAATCGGGCTGAACCCATAGTGTTTTACCTGACATTTGAACCTACAGGGTATATGAACATCAGATTCCGTGATGCTGATCCAGATGCAGCCATCACAATAGTTCAAGAAATATGGGATAAGGTATTTGGAGATGCACCAGCCGACATTCAGTTCCTCGACAACAGGGTTGCTATGATGTATGCCGATGACCAGAGGACAAATATGCTTATCAGGAGTTTTACCCTTGTCAGCATTCTGCTATCAATTATGGGGTTTATAAACCTAACCTCTATCATATTGAAAAGCAAAACCAAAGAAATCGGCATCCGCAAGGTGAACGGTGCCAAGATTTGGCAGGTGATGTTGATGCTCAATATGGATTTTGTGAAGTGGGTAGCCATAGCCTTTGTAATTGCCACCCCCATTGCATACTACGCTATGGACAAGTGGCTACAAAACTTTGCCTACCGCACCCAGCTTAGCTGGTGGGTGTTTGCGTTGGCGGGGTTAATGGCCTTGGTCATAGCCTTGCTAACCGTTAGCTGGCAGAGCTGGCTGGCGGCTCGGCGGAATCCGGTGGAGGCGTTACGATATGAATAGTATTTTAAAATCAATTCCTGATAGGATTTTAAACTCTGTCAGGTTAAATGAATAATATGCTTTATTATCACATTAAAACAGGTTACAGAAGTTTAACCAATAGCCAGGTTTTTGCTGGAATAAACATTGTAGGAATGGCCATTGCCCTTGCAACCTGTCTGGTACTTTTCACATACGTGCAAAAGGAGTTTCGCTTCGATAAGTATGTAAAGGATGGAGATAAAACTTACCGAATAATCAGTAGGGTGGGGAATGGTAACTTTTGGGTAAGCACCTTTATGTGCTTTGCCGATGCCCTAGAAAATGTGACTGATGTAAAGGATTTAACATCTTTCCAAATGGTTACATCTGGCTCTATATCTAATGGGGATAAAATTGTACCAGTGGTGGATGTGGTGGTGGTTGATTCCAATTTCATAGATTTTTTTGCTGTAAATATGCTGATGGGTAATAGCCAGGATATTGATATACCCAATAGCATTTTTATTACTACTGATATTGCCCAAAACCTCTTCCTTAAAGAGAATCCAATAGGAAAAATGGTTCACCTTTCGCTATTGGGCGATAAAATTGGCGTTTACACGGTTAAAGGGGTCGTTGCCTCATTGCCCAATGAGAGTCACTTAGGCTTTAGCATTCTTGTCTCGCAAAAGGGAGATATGCAAGAGAGGTATAACGAGCCACGCAATATGAAGGTATTTGCCAATCATATCTACGTTAAATTGCATAACAGCAAATCAAAAAATAAAGTTGAAGAGTCGTTAATCAAATTAGCCGAAGCATTTTTGGGAAGTAGCCACGGGCCTCCTCTTGATGCGTTTGACGTTAGGCTCCAGCCACTTCACAGCATACATTTTACCCAGGGTCTTAACAAAGAGCAGCGCGAAGGTACTTCAAAGGCATCAGTAGTTGTTTTGCTAATTATTGGGCTAATAATTCTTATGCTGGCTATTGTTAACTTTATTAATCTGTACATTGCACAATCGCTGCAGCGGCTTAAGAAAGCGAGTGTTTTCAAAATTCACGGTGCAAAATCATTTGGGATGATGCTACTTACGTTTCCAGAGATTTTATTGATGCTGCTGCTTTCTTTTATGCTCTCACTAATTATGTTAAGCATAGCAAGCCCAACCATTTCGTTGTTATTTAGCGATTGGGATTTTTCATTAGCTAGCTGGCAATTCCTGCTTCAAGGATTCCTAATTCTGATATTACTTGCCCTAACCACATCAATTTTAACTGGTATTTTTTACGCCCGCAAGCCTATTGCTAAGTTAATAGCCTCGGGCGATTCCCCTAAATTATCTTCCTTTCGCAAATCATCAGCGTTGGTTGTGGTTCAGTTTGCAGTAGTAATTGTGCTTCTTGTTGCAATGATTGTTATTAACAAACAAATTAGCTATGTGTCAAATAAGGATTTGGGCTATAATCCCGAAAATATCATCGTTGCGTCTTTCCCCTCTCGAAGTATAGAGGCAGATGTTGTTTTTGAAGAGTTGATGAAAATCCCTGGGGTAGTTTCTGCCTCAGCAGTTCGTCATCACCCCACGTACCCATTTCAAAACTATAGCTTTTTAAGTTCAAACAATGTTGAGTTTCCTTTTAACGCTAGGTGGATTGATAAAAATGCTTTGGAAACCCTTGACATTAAAATTCTTCAAACTTTTACTGATATTGAAAATGGATGGGTTATAAACAAAACGTTTTACAATAATCTGTTGACAGAGTTTAGCCACGATGACATTGCCGATAGTAACTTTCCACAGAATAAAAACACTGATGATACAAGCCAGCGCTTTGTAATATCGGCGGTAATGGACGACTTCCACTACGCCTCGCTACATAGCCCCATTGATAATTTCGCTTTTAAAATCACGCCCCCAGAAAATAGATTCCTAATGATTGATTACCATCCTGCCCAAACTGACGCAGTGGTTACAGAGGTTTCTCACCTTATGGAAAAACTCTACGAAGGCTTGGTCTTCGATTACTTTTTTCTAGATCAATCAATTGATAATGCTTATGCATCGGACAGGCAATTGGGCAGGCTAATTAAAATATTTAGCGCTATTGCCACTTCCATTGCGCTAATGGGATTGTTTGGACTTTCCTTAATTCTATCGACCCGACGTACCAAGGAAATCGGCATCCGCAAGGTAAACGGCGCCAAAATTTGGCAGGTGATGCTAATGCTAAATATGGATTTTGTGAAGTGGGTAGCCATAGCCTTTGTAATTGCCACACCCATAGCCTACTTCGCTATGGACAAGTGGCTCCAAAACTTCGCCTATCGAACCCCGCTTAGCTGGTGGGTGTTTGCGTTGGCTGGGTTGCTGGCATTGGTAATTGCATTGCTAACCGTTAGCTGGCAGAGCTGGCTGGCGGCGAGAAGGAATCCTGTTGAGGCTTTGAGATACGAGTAGGTGTTGAAACATGAATGAAGTACAATATTGAGATTAAAAAGAATTTAAAGATATATGGTAACCTCTTTTAAATATGCTATTCGGCAATTGCTGCATGATAAGCATAATACAGTAATTCAAATTATTGGATTGGTAATTGGAATTGCGTCGTGCATGCTGATTATGCAATACGTGCTATTTGAACACAGCTACGATAGATTCAACGATGATGCCCCGCTTAAATATAGGACAAGGCGAACAGCCCCTATGGCCTTAGGACCAAAGGCAAATGATGAACTTGCTTACGTGGTAAACTACGCCCGATTACATCCTGTATATCGCGATGCTATAATAACGCATAATGACGACTCTTACCTTGAACGGAATCTCTTTTTTGCCGATAGCTCAATATTCTCAATTCTTTCGTTTCCTATTCTAGAAGGCGATGCGAGAGCGGCGCTCTCTACAAGGGACCATCTGGTAATATCGGAACGTTACGCAAAGAAATACTTTGGAGAAAAGAGTCCTATTGGTCAAACGCTGGTGGTAAACTGTTCCTACGAAAACAATCGGCATTACACGGTAGGTGCAGTGTTTAAGGATATTCCCAATAACAGCCACGTCAAATTCGATATACTGCTCTCTATTGAAAATATCTTGGTAAATAGAATGTATAGCGAGGATAGCCCTTGGCGATGGAGCAATTTTTTTACCTATTTTAAGATTACCGAAAAGGGTTTTGAAGATAATCTTCAAAGGGACTTGAATAGAATTGCCTTCGAAAGCGGTGGGCAAAGTTCAAGGGATGAACCCCCTGAATACCCGGTGAGCCAAATTACACAATTGCATCTCGATGGTATGGATAGCTATATGGGCAATAATATGTCTGCCGGAAATATATACGTTTGGGGGTTTGTGGCGCTAATCATCCTGGCAATTGCCTGGCTTAATGCTATAAACCTATCGATTGCAACTGCTTACAGAACTCGAAACATAATGGGGATTAAAAAGGTGGTTGGGGCATCTCGGGGTATGCTATGGGGTGAGCATTTCTCGAAATCGTTGCTAATCAACCTAACGGCTCTTTTTATCTCGATAAACGTAATGGCTTTGTTTAGCCAAGTATCTGAGAGGCTAACTGGGCTTACCACTAGCTTGCCACAGGGCTACCACCTGGTATTCTGGGGTGCTATTACGTTACTGCTAATAGCTGGAGTGCTAATCTCTACCATTGTTCCGGCTCTCTTTCACACAAAACAATCGGCTTTGCAACTAATCCAAAGGCAAGTACCCTATAATAAATGGAGATATTCCCCAATCACATTTATGGTTATAGCACAATTCATCGCTTCAATTATCTTAATCTGCTTTGCAATAATTTCCACCAAACAGATTAACGATGTTATGGAAATTAATACTGGCATTGAGATGGAGCAGGTGCTAGCCATACACAGCGCAAGAGTATCTAAGGGTAGTGTGGGTGATGATAGACGGCTGTTCGAAGAGGAGGTGTTAAGTATATCAGGTGTGGAGAGTGCTTCATCGGCATTGTACATTCCGGGAATGTTTATACCATCGTACATGGTAACACAGCTACAGGGCGATTTGAGCAATAAGGAGATTCCTACGCGTATGAATTTTGTAGGCTATAACTACATTGAGCTTTTTAACCACCAGATTCTGGCTGGGAGAAACTTCTCGATAAACCACGCAACCGACCCTACAGCAGTTGTAATAAACAGTAAACTTGCCGAGATGTATGGTTTTGATAATCCTGACGATGCCATTGGTAAAACCATATTATGGCCTATCAGAAATACTTTAAAAACAATTGTAGGCGTGGTGGATAGCTATATGCAGCAGTCGGCCGATAAGGAAATTGAACCCACTATGTTTCACCTGTGGGAGAATGCATCAGGGTTCTGTCTAGTGGCTATAAACTCTAGCAATACAAGTGAGTGTTTGGAAAACATCCGGAATAAGTGGGACGAGGTGCATCCGCGTAATCCTTTTGATTACATATGGGTTGATGCTTTTTACAATTCGCAATTCATCCGATGGCAACAGTTTAGCCGAATGTCAACATTCTTTTCCTCCATTGCCATTTTTATTGCATGCATTGGGCTTATTGGCCTTACCTCGTTAATGTTAACCTCACGCACCAAAGAAATCGGCATCCGCAAGGTGAACGGTGCCAAAATTTGGCAGGTAATGCTAATGCTAAATATGGATTTTGTGAAATGGGTAGCCATTGCCTTTGTAATTGCCACACCCATTGCCTACTACGCCATGGACAAGTGGCTGCAAAACTTTGCCTACCGCACCCCGCTTAGCTGGTGGGTGTTTGCGCTGGCGGGGTTGCTGGCGTTGGTAATTGCTTTGCTTACGGTTAGCTGGCAAAGCTGGCTGGCGGCGAGAAGGAATCCTGTTGAGGCTTTGAGATACGAGTAGAACCAATATAAGTCAAGGCTTCACTTTAAGTGAAACCTTGACTATTATGAAGCAATCGGGGTTGAGGGGTTGCGATACGAATAGGTAATAATATCCCTGTCAGGGGAGAAAAGGTAAATACTTAACAACAAAAGCTTTTAGGGAGCAAACCCTAACACGTTCTTTGATAAGATAGTCGTCCGACGAAGGCGTAATAACGAAGTTTACGGGTGCGTTAAGGTCGTCAAACGCCACAAAGTTGCCTTTGGTTAGATGAGGCGAGTTGGAGAACTTGGTTTCGGCTGTGGCAATAACCTGTAACCCTTTTATGAAAACGATATCCACCTCGGCACCCTGATGTGTTCGGTAAAAACAAATGTCAACCCCATTGGGCTTTGTGGCAATTATCTGGTTTAGAACAAATGACTCCCACGAACTACCCACAATTGGATTCCCTGTGAGCGAGTTAAAATCAGCAATACCTAGCAAGTGGTGCAGTATGCCCGTATCGGTTATATATACCTTTGGCGATTTAACAAGCCTCTTCGAAATATTCCAATGGAATGGCTGTAGGCTTTTCAGCAGAAATGCCTCTTCCAGAAAATCGATGTATCGCTTAACCGTTGGCGATGTTACACCAAGCGAATTGGCAATGGTTGTTGTATTTAGCAGCTGCCCGTTCAGGTGAGCCATCATTGTCCATAGGTTTCGTATAACCTTTGGCGATGCGTTTAGCCCAAGTTGCAGCAGGTCGCGATTGAGATAGGTGCTGATAAAGTTATCCATCCACTTTTGCGCTAGACTCTTGCTGCTACTGGTAACCATACTAGGGAATCCCCCTTTCACCCAAAGGTCAATTTGCGAAACGCTTTCGGGCACTTCCATTATATCCAGCGGATGAAGCTGATGGTAGGCGATACGCCCTGCCAAGGTCTCCGAGGAGTGGCGGAGCAGTTCAGGAGAGGCGGAACCCAGCAGGAGGAATCGAGCGGGTTCGCGCTTTTGGTCCACCAGTCCACGCAGTAGTGGATACAGCTCCTTCTTGAGCTGCACCTCGTCAATCACCACTAGGTAATCGGCGTGGGTGGAGAGGAAAAGCTCCGCATCGTTCAGCTTGTATAGGTCCGACTGAATCTCTAGGTCGAGGTAGATGCAGGGCTTACCATAATCCTGCATAATCTGCTTGGCAAGCGTTGTTTTACCAACCTGCCTAGGCCCAATAATAGATACCACAGGAAAAAACATGAGCGATTCCTTGATATCAGCAATAATTCGTCGGGTGAACATGATTACTATCTTTAAATATTAAACGCAAATATAATCAATACATCCAAGAAAATCTAAAATATGGTTTTAATATTTCTTGGATAAAATTAAAGATTGAGAATTGACAACACGCACAATATGGAACTACTAAAAATAATCCGCTCGCAGTGGCTATGGTTTACAACCAATGCTATAGGTTGGGCCGTTGCTATGGCTAGCGTAGTGACCGTTGCTATATTCGTATGGGGTGAATTTAGTTTCGACAGATTTCACACAAATGCTAATCGAATATATCGGGTTACGCTCGAATACTCCGATGGTTCAACCTTCCTGCATCCAGCCCGTGTGGTGGGCGAATGGCCACTTGAACTGCAAAGGGAGTATGCTGCCATCGAAAAAGTTGCTCGGCTTATTCCCTTTCGTAAATCTGTGGTTAAAATCAACGAGAGTAAATTCTACCTAAACCAAGCCTTTTCAACCGATAGCACCTTTTTTGAGGTTTTTGATGTTAAGATACTTTCAGGGCAGAGCAATGGTAACCTAATGCAGCCTAATAGGGTGCTACTTAGTCGCAGTATTGCCGAGAATTATTTTGGGACAATCGATGTAGTTGGCCAAGTTGTAAGCATTCTTAACCAGCAGCTTTCGGAGCCGTTAACTTACACTGTTGAGGGCGTGTATGAGGATTTTCCACGAAACTCGCATTTTCACCCCGATATTCTTGCTTCGCTAACCGAGATAAACAACCAAACCACCTGGGCATATACTTACTACCTTATGGCTAAGGATGCCAATATTGATGAACTCCGTGCTGATATTTTGCAGAGCTGGGATGCCGAAAACGAATCTGATAACCCCACACCTATAGTGCATTTTCAAAAACTTACCGATATACACTTACATAACAGTAAAACCCGTGAGATTGAGCAGAATAGTAGTATGCGTGCACTGTTAATGTTGATAGCTGCCGCTGTAATAATTCTGCTAATTGCCCTAATTAACTTTTTGAATCTATGTAGGGTAAAATTTGTAGCCGATACAAAGCGTCTAACTATTAAGATGATAAATGGAGCAAAAAAACTACACCTGATAAAGGATTATTCCCTTGAGGGAGTTATCCTTTTCATTGTATCGCTGGCCCTCGCATTGCCTATGGCTGATAAGCTATCTGAACAGCTGGGTGTAAGTGTTTTTAATAGAGATAACATTTTGATATTTATACTTTTGGCCATTGTTTTTCTTGTTCTAATTGTAGCATTAACCGTATATCCACTTTCCTTAACTAAAATAAAAGCAACCGCACAAATCAAAGTTGCTAAAAGTAAATTGTTAACCATTCCGTTGCTCTTGCAGTTCACGTTATCAATACTTGCAATTGCTTGTACCCTAATTCTTAGCCAGCAGGTGACGTATGTTAATGCGATGCATCCTAAATCTAGCAGTAATAGCACAATAATCATGGCCAATAATCCGTGGGAGGCTGTGCAGCGGTATGAGGTTTTTAAAGATGAACTTCTTAAAAATCCTGAAATACTTAGCGTTACAGGTGCAATGGAAGAACCCGGCGGCGATATTCTTGATGCCACTCCGTTTGAAATGGAGGGAGTTTCCTCTGATGTGGCTAAAACCATAAACATTTTCACTACCGACTCCAACTTTTTCTCCTCGATGGGCATAAACCCTCTTGCTGGGACTGTTGAATTGGGTTTTACCCCTTCGTTCCAGTGGGAGCAACAGGCTATGGAATTGAGTATGCTCAAGCAATACAATAGTACCGACAGAAAAAAAATTGATGAACTTGAGAAGAAGGTTGGCGAATATCGAGAAAAGTATATTCTAAATCATAGTGCAATAGATATGCTTGGTTTTAGCAGCCCTAGCGATGCTATTGGCAAACGTTTCCAATTGAGTTTTCATTTGCCCTACCTTTTCCCCGAGGGCGAAGTTGTGGGTGTTGTCCCCGATTTTCATTACACTAACCTTTACCGCGACGAAAGACCCTTGGTCATTGTATCACGGAAAGTATTTACACACTGTTTTATAATACAGGTTAATCCCGAGCAAATTGGCAAGGCTGTTTCAACCATTGAGCGTGTGTGGAAAGAGTTGAATCCTGACTACCCTTTTCAATACCAATTTATTACTGATAGTTACCGACTTGTTTATAGGAATGAGTACTCGCAAATGAAGTTGCTTGCAATTTTCACAATAATTTCAATAGTTCTATCCTGTTTGGGTATTTATGCTGTGTCGGCTTTTAATATGCAGCGAAAAGTTAAAGAAATCGGCATCCGCAAGGTGAACGGTGCCAAAATTTGGCAGGTAATGCTTATGCTCAATATGGATTTTGTGAAATGGGTAGCCATAGCCTTTGTAATTGCCACACCCGTTGCATATTTCGCTATGGATAAATGGCTGCAAAACTTTGCCTACCGCACTCCACTTAGCTGGTGGGTGTTTACGCTGGCGGGTTTGCTAGCGTTGGCCATTGCTTTGCTAACGGTTAGCTGGCAAAGCTGGTTGGCGGCTAGGAGGAATCCGGTTGAGGCTTTGAGATATGAGTAGAAACATTATTAGTCAAGGCTTCACTTAAAGTGAAGCCTTGACTAATAAGTAATATAAGGCGCTAAAAGCCTAGTTGAACCCCCGCATACCAGTGTCGAGGTAACCCAGGGTAGTAGTAGCGTGGCTCATTTCCTCCAAACCCAATGGCATTGGGTATAACCATTGCAGCATAGTGGGAATTGGTGAAATTGTTAAGTCCAGCATATACAGTAAGTTTGGTACTTTTCCTTAGGCTTAAAGGCATTCTCAACCTCATGTTTCCTAGGTTATACCCAGCACTTTCAAGCGTATTTTCGTCATTTAAATACTGTTTCCCCATATGCTGAAGATGAATATCAATGGCAATGTAGCCAGCAGGTTCCCAGTTGATTTGAAGTTGAACTGACCTGCTTGGTATTCCGGGCAAATGGTTGCCATCGTGAGTTATGCCATCATCGGTAAAATCAACAAACCGATTTAATGACTGGTAGTAGCTAATGGTTGCTTTAAGCTTGCCTGGGAAATTGGAATAGCTAAGTAATCTGCCTGTGCTCAAAAATTCTATACCCTGATGGCGCGACTTTCCTGCATTAACTCCCGTAAAAATATCTTCGGCTAACCTTTTAGTAAGTATTAGATCGTTTAGTTCAATCCAGTATAGGGTAAAATCAAAATCGAAAAGATTATTCCTGCTGGTAAGGCGTGTCCCAATTTCAACTTGAACTCCCTGCTCGGGCTTAATGCTTGGGTTTACATTGCCTTCGGGTAAAAGGGTTTCTTCGGGCGAAGGAAGTGAAAAACCGTGCCCAGCCGAAGCGTATATGGCCAGCAGGTTATTGGGTGCGTAGTTAAACCCTACACGGGGTGATACAATTGTGGGAAATTCTCTTTTCCCAGACTTGTCTCCATCAGCCAAGTAAAGATCGGTTAACTTGTAACTTATATGGTTTGCAGCAAGGGCAAACGAAATGGTTAGGTTGTGTTTAAGCCTGTGGTGAGCCATTCCAAAAACATTAACCTGATTTCGATTCTCCCTGTTTCTGTTCAGTAGAGTTTCATCAATATCTAGCTCCCAGTGGTACGAATCGGTAGTTAGCTCCGTGCCAACTACCCAGTCGGTTTTTGATGTGTGATAATTTAGCTTGTTGCGAAATCCTAGCCCACCCGAGTAGTCGTCGAGGTTATTGAATGGTCGCCTTTCGTAGCTATCAACCAAACTACCAAAAAGTGTTAGCCTATTTGCAAGATGCTCTGCTAGTCGCCCCGTAATGGTCACTCCCAACAGCCCTTTTTGGTACTTTTTGAATCCATCAATGGCTTTCCAGTTTGGGGCTGCAAGCTGGGGCGACTCGTTATACATCGTTTCGCCCAGCGAGCTAGGGATTCCTGCCTTCAAATCCAGCAGCTGTAGCGTGGTGCTTACATCCCATTTTTGCCTTTGCCATTTTGCTGTGGATAGAATAGATGTGCGGCTATAGTTGTTGTTCTCGCGATATCCATTGGATTGGATATGGCTAAGGCCTCCCCAAATACTTGTGTTATTGCTTTGTAAATTGCCGTTGGCATTGGCATACTTAGTTTGAAATGCACCATATTGCATAAGCACATTGCCCTCAGTTGATTGGCTCGTTGGAGTGTGTAGGTTTAAGCTCCCACCCAAGCCCGAACCGTACAGAGCTGATGCCGGCCCCTTAACAACCTCAATTCGCCCCAGGCTATATAAATCTAATTCCTCGGGTGATGATATCCCATCGGATGAGGTTATGGGGATATCGTTAAGGTACGCTTTAATTCGGTTGGTATTGTATGGCGTTCTACTGCCCATTCCCCTAATCACTATTCTGCTAGTGGCGTAGGTTCCGCTTTGCATTGTAACTCCCGGTAGGGTGTTTATGGTTGTCCCAAAGCTTAAGCCATCGGATTGGTTTAACCCTTCGCCAACCAGAACCGCTATACTTCCAGGAATGGTTCTTAATCCACCACGCACCTGATAGGCATCAACGGTAACGGCATCAATCAAAAGGATTGTGTCGATTTTGTTGGTATGAGATAGGGTATCCCCTAAATCTTGTGATATAAGATTTAAGGGTGATGCAAATACAGAAAAGAATACAATAACCCTATAGAATTGAGCCATCAGTGGTAAGCATTTTACGATCTTTTGATAAAAGCAAAACAAATTTTTGCCAGACAATAGCTAGTTATTGGCTATTATCCACACAATGAATATACAATCAAACTTTAAAAAGGTTGACGGAATAGTTGGGTTGCTATGGTTTGAGCTATTCTATAGGAATAAGCCTTAGGATTACACCCGGGTTTTCAACCGCAACATACACATAGCCATCGGGGCTCATTACCACATTCCTTAAACGACCAATCCCCTCGAGCAGTTTTTCGCGATGTGTTACAGTATGCCCATCCAAAACAACCCTTTCCAAATACTCAAAGCTTAGCGAACCAACAAGAAGGTTGTGCTCCCAGTTTTTAAATCGATCACCCGTAATAAAGGTCATCCCGCAGGGTGCAATGGAGGGTGTCCACTCGAAAATTGGCTGCTCCATACCCTCCTTTTCGGTAAGGTCGGTAATAATGGTTCCGTTGTAATTTATTCCGTAGGTTATAACTGGCCAGCCGTAGTTAAGCCCAGGCTCCACCAAATTTAGTTCGTCGCCACCTTTTGGTCCATGCTCCGAAACCCACAGCTCTCCTGTAACAGGATGTATACAATTTCCCTGCGGGTTGCGGTGGCCATAGCTGTATATCGAGGGCATGGCATTGGGATCGTTCACAAAAGGATTGTCTTGAGGTATGGCTCCATCATCCATAATTCGATGGATTTTCCCGTTGTGGTTATCTAGCGTCTGAGGAAAATCGTCGCGCTGACCCCTGTCGCCTATACCAAAGAAAAGATGCCCCTTGCCATCGAATGCGAGTTTACAACCAAAGTGATACTGAAGTGGTGTATGCGGAAGCCCTTCGAATATCACCTCCTGATCCACCAGTTGGTTCTCATCGAGCTTTGCCCTTAGGATGGCAGTACTTCCAGTTGGCCTTTCGCTTTCGGTATTCAGTGCGGAGTAGGCCATATATATCCATCCATTGTTTTTGTAATCTGGGTGAAGAGCTAGGTCGAGCAAACCTCCTTGTCCGATTGCCATAATGGGTGGAAGCCCGTCGATGGGATCGGATAGAATACCGTTGGAGTAGCGATGGAGCGTTCCCGCTCGTTCCGATATAAGCAAATCGCCGTTGGGAAGAAAAGCCAAACCCCAGGGAACGCTTAGTCCCGAAACTACAGTGTCGATAACAAAGTTATGAGCCTCGGAGTTAATAACACCATCAGTTGTAAAGGCAGGTTTTAACTTCGATCTATCCCTCGGAATCTCCTCCTTTACGAATATTGCAAGTTGCTCAATTTCATCATCGGTAAATGTTTGCTCAAAGGCAGGCATACCAATATCTACAATCCCAAGCTTAATGCTCTCAAAAGCGAGGCTTATTCCCTCTTCATCCATCCAAGGCTTTATTGCAAACCTCTCGAGGTTCACGCCATGGCAGCCAGCGCAATAGTTTTTGTAGTTGGTTTCTGCTAAGCTCCGTTTAGCGTTCTTGCTGTCTGATGATAGACATCCTGTTAGGGTTAAGCTGGTAGCCAAAATGGTTAGCAGCAGACTGCTAATGTTGATTTGGCAGTATTCGAAGGTTTTCATAGCTGAATTTTTTGTGTAACATTAATTACGACTTTAAAATTTCTATGATTCGACACCAAGTTACAAAATATATGGAAACGGCTATTTACTAACAGGTTTTTCAGGGGGAAAGGTTTGCCGGGTTTGGTTGCACATACTATTCAGATTGGGATTGAATAGTAAATTGGCGGGTGTTGTAGTCATAAAAAATAGGAAGCCTCATAAAATGAGACCTCCTATTTTCTGTAGTTGGTTGCCTACAAATCCTTCACCAATATATTTTGGGGCGATGTTCTAATGCCATTGGAAAACTCTTCGTGAATCTCGTTAATTCGTTCGAGCGTTGGGTTATCAAGCGTGATATGGGCACCATAACCCTCAAGACTTTGAATTACAAAGGCAATGGTTAGCTTATCGATATGCTGAGCTGGTTGAAAGGCAGGAGTTTTGGGTTGCTTGGTGTATGCCTTCGATACTATATTACAGTCAACCAGCCCATCGAGCAGCGAACGAACCAACCGAATAGGCAGTTTCAACTCCTTCGATAGTTCCTGAGCAATAAGTGGCGGCTCCCCGTTTACAAATCTTTTAATGATGCAGTTAAGCAAAAGGATAGAGAGCGCCGTGTTGGAGTCGTCGCTTATGGTTTCGGTCTCGGTTTCAAACTCGTACAAATTTTGGTTTTGGTGCGAGAACGATATTTCTGCCCCAAATAGCACAATTAGCCAGCTAACGCGTAACCATATCAAAAGTAACGGTAGTGCTGCAAAGCTACCGTAAATGGCGTTGTATTTCGATACGCCCACCTGAAACTCGATGTAAAGCCATTGGGTTACAATAAATGCCGACCCGGCAATAATACCCCCAATTATTCCCGATAGCGGTTTAACCTTGGTGTTGGGCATTACTACATATAGCATAGCAAAAACCACCCATATAATAAAGTAGGGCAGGAATTTTAACGAAAACATTATTAGGGGTGTCACGTAGCTTAGCAGCTCTATTTTTGCTGTAAGCTTATCGAGCTGGGTCGCAATAAATACGTTCATCCCGCTTGCAGCAATCATAAGTACAGGTGCAATTACCATCATCGAGAGGTAGTCGGCAAATTTTCGAGAGAACGGACGGGCGCTACCAATTTGCCATATATCATTAAAAGAATGTTCTATCTGTCCAAATACCTTTAAAACCGACCAGAACAGCACTATAACACCAATCCCAGCAATAATACCACCACCTGTATTGTCGAGCAGTTTGGTTGAGAATTGAATAAGCTGGTCAAGCACCTCCTGCTGATTCTGGAAGTTCTCGTACAGCTGCTTCTCTAGGTACTTGTCAAATCCAAATCCCTTGGCAATACCAAACACCATGGCCAGCACGGGCACAATGGCCATAAGGGTGTAGTAGGTTAGTGCCGATGCCCGTAGAAGAACCCTGTCCTCAACAAAACCCCGGTAGGCAAGCATAACTACCCTAATAACCTGCACCCCTAATCTTGGCAATGGGCGGTAATTCTCCAGTTGGATACTCCATAGCTCTTTTGTGAGGAAATGGGAAACCCGGTTAATGATTTCCATATACGATTTGTGGGACCTCTTTTTTGCAGCGCTCATAATAGTGCGATTTGATATGTATAGTCTGTTCTACTCTTTTTGGCTTGGGGTGAAGTGTGAGTAAGATATTCCATCGGGTTGCTTGCCTGTTGCAAAATGACGTGTTATCTCAAATGTTCTCAGGTCGATTTCGCTTACCAAGTCGGCGTTGGTATTGGCCACATATGCCGTATTGTTATGCGGGACAACTAGCCCAATAGGTATGGAGCTACCCTCGAAATCCTTTGCAAAAAATCTATCTTCATCCACCTCATCGGGTATGGGAACTGTTAGCTTTACTTTAGCGAGCAGTTGCTTTTCCACTGCATCAAAAACGGCCACCTCGGCCGATTGGGCATTGCTTACCAGCACCTTGCTGCCATCGGGGGTAAACTTTATTCGGATGGGGAAATCGCCGCACTCCAGGGTATGGGTGGTCTCAAAGGTTTTGGTATCGAAAACGATAAGCGTATTGTCGGCTCGGTTGGTAACCCAAAGCTCCTTACCATTGGGCGAAACTGCAGCTCCTTCGGCTCCTCTACCGGAGTATGCTTGTGTAATTATGCTATCCCCTTTCAGGTCAATAACGGTTACATTTCCAGTTCTGATGCTGGGAACAAAAGCGATGGTGAAATCATTATTGGCGGCCACCATATGCGAAACGGGTTGCTCGGTGCCTATGGCTCGCTCCACTTTTCCTTCATCAACATTAACCACAAGCAGGTTGTTGGTACTTTCTGCTGTAACCAGCATTTTTTGCGTACCTGCAATCCACTGCATTCCGTGCGGACGGGTATGCTCGCCAAGGTCGATAGTCCGGAGGAGAACTCCCTCCTTCATATCGTACACCGATAGCGAGTTGCCTGCGACCTCTCGGTTGCCGTAGTTGCATACCACGGCGTACCTCCCATCATCGGAAACCTCAACCTCGTGGGGCTCAAGTCCTGTTTCAATAATTCTTATAGTTTCGCCATTTTTTCTGCAGATAAAGTGTACTGTATTGTCAGTTTTGTGCGAAACAATTAGTACACCCTCCATATTATCAACCTTAATTTCCTTCGAACCCGTGGTGCAAGCAAAGGCAACGGCAGCTAGTGTTAAAATGGTTAGTAGTCGTTTCACAGCTTAGTGGTTTGGTTTGGCTAAGTAAAAATATGAAAAATATCTTTCAATCAATCATACAGCCTATGGTATTGCTCAATAAATGCTAACTTAGCCACACACACCGATGCCAATGATGAAATTTAAGATTAAACCTATCCTGCGGATTCTTGTGCTGCTTGTAGCCTATGGATATGTTGGATTTAGGATTTTTATCGGTGGCGATGTCGATTTTGATAGCATATTCGCGCATGAGTTCCAGTTGCAGCATTATTTTATTTTGACTTTAACCATTGTTCTTGCCCTTTTGAATTGGACTTTGGAGATTTGGAAATGGAAGATTGCCATGGCAACTTTTGTTCCTGTTAGGTTTGCAACTGCCTTACAGGCAGTGCTGTATGGTGCTGGTGTTGGGCTTTTTACACCCAATCGAATTGGCGATCCCGTTGGGAGGGTGGCTATGCTTCCCCCAGCCCAAAGGGCAAGGGGTGCGGCAATGGCAATGGTAACATCAATGAGCCAGCAGCTGGCAACCATCGTTTTTGGTGTTGTGGGGATTGTGCTTTGGCTATACCAAAGTATGCCAAGGATGATTCCCTTTGCATTATTAGTTGGACTTACACTTGTATCTCTGGTGTTAGTGATGGCTATTATCTTCGGTCATCAGGCCATTTTGCGAAGGGTTGCGCGCTTTAAACCAATTGCTAAGCTGCTTAAAGATGAGCCCCTCGATGTTGTTGCATCGGGGCGAACATTAGTTCAAATAGTACTCCTTAGCCTGGGTCGATATGTGGTGTTCTCAAGTCAGCTGGTCCTAATGATGATGCTTTTTGGATTTGATGGAGATATAATGATGTTGTATTTGGCCATATTCATCTCGTACCTTTTGTCGAGCGTTGTGCCTACTGTTGCTATTGCCGAGGTGGGAGTGAAGGCAGGTTTTGCTGTAATTGTAGTTGGTACGGTTTGGCCTAACCCTTTGGCTATAACCCTGGCTTCTGTATTGCTTTGGCTGGTGAACGTGGCCATCCCTGCGTTAGTGGGGGTGTGGTTGCCTTTGGTTTATAAACGAGATTAAATTGAAACTTTTACTAGAAAATTTGGAAAAGTAAAATCTGCAAAAGGAGCTGTGGTGTAAGTTTTTTTGAATGTTTATAAGATGTTATTCAAGTCTTGTCTTCCAATTGTTGCCATAATTTCTACGATATCATTATTGATTTTATAAAAAACGCTGTCTGAACCACACACGCAACGCCTATACCCCTTTTTTATGTAATCAACCGATTCGAAGGAAAATGGTTGTTTTGCAATTATCTCAAAACAATCAAAAAAGGAATTAAAGTACAAGTCAGCTTGGGTTATTCCAAATCTTTCGACTCCATAATGATGAATTCTTATCAGGTCTTTTTTAGCTTCGTTGCTCAATCTGTATTTAGCCATTAATCAGTTTTTTTGATTGGCTTAAGATATCTTCTCTACTCTCATTGGTAAACCCACTACTTTCAGCTTTCTCTAGTTTAGCCTTAATCCAGTCAACCTGTGCCTGCTGTTTTCTGGCTTGTCTAACCAAATCATTGATGAGTTCACTTTTGCTAGTGTATTCTTTACTATCTATTTGCTTCTTTAGCCATTCGTCATTTGGCTGTGTGAATGATATACTTTGTCTTCCCATAATTTAGGTGTTAAGTTTGGTGTAAACATACACCATTATTGCATCATATACAATTATTCTGTCATCTTTATTGCCATTGGTAGTGAAATCAGAGCTGTCTCCAAATCATCTTTCTGCACTTACAAATCGTAACTGTATTAAAGTATATCATCCAATATATGCTTCACAACACCTTATGTTATTTATTGCTGCTTCTCAATCAGTACAATATTTAATAGTTTGTAAATTTGCCACTCGATTCTAAATCAAACACAAATACGTTATGGCAGAAAACAAAAAAGATTCTAGACTTTTCGCCGAATTTCCTCCTGTGTCAACGCAGGAGTGGGAGGCGGTGATAAACAAGGATCTGAAGGGCGCTGATTACGACAAAAAGCTGGTTTGGAAAACCATGGAGGGCTTTA
>DDWD01000165.1 GCA_002345825.1 Bacteroidales bacterium UBA2295
AAAGCCGAATGGAAGAGATTATCGACTACGTTTCCTTTGAGATAGAAAACTCGGGCTACGCCGATAAGCTTAGTGCTGGCATTGTGCTAACCGGTGGTGGCGCTTTGCTAAGGCATTTATCGCAACTTGTAAAGTTTAAAACAGGTTTCGATGTCCGTATTGGCTACCCCAACGAGCACCTCACCTCCGATGCTGACGAGGATATCAACTCGCCAACCTACTCCACCTCAATTGGACTAGTGCTTAAAGGTTTTGAGCAGCTCGAAACATGCAAAAAGATGAACATTGAAAGCAGAGTAACCAGCGAGGACGCCGACCAGCCAGAAATTGCATCAAAGGATATCAAAAAGAATAACTTACTCGATCGATTCAAGCGAAAGTTCACAGAAATATTTGAGGAGAACGACACTGCGATGTAAACTTTTTACATATCGGAGAGTTAACAGAAAAAGAAAAACGACAAAACACCACATTGCCATGAGTGAAGAGCTAATACCATTCGATTTGCCAACCTACAAAAAATCAATTATTAAAGTAATTGGTGTTGGAGGTGGCGGGAGTAATGCCGTAAACCATATGTTTGGGCTGGGCATTAAGGATGTTGATTTTGTGGTATGCAATACCGATGGACAAGCCTTAGAGAACAGCCCAGTTGAAAATAAAATTCAGCTAGGCTCATCCCTAACTGAAGGGCGAGGAGCTGGAAACAAACCCGATATTGGCAAGCAAGCAGCCATTGAGAACATACAGGATGTAATTGACGTACTGTCTGATGGTACAAAAATGGCATTTGTAACAGCCGGGATGGGCGGCGGCACAGGAACTGGAGCAGCCCCAATTATTGCCAAGGCCGCTAAGGAGTTGGGATTACTAACCGTAGCGATTGTAACCATCCCGTTCCGTAACGAGGGGAAACGGCGCATAGCTCAGGCCATGGAGGGTATTGAGGAACTTGAAAAGCATGTAGACTCATTACTTGTTATTAACAACGAAAAGATTAGAGAAATTTACGGTGACCTTAAAATATCCGAGGCCTTTTCACGTGCCGATGATGTTTTGGCCATAGCGGCCAAGGGTATTGCCGAAATTATTACCGTGCACGGGTACATCAACGTTGACTTTGCCGATGTTGAAACCGTGATGACCAACAGTGGTGTTGCCATCATGGGATCGGCCATGGCGGCGGGCGAAGACCGCGCTATTAAGGCCGTTGAAGAAGCCCTCTCATCACCATTGCTTAACAACAACGATATTTCTGGTGCTCGCAATATACTTCTAAATATTACATCGGGTATTCATGAAATTACTATGGATGAGGTTGGTCAAATTACCGATTATATCCAATCTGCTGCAGGTGAGGATGCCGACCTTATTTGGGGTAATGGCACCGACGAAAGGCTAGACGATAAACTAAACGTAACGATTATCGCCACAGGTTTTGGAACCAACAGCATTCCAGAACTTTACGCCCGCAAAAAAAAGGTAGATGTTATACCTTTGGATGGGGAGGAATCTACCAACAGAGAGGTTAAACAGCCTCTCTTCGAAATAAAAGAGAAACCCGCAGCACCGCCAAAGAGAGAAAAGCCAAAATCGGATAAGTACCAGAGGGTTATTGAGTTCGACCTCACTCAGGACGACAAAATGTACAACCTAAAACCCGAACCCAGCACCGACGAGGAATTAGACTTTCAGGTTTCGACGGCTAGTCCAAAACCCGCCGATGCAATGCCAACGGGCAAAGGACAGGTAATGCGGTCAGACCCCACCCCACTACCAACTAAGGATAATTTCGATCAGATGGAGAAAATACCTGCATACAAGCGCAAAAACATCAAAATTGATGATGCTACGCTATCGAAAAAACCAAACGTATCGCGTTACACGCTAAATCAGGAGGATGGTGATATCTTTTTGAGAAACGATAACGCCTACCTTCACGATAATGTTGATTAACAAAACATAGTATTTACAAAAAACAAGAACTATATGTCCCTCGAAGAACGCATAAATCAAGAGATAAAAGCAGCAATGATAGCCAAGGACAAGGTGAGGCTAGAAGCGCTTAGGTCCATAAAAAGCGCCATTCTGCTCGCAAAAACAGAAAAAGGGGGCACAGACACCGTGACCACCGAAGCAGAGCTAAAAATACTGCAAAAACAAGCAAAACAGCGAAAGGATTCGGCCGAAATATATCAACAGCAAAACCGACCCGAGCTGGCGGAGAAAGAACTTGCAGAAGCATCGGTAATTGAGGAATTTCTACCCAAGATGCTATCGGAGGAGGAGCTAATTGCCGAGGTGAAACTTATTATCAAATCGGTTGGAGCCAAAGGCCCCCAAGATATGGGTAAGGTAATGGGTTCTGCCACCAAAACTTTGGCTGGTAAAGCTGAGGGTAAATCAATAGCCAATACAGTAAAGGAGCTACTTGCACAGATTTAGCTACACCATAAACACCATTGAGAAAAAGTGGCAGATACTCCCCCCCAGCACAAACAGATGAAAAATGCCGTGCCCAAAGGGAATATCGCGCCTAATGTAGAAAAATATACCCAGCGAGTAGGTAACGCAACCCGCGAGCAAGAACACCAGCGAGATGGTGGGTAAATTGCGTACAATGGGGCCAATTGCCATAATAAACATCCAACCCATAGCACCGTAAAGTACTGCCGACAGGTTTCGCCAACGGTGGCTATAAAACCACACCTTAAATACTATACCGGCAATTGCCAGCCCCCAGATAATTCCAAAAAGCACCCATCCCAATGGCCCCCTTATGGCAACAAGCGTAAACGGTGTGTAAGTTGCAGCAATTAGTATGTATATCGATGCATGATCGAATGTATTAAGGTGATACTTCTTTCTAACATTCTTCTCGCTATGGAATAGTGTTGATGCAATGTAAAGTGTAATCATTCCGGCACCAAAAATACTGTAACTTACTATGTGCCAAACATCACCATACATTGCTGCACGGGTTACAACTATAGCCGTACAAGCAATGGCAATAAGTACGCCTACCCCATGCGATGTGCTATTGAATATTTCCTCGTGTTTTTTTCGTTTTTGCGATTTTAAGCCTGTCATATTTCTTTATTGTCAAAAAAAAATTAGGAGGGTTTACACCTAAGTAATCCCTCCTAACTATCTGTACTTACCACATTAAATTCCTATAATAGTAAAACCAACCCTACGGTTTTGGGCGCGTCCTTCTGCTGTTCTGTTGCTAGCCTTAGGCTTTGAGAATCCATAACCTTTGGATACGACTCGTTCGGGCGAGACGCCATTCTCAATCACATAATCGGCTACCGCTTTTGCACGCTCTTCCGATACTCGCTGATTAACCTGTGCCGAGCCCACATTGTCGGTATGCCCACCAATCTCTACTCTCACATTTGGATACTCATTCAAAAACTCAATTAGCGCGCTAAGCGATCTATACGACTCGGGCTTAAGCCCTGCCCTACCTGTTTCAAAATAAATATTCTCAATGTCTACTGATTGACCAACCTCTATGGGCGTTACATAAAAGTTTCTTGAAATTTTCGACATTGGTGCTGCTTTGGACAGATCAACCGGCTCGAACTTATTGTAAAAGTTCAAAACGCTTGGCGTTAAATCGTAGTTGTATCCAACGGGTAACCTTAACGTGTATGAAGCAGTAGTGGCATCGTACACAAAGGCAGGCGATTCTACTCCATTCACTCTAAATTTAACTTCGTATCCCTCCTCCAGCTGTTTGCCTGTTTTGGTGTTGATAATCTTACCGCTAAGGGTTACCATATTGGCGTCTATCCGCTCGGCATAAAGGTTCTGTGCAATGGATGCAAATCGTTTATAAGCCGTAAGATCTATTGCATTATCAATAACCCTATAGTCTTTAGCCTGCACTCCAATGACATAGTTTTTCCCATAGGGTAAGCGGAGAGTGTAATCGCCCGATACCGGATCGATAGAAACGGTATCAACAACTTCGCCGTTAATAACTATTTTTGGACTAGCCTCATAGGTTATTGGTGTAAGTGAACTGTTATCCATCACCTTACCTTTAAGTTCGACCCATGGGTGCGAGGTAACAAGCAATGTAATTTCACGTTCAACAAACGAAACGTCCTGAGTAACATCAACCACTTCGGCCGATGAAGTATAGTTATCGACTTTAGCGGTAAATGAATACTGCTCACCCAGAGGAAGTAGCGCTTGGAACGAACTTGTAAACTGATTAAATTGAATGGAATCGGATGGGAAACCGTTGATTAGCACCTTTGGGTTAAGGCTTGATGGTATCATCTCGCGTGTTTCAGAATCAACAATGCGCCCCTTTACCTGCACAAAGGGTATTGATGAGAAATACAGATTTAGCTTGGTTTCAGAATACTCCCTCACATTTGTGAGGTCAATATCTGCTGAAATTCCATTCCAATTATCCATTGTTGGTTGAATGGTATAGGCCTGACCAAGTGGGAGTGTCATTTCGTACGATGCAGAACCTCTGTTGATGCTAAGGGTGGTAAACTCCTCACCATTAACGAGGATATTATAACTATCATGGGTAAGCATCAGGGTTTGATCGGCCTGATTAAGAATTAAACCAGATACTTTTAGGTATGGGCGCTCTTCAAAGATTTTAACTCTAAAAATATCTGATTTACCAAACGAGTTGGTGGTAGAACTGTAGTAGGCCCAGCTCTCCTTGGCATTCATTTTAAAGTACGACTCCCAGTTTGCCGTATTTATGGTATCGGTTGCTACCATTGGGGTTCCCCATCGCCGAAAATCCTTGTCGGCTCTATCGGCAAAGTAGATATTATTATTGGCTTTACCCGAGGTGTAGTCGGCCGAAAAGTATATCCTGTTCTTATCCGCAGTTAAGTAGGGAGCTTCAATAGTACGAGGATCCATAGCATTGCCCGCACCACCACTAACGGATCGGGGTCGAGAATAAACGTTATCCTTTTTCCGCTTTGAAACATACAGCGATAGCCTACGGCTATTGGGGTAAGTAGAGAACGTAATAAATAGCAACTCCCTATCAGGAGTCATATGTGCTGATACGGTTCTACCCTTGTTCATCCTGCTAAAACCTTTAATTTTCAAACGCTGAGGTTTGCTCCATTGGTTAGGGCCTAGCTGTTGAACAATAGAGAAACCTCGGGTTACCCATTGCTTTCCTGACCTGTTATACCTACCCAATATTAAGTACGACTTGCCATCGTCGAGGGCCGATAGGATAGCATTATACTGACCAATATTCACCTCCTTTGGTAGCCGACTGGCCTTGCTCCAAGCTCCGTTATCCTGAAGCGTAGAGTACCAAACATCCTGACTACTGCTTGATCCAAAATTATTATCAGGATGATTCACTCTACTAAAAAAGAGTGTTTTACCATCCCATGAAATCACAGGATTAATCTCGGAGTAATCCGTGTTAATGGCTTTACCTAAATTTTCTGGCTCAAACGATGTTTGGGCTTTAGCCGGAGCCATCGTAGCTAGTAGCAATAATACCGAAATCGTTCTTAACAATATTCTATTCATGGCAATGATCAATCATAGTTTACAAAACATCAGAGTCTACCTGTAGGGCAATCCTTGTGGGGTTTTCACCCTACCGAACACCATATTAACACCAAATCTAAAATTCATATTTGTGAAGGTTAACGGATCTACCAATGGTGCGTAAATATTATCTGCAAGCAGATATATTTGGAATGGTCCAGGTTTTATCATTAAACCAAACCCAATATTGGTTAACGTTCGTTGGTTCATCGAAGCTGAAAGGGCAAGATTAAACACCCTACCAAGTCCTTGTGTTACCCCAACTGTTAGGGCGGGATAAAACCTTCGGTTTACAACACCATATAGGTTTGCGCCCACATATGTACGCCGAGCAACTTGGTACGATGCAGATAAGTAAAACTTGGGATGCAGCCATGTTCTGTAAGAAAACTCGTAATCCTCCTTGGTGCTGAAATTGCTGGCAAAATCTTTCAAGAGGGTATCGGCCGAAACCTGATTACCAGCCAACGCTTCGGAAAGCATATCCAGGCCATTGAACTCATATTGCCCTTCAACGCTAAATGCTTTGGTACTATCGCTCCATGAGATAAATCCTAAATCGCTAAACGCAAACGTGAAAGTAGTGCGCGAATCATATTTATATGAAACTGCACCACTTAGAGCAAATCCGGGGTTACGAAATCGGGTTAAATAATTGGCCGTGTAGTTGGTTTGCAAAAAGTTACGCAAATCGGCAAAACTACCAATACTAACTCCATCAAAATCACCAAATTGACTAAAATCCATATTGGTTAGCGAATCGCCAGGCAGACCCGATGTTTTGAGCGTAGCGTCAGAACTTCCACTAAGTGCATACATGTCGTCCTCAACTGAAACCTCAAGTTTTTCGGGGTTTAAATTAACATTGGTAAGGCCATGCAAAAGGCTCATCCTCCCCCCAAAAGTCCACTTGCCAAACTGTGTGGCTGCCCCCAACGTGTGTTCACGGTACATTGATCCGTTTACTCCCAAGGGAGTAAAATCCATTGTGCTACCTACGTAAGTGGCAATACCTGGCACTAATGCGCTTATCATCGCCTTGGGGTAATATAGCGAAAGTTCTTGCCTCTGGCGAATGCCATACCAAACATCCCAATTCTGTACCCTTAGCTTTAGGTGAAACAAGTCTATATTGGCATTGGCAAATAGCAAGTTCCTTTCGCGGAGCTGCCTATCCAACTTGTCGGGCGAGAAGCTAATGGTATTCCCATCAATTTTCAGAAACGAGTAGGGTACAAAACCATTATGAATTACCTGCAGCTGCAATGACGATAATATTGGTAACCCGAGGCTTACTGAATGCTCGAACTGTGTTGCCGGATTTAAGTAGGTGTTTTGAAACACATCATTCATAAACGGTAGCGTTAACTCCGACTGAGCTTGTGTTCCCAACGAACCTGCAATTAGTAGTATTATTACAACAATTCTTTTCACAGCCTTCATTTATGTAATGTTATAGTAAACAAAAAATCAATCATTTAAACCTCTCTATTACTGCACTCCGGACCCAATTTCCAAATCAAATTTAACGGAGATTTGAACGCCCAATTGTTGTGATGCTTTAAATAGCACCTCGGGTTGCTCTTCGGTTCCCGTATCGAGGTGCAAAATGAGCTGCAACTTATTTGCCTGGGCAATCTCGCTATACTTCTCCTTGGTAAGCTTAACGCTGGTACGTTTCTCAGATGGCTCAATGGGGTTACCCTGCGAATCGATAGTTGGGCTAAGAATAATATTCTCGGCCATAACATCATTGAATAGCGAATCGAGAATGGTGCTCCTATCACTAAATACCACCTGCAATCCGAAATTCAGAGGGATCTCGTTAGTGGTTTTCATTAGGACTTCAACCGAGTAGTCTAAAAGTTCCACATCAAAGTTGATATCGGAGTCTGGTTGGGTCTCAAAAAGATCATCGATTTTGGGGAATGATATATCGTACATATCGTAGCTAAAGGTTAACCCCTCAATGCTACCCTCCAAGGGAACCTCAATATCGAGGTTTAGGTTAAAAGTACTGGTGTCGTTTACAAAAAAGTTATGCGGATCCTCATGGGTAGCATCAGTGTCACCGAGTAAAAACTTCCCATCCAGAAATACCTTGTTGGGTGCGAAAGGCAAAATCTGATCGATGTTAGAATTATCGGCATTAAGTATGTACGACTGATTAACCCAAGGTTCCTCAATGGTGGCGAAGGGTAAGAAATTTTTGTTCCCAGCGCCAAGTAGAAATGTGTTTTCCTGAGGAGTCCCAACATTCTCCAGCAGCATCTCGTTGTTGCTGTTGGCAAATTTTATTTGTGAAATTTCAATTGATGAAGGTACCCCGAAAGAGGTGCCTAGGTTAAGCCCAAGGCTAGGGTTTTTAAGATATATCTCACCATCTATCACCGAGGAAAAGGCTTCTAAATCTAGCTCCTGAGTTGGCATTTCGAGCTCGTAACGGATAAGGCCTATAAACTGTTCGAACTCGATAGAAGAGAAACTAATATTAGTAGTCACCTCTCCTGTTGTACCGCCTGTGGAGCTGAGCTCAATTGCGTAGGAAAAGGTATTGTATAGCATTTCGCCAGGCGAATCGGGATCTTCAAAGCTAAGGTTTAGTACAGCATCGGCCAAATCTATTGATGTTTCCGACTCGTAGGGGTTACTACTCCAGTCGGGGGTAATTTCAATACTATCAGGATTTTGGGCATTGGTAAGCGAATGGAGAACAAGCCTAATACTCACATCATCGCCAAGAAAATTTCGTTGAAAACCGATGGTTAGATCCCCCCCCTTGAGTTTTATTGACTTTATTTGCGATTCATTTTCAATGGTGGCATAATCGGGAAAGTAATGGTCATAGGATTCTGTGCTAGGCAAAACAGGTAACGTTCCACTAAACTCCTTATCGGGCACCTTAAAGGAGTTCAAATCCACATTAAAATCCATTTCCTGGGAAAACTTCAGAAAGATTCTATCGTCCCTAACCTCGACAAAATCGCTTGAATCTACTGCCTGCAAAAGATCGGCAATAGAAACGGTAGAGTTAACCAAAGGAAATCCGTAGGACGGAGATATGGGCTCAATCCGTATGGTATCTATATTTTTGTAATCATCAACATAGCATCCACTAAAAACCGATGCAACTAAAGCAACAATAACAATGGGTTTAAATTTTTTCACAGCTCACATTTTTTTGATTAACACTCTGTAAATCATCAAAAATCAATCCAAAAACACAGCACTACAATTGCAATCAACTACTACGAAATAAAATCATTTAAGGAATCAAATATATTGAAAATATTTAAAGCTTATGCAAATATAACCAAAACAGATACCGGCTATATGGGAGTTAAACTATGCCAGCATAAAAGTCATCACAAACAATGGTTAATTCATCAAATTAATTGAACTTGTTGTAGTAATGAAACCTAAATTTGCGTTGGGTAAAGCTCAGGTGGTATTTACGAATAAAGCCCAGCAACATGGGAGAATGGTTAAAATATTAATCATTTAGCAGTTTGTCCAATATGTAATGATTTTTTTATATATTTAGCATATAAATATATGCAGAGTTACAACAAATAAAGCATTTTCAAGAATCAGTAATGCAGGGTTTTAGGTATGATTACTAATTCTTGATATTTACAATAAAACTAAACCAACACGGCATGAACCTAGCCAATAGTCTTTTGAAATTTTTTCCTTTTACACAAAAGAACAAATACGAAAAGGAACAGCTAGTAAAAATGCAATCGATTAGCCTAACAGGCAGCATATCGATTTTATTTTTCCTGATCCTATCAATCATTTTATTCTTTTCTTCACCAATTAGCATTAGCATTATATACCTTACCGTTACGGTAGTTCTTTTTATATCTCTCCTACTCATACAAAAAAACATACTCACCGAGGAGCTAAAGCAGGCTTTTGTCTTCATTTCTGGAATCGCCTTGCTTTTCTTACTTCTTTATGGCGAACAAACTATACTAGGAGTTTTCTGTTTCAGTATCCTACCACTAATTTCAATAGGGATTTTGGGGCATAGCAAGGGGTGGCTATACTCAATTATATTTGGTATACTATTCGGTGCAACGCTGTTTATCCCCTTAGATTTTCTTATGAGCATTAAGGAAGTTCCCCTAAGTATTAAAATCATTGGTATAGCTATATTTCTGTTACCCCTTGTACATCTCGCTTTTCACGATGCGCTAAGAGTGAATGCGCAAAATCAGATGGAGAAACAGCTCCTTGACCAAAAAAGTTCCTTAAAGCTCAAGGAAGAGTTTATTTCTAACCTATCGCATCAAATACGTACGCCCCTAAACAATATAATGGTGGTTGCTAATATACTTGAGAATATTAGCAATGATGAGAAGCAGAAAGACTTAATTGACACCATACACGCTTCAACCAACAACTTGGTAAACGTGGTAAATAGCATGGTGGAGATTTCTAATGTAGATATCAAGGAAAGGGGAAGTATAAATATTAACTTCAGCCTTTACAGTACAATCAACAGCACCATAAAGCTATTCTCAACCCAAAACTCAAATCAAACTGCCTTTACGCTTAAAATAGACGAGTCTATTCCACAAAACCTTATTGGCGATCCGGTAAGGATAAAACAGATTTTCCTTAATCTAATCGAAAGCATCCTGAAGAACAGGAGCAGTAGCAAGGCTAACGTAACCATAAAAGTTAGCAAAGCCAAGGAAACTGACGATTCCATTGAGCTAATCACCGAGGTGAGCAGCAACAAACCCATCCTACTCCCGCTTAACGAAGGGCATAATCTTTACATAACCAATGAATCATCGCTTACCTCTGCCAGCACTCAAATGTACATCGATTTGCTTGAACTATCGATTACCCAAAAATTAATTGAGAGCAATGGCGGAAAACTAAAGATTGTCCTAAGCGCCGAGGATGCTGCCTTCTCGTTTCCGTACACGCTTAACAAAACTACCACCGATACCAAGGAAGCAATGCCAATCCCCAAATCGGACACCATTGAGTTTGAAAACAAATCGGATGTATCCACACCCAAATCGGTTGATCTAGAGAATGCTAACGTGTTGCTGGTTGAGGATAATTTGATTAACCAAAAAATTGTGGTGCTAAGCCTTAAGAAGTTGGTGAAAAATATCGACATCGCTAACAATGGCAAGGAAGCATTGGATAAATTTGGAACTAGCCGATTCGACATAATCCTTATGGATATTCAAATGCCCATCATGAATGGCATTGTAGCCACCAAAAAGATTAGAGAGATTGAGGCCAGTTCAAACTCCCACACTCCAATTATTGCTATAACGGCTAATGCTTTGCTGGGCGATAAGGAAGAGTGCCTAGCTGCAGGTATGGATGATTACATCAGCAAGCCATTCCAAATTGAGGTGCTGATACAAAAAATGAAAAAATTACTTAAGTAACGTAGGTTCGTAATCGCATTCTGCAACTCCAAACACATACAATTCAATAACCTTTAGTTTAGGGGCAACATTGCAGCCCTTGAAACCTACCAAGTCATTGTAGCCAATCAGTTTAGCGTATAACCGTGTATTATTAAGGGCAACTGGTAGGTACGACCAATGCCATTTTTCCATTTCGTACCCTGTCCGCTTGGTCTCTTCTTTGTTTGTGTACACCTGGCAAAACCCAAACCGTATGGCATTTTCCTTGAGCCAGCGATACTCTTTAAGTCCACGTCCCTGCTCAAAGTAATCGTTATTGAAATTATTGATATCAATATCTGTTCCCCAGTGATGACGGGATGTCCCTGGCATGGCGCTGAACTTAAGGATATCCACTGCAATTTCACTATCGGAATACTCCTGGCTGTAACGGCTCCATTTCCTTTCCCATATGCTTTTTTGGTAATCAAATGTTCGGGCACCCGATACTATCTTTAGCTCTACTCCATCGGCAATTGCCGCTTTATACATTTCGATAAAAGCAGTATAAGTATTCTTTTCAAGATACATTGAGCGGTTGGTGAACGAGGGGTTAACCTTAACAAAGTTTGAATCGGAGCCAAAGTTTACCATGCCCAAAAGCATTCTTTTAACATATGATGTGTCTATACTGCAATCCACTGACTTGCTATCTCTATTCTCTGGCACTTGATTTATTCCACCCGTAAGCAATACCAAAAGCAGAGTAGCCAAAGCAACAAGAGAAAATTTTACGAGAATGATAACGGTTTTCATTACGAAGAGTGTGTTGTGAAAGGAGATTAGAACATAACGCTCAAATCGGGCTTAATACCAATAATTAGGATATCGTCAACCTGCTCAAGGCTACCCTTCCACTCGTTTATACTACCCAACAGATATTTTCGCTGAATATCGAGCGGATACTTGTGGATATTTAGCAACAAGTGGCGGAAACGACGGAACTTGTATTTTTTACCCTCTGGCCCACCAAACTGATCGACATACCCATCGGTAAACATATAAATCATGTCTTCGGGTTGTATGGGAATTAGATGGCTATTAAACAGCGGCTTATCAAGGTCGCCCCCAGTTCCTACGGAAAAACGATCGCCTTTAACCTCAATAATCTTACTATCGCGAATTAGGTATAGGTTGCTGAATGCTCCTGCAAACTGCAGAATATTTTGTTCCTTGTCAATAACACAGAACGATACATCCATCCCATCCTTAACGCTAGTATTTGCATCTCCCCCTTTGGAAAAAGTATCGTGAACACCCTTATCGAGACGATTGAGAATTTCTGCCGCATCGTTTATGCCCATAACATTGGTGATATTCCTAAGAAGTTCTACCCCAATAATGGACATGAATGCCCCAGGTACGCCGTGGCCAGTACAGTCTATGGCCGCAACAAATATCTTGTTCTCGGTTTCATTAATCCAGTAAAAATCGCCGCTAACAATATCTTTTGGCATATATAAGATAAACGATTCGGGTAGAATATGCCTAAAATGGTACTCCGATGGAATTAGAGCTTCCTGTATTCGCTTGGCGTAGTTTATGCTATCGGTAATGCTTTTATTCTGAATCAGCAGGGCTTCCTTTTGCTTCTCTACTTCCGACATGGTGTGCTCTCGCTCACGAAGCAAACGGCTGGTTTTGCGAAGAATTTTTGTTCTTGCCCTCAGAAATAGCAGTAGTGATGATACAAAAGTTATCCCGTATAACCAGTAGGCCAGCCTAGATTTCCAAAACTCCGTTTTCACCACAATCCTAACCGATACCCCTTCATTATTCCATACATTATCGCAGTTAGCACCCTTTACCCTGAATATATATGTTCCCTCAGGTAAATTGGAGAATGTAGCCGATCGCTTTGTTCCCAGATTTATCCAATCGTCCTCAAGTCCTTCCAACTTGTACATAAATACATTCTTCTGGGGTTGGGTGAAGTCCAAAGCCGCAAATTCAATATTTATGAGTGAGTAATTTTGCTGAATAACAATCTCATTCCTCCCAACGATTGAGATCTCCTGCTGACCACTTGCACCAACAAACTCAATGGAGGTAATGGCAATAGGTGGTGTGAATTGATTCGGAGCAATTGAATCGGGATGGAAAGAGTTTAGCCCACTTATGCCTCCAAAGAAAATTTCACCAGTTGCTGATTTATGGCTTGCCCCCAAATTAAATTCGAAACTTTGCAGCCCATCGCTTACAGCGTATGATGTAACTTGCTCGCTATCGGGGTTGAGCATTGCTACTCCCCAGTTGGTGCTTACCCAGATGTTGCCATTATGATCCTCCTCAATAGCATAAATTAGATTGTTTGGCAAGCCGTTGGAACCGGTATAAAGTTTAAAATGACCATCATCTTTGTTGTATCTATGCAATCCTGATGAAGTGCCAACCCACAAAAAATCCTTGGAATCGAGCTTAAGCGAAACAATATCGTTTGATATAAGCCCTCCTAAACTATACTGATCGTCTCTCTGAAATTTCTCGATGGAGTATGAGTTTAGATTGATCCTATTTAAACCATTAAAGGTGCCTACCCACAAATCATCACCATCAACCTCGAGGCAATGAATTTCACTTGATGTTAACGAAAGTGAATCACCAGGAATGTGATAAAAACTCTCAATAGTATCGTAATTAAATCTATGCAAACCCAAGCGGGTTGCAATCCAGATGTTCCCATTGCCATCTTCTCTAATTGCGTAAACCCTATTCTCAGCGATTATGGGGGAGGCATCGACTCCGTGCAACTCGAAAAAATCTAAAAACTTTTTACTCTGCTCATCGTACTGCAGCACACCATTTCTGGTTCCTATTAGCAACTCTCCATTGGAAAGACGTTGGACTACATGCACAAAATTATTGGGGATGGTATATGGATATGGACTCCCAGTAGAATAATTGGCCAATACCCGATTTGTTTTTCTATTAAAAAGGTAAAGTCCATTCCCCCATGTGCCAATCCAAGTCGTATGCTCATCGTCATAAACTGAGGCAATGGTATTACTTGCAAAAAGGTTCTCGCCCTGAGCATTCTTGCTGTAGTTTTTGAATTTTGGGGGCTTCATATCCCACTTAAGCAATCCGGCCTGTGTGCCAACCCAAAGTATTTGGGAATTATCTTCAATGATAGCGTTTACAACTGAAGAGTATAGCAGGCGGCCATCAGCATCAACCAAATAGTTTGTAAACTCACGCGTTTGGGTGTTAAATTGGCTTAAACCAGCTTCAGTTCCTACAAACAACCGCCCCTTACTATCAACAAACAATACATTAAAAATTCTGCTTTGGTTGGCTGCTGGTTTGCCATGGAAGTATCGAATGAAAGTATCTTTCTCAGGTACGTACCTATTTATCCCATGGGATGTGGCAATCCACAAATTGCTGTCACTATCTTCTACGATACTTGTGACCCGATTGTCGCTTATGGTCCGAGAGTCTTTGGGATCGTGGTGGTATCTCTTGAACTCGCCCTCCTCTCTATCGAAAAGAAGAAGGCCATCCTTGGTCCCAACCCAAAACCGATTATGGCTATCTTCAAACATTGAAAAACCATTCACATCGGAATAAGATGTGAAATGGTCTGAATAGTGGGGATATCGGACAAACGAGTTGGATTGGGAGTCATACTTATCGACAGACTCTATTGTTTTTACCCATATAATGCCCGATTTATCTCTGTACAAGTCAAAAATTCTGTCAGCACTTAGGGTTTTGGGATTATCTGGTGAGTGATAATAGTTTGTAAATGTCTCGGAACTTCTGTCGAAAACGGAAAGCCCATACCACGTACCAACCCACAGGTTCCCTTCATTATCTTCACAGATTGAAAGTATGTTGTTATTGCTAAGTGATGTGTCATCCAAGGGATTATTTCTATAGGCCTTAAAAGAATAACCATCATATCGGTTTAACCCATCTTGAGTACCTACCCATAAAAATCCGTACGAATCGAGGAGTAAGCTTGTTACGTTGGACTGCGATAAACCATTATCGATGTTGAAGGATTCGACCGGTATCACCGTTTCGCTGGAATAGACAAAACAGGGCATCAGCAAGGATATTGCTATGGCTAAAAACAACTTATGGACTGCTGACTTTTTCATTAACAAAACCGGTATGCTATCAAATTTAGTAAACTATTTTAATATTGCACCATTTCCAAACTGCATATTGCTAAAGTGGGCCGAAGGAGAACTAATTAATGGGCCAAGACCCAATTTTTCCCACTTGGCATCAACTTGGCGAATTGTTTCGGAACTAGCGGCAACAACATTTGGCCAATTGCGAGGGAACTTATCGATAGGGAATGACTTGCGTGTTCCATCCACCACCAGGGTTGTCATCCCTTCGTTTTGCTCAATTAGGAAACAATCGCGAGCCGGATCAGTATTTCCTGAAGCATACCAAATCAACAGGTAAGTATCCTTAATCGATATTTCCTTATCAACAATAACAATTATTTGAGGAGCATACCCTGACAAAACCTTAATTACCTTCGACGACAAGCTCCAAACATCGATACTCTTCTCCTTATCAACACTTAACAAAAGAATAGGAATACCAGAAGCAAGCAATGAAGTGTTAAAATCACTAAGCAATAAATACTTGTTGGAGAGCAGCTCTGCCACTTTTTCCGAATCCAACTCACCAACTCTATCCTGTACCGATGATTTCTCCTCGGGTAGTTTCTCTGTCAAATCGAAAAGAATTTTCCCTCCAAATCCAGGCCTTTCAGAAGAATGGTCGAGCACATCAAGGGGGCCTCTGCCAATGAAGTAATCGGTACGAGATGAAAAATGTAATGCTAAAACACCTCCTAATTTTTTAGGATTGCGGATATCAACATCGGAACTAACCACAACTAGAACTTTGTTGAACATCATCTGCCCCACTCCCCAAAGCGCATTGGCAACCTTATGAGCTTGCCCTGGGAAAGACTTTTTAATTTTCACAATGGCTATGCTATTGTTAACCCCTTGCTCGGGAATATATAGGTCTTGAATCTCGGGCAGAATGGCAATTTTAATAGGACTAAGAAATATTCGTTCCGTTGCTTTAGCCAGATAACCATCCTCCATAGGGGGTACACCAACCACAGTATCGTGGAATATTGCATTTTGCTTATGGGTTATACAGGTTATGTAAAACTTGGGATACCAGTCGGCCATAGAGTAAAAACCCGAGTGATCGCCAAATGGACCCTCCCATATAAGCTCTTCGTTTGGATCGACATACCCTTCTATCACGATATCGGCATCGTAAGGCACCTCAATATCAACCGTAATCCCCTTAACCAGCTTAACTGGTTTTTTACGCAGAAAACCGGCCAGAAGGTACTCATCAACACAATCGGGGAGTGGCGCAGTAGCGGCATAGTTATAAGCCGGATCGCCCCCCAGAACCACCGCAATAGGCATTTGCGTTCCTTGTTTCTTATACTCTTCAAAATGCCTCGATCCAGCTTTGTGCCTGGGCCAGTGCACACCTGTCATATCACTTGAAAACACTTGCATTCTGCACCTACCAATTTTGCGAGTACCCGAATAAGGGTCCACCGTACTTACCATAGGCCTGGTAATAAAACGACCGCCATCGAATGGCCAGCTCTTAAGAATTGGTAGTAAGGACAAATCTGGGTCACGGTGTATTATCTGCTGGCACTCGCCCCTACCCGAAACAGATTTTGGCATCCATTGGGCAATATTTTTAAGGGTAGTGAACATCCCAAACTTGTCAAGTAACGATTGCTTGGGTGAGGTTAATGCAAAGAGTAGACATTCTAATTCCCTAGCAACCTCACTAGGACTTGAGAATCCCAATGCCAAAGCAAGGCGCTCATCCGATCCAAAGGCATTGGTAAGCACAGGGAAAGCTGTACCTGTACTTTCAAACAGAATGGCTTTCCCTCCATTGGGTTGTTTACAGTACCTGTCGGTTATTTCGGCAATTTCATAAACTGGATCAACAAAATCTTTTACACGAACAAGCAGCCCCTTCCGATCAAGGGTCTCAACAAACTGACCAAGTCCAGTAAATGCCATATTTTGATATCGATTATATCTTGTGAAGATACAAAAAAAGGGCTCACTCCAATAAGGAAGAGCCCTTTTTTTGGGGTTATGGATTACTTGAGAAACTTAAAGTTCTTACCAAGATAGCGTGCCGATGAGCCAAGCATCTCCTCTATCCTAAGCAGCTGGTTGTACTTTGCAATCCTGTCGGAACGTGATGCTGAACCAGTTTTAATCTGACCCGTATTTAAGGCTACAGCCAGATGAGCTATGGTTGTGTCTTCGGTCTCACCCGATCGGTGACTAATAACCGAGGTCATTGAGTTAACATCAGCCAAACGCACAGCGTTAATTGTCTCAGTTAGAGTTCCTATCTGATTAACCTTTATAAGAATACTATTGGCCGATTTCTCATCGATACCACGCTGAAGACGCTTAACGTTGGTTACAAACAGGTCGTCGCCAACAATTTGAATTTTATTACCAAGGGTTTGGTTCATAAGTTTCCAGCCTGCCCAGTCGTCTTCACCCATTCCATCTTCGATTGAAACAATGGGGTACTTACTCACCCACTCTTTCCAGTAGTCAACCATCTGTGCCGAGGTTAACTTATCACCTGTTGATTTGTGTAGGTGATACACTTTTTCTTCGGGCAGGTAATATTCTGATGAAGCTGGGTCGAGAGCGAGGTAAATATCTTCGCCAGGACGGTAACCAGCATTTTCAATTGCCTGTAGAATTACGGTAATTGCTTCTTCATTCGACTTTAGGTTTGGTGCAAATCCACCTTCGTCGCCCACGTTGGTTGAGTAACCCTGTTTTTTAAGAACGGCCTTTAGGCTGTGGAATACTTCAGCCCCCATCCTTAATCCTTCGGAGAATGATGGGGCACCAAAGGGCATAATCATAAACTCTTGGAAATCGATGCTGTTATCGGCATGCGAACCTCCATTAAGGATATTCATCATTGGAACAGGAAGTGTACATGCATTTACACCACCGATATAGCGAAACAGGGGTTGTTGCGTTACTTGTGCTGCTGCATGAGCTACGGCCATTGAAACGCCAAGAATTGCATTGGCACCTAGGTTAGCCTTATTGTCAGAACCGTCAAGTTTAATAAGAGTTTCGTCAATTAGCTGTTGTTCTAGTACGTGCATACCAACAATCTCTTCTGCAATTGTTGAATTAACATTTTCAACGGCTCTCAACACACCTTTGCCTTGGTATCGGCTCTTATCTTCATCGCGTAACTCAACAGCTTCATGCACACCTGTTGATGCGCCACTGGGTACGGCTGCTCTTCCAAAGTAACCACTTTCGGTTAGCACGTCCACCTCAATGGTGGGGTTTCCTCTTGAGTCGAGGATTTGCCTAGCATGAACATTTACAATTTGTCCCATCTCATTAATTTTTAATTATTATAAAACACGGATAAAATTAGTTAAAAAAAGGGATTTAGCCATTAAAGCCAATCCCTTTTAAAATATGGTAAAGATGAAAAGTACTACTTAGATTCCTCAGCGGCAATCTCGTTTTCATCATTATTCTCAGGCTTCTCGGCTTTTGGTTCCATATCTTCTGCCTTTGCCTTTGGTTCTTCTTTTTTCTCTTCCACTACAGGAGTTTCTGGAGTTGATTTAGCTTGAGGCTCATCAGTAGATTTAGCTTTACCTCTACGAGTACGCTTAGCAGCAGGCTTAGCAGACTTCTGCTGAGTAGTATAGGTTTCGTTATAATCAACTAGTTCGATAATGCACATCTCTGCATTGTCACCTAAACGGGCACCCGTTTTTAAAATGCGGGTGTACCCCCCAGGTCTACTTGAAACTTTCACTGAAATTTCGCGGAAAAGTTCAGTAACGGCATATTTATCTTTCAGATAAGCAAAAACTGTTCTACGTGAGTGAGTAGTATCGTTTTTACTTTTAGTAATTAGGGGCTCAACGTAAGTTCTAAGCGCTTTTGCCTTGGCCACTGTAGTTTTAATACGCTTATACTTTATAAGCGAAACGGCCATATTGGCAAGCATTGCCTTACGGTGAGAAGCGGTACGTCCTAGATGATTTCCTTTTTTATTGTGTCTCATCGCAATTATTCCTTGTCAAGTTTGTACTTTGAAATATCCATGCCGAAAGATAGGTTCATCGCATCCAGCAAGTCTTCGAGTTCTGTTAGCGATTTCTTACCGAAGTTTCTAAATTTCAGCAGATCGTTTTTGTTAAACCTCACCAAGTCGCCAAGAGTATCCACGTCGGCAGCTTTCAGGCAATTAAGCGCTCTAACCGATAGGTCAAGGTCAACCAACTTGGTTTTGAGAAGTTGACGCATATGGAGCACCTCCTCGTCGAACTCATCGTTCGCAAACTTATCATCAGCATCCAGGGTGATTTTCTCGTCGGAAAAGAGCATAAAGTGATAAATCAGAATCTTTGCTGCTTCCTTAAGGGCATCCTTTGGATGTATGCTACCATCGGTTAGAATTTCGAAAACCAACTTTTCGTAGTCCGTCTTTTGTTCTACCCTATAGTTTTCTACCTCAAACTTCACGTTTTTGATGGGAGTATGAATAGAGTCAATAGGTATAACACCAAACTCTGCATCTTCCACCTTATTCTCCTCGGCAGGAATATACCCTCTACCCTTATGTATCGTAACCTGAATCTCAAGTTTTACGTCGGGCTCCATCCTACAGATTACAAAATCGGGATTGAGCACTTTGAAACCTGTGAGGAAGTTCGACAGGAATCCTGCTTTAAACTCATTTTGACCTGAGATTGAAATAGTTACCTTCTCATCCTCAACATCTTCTACAATTCGCTTAAGTCTAATCTGCTTCAGGTTAAGGATAATCTCGGGAACATCTTCTATTACTCCAGGTATAACGGAGAATTCGTGGTCGACACCAGAAATCTTAATAGATGTAATGGCGTACCCCTCAAGCGAAGATAAAAGAATACGTCTGAGGGCGTTTCCCACGGTGATTCCATAGCCTGGCTCTAGAGGACGAAACTCGAATCTACCTAGAGTATCAGTAGATTCAAGCATTATTACCTTATCGGGTTTTTGAAATGCCAGAATTGCCATTCGGTTTAGTTTTTACTTGGAGTATAATTCAACAATTAGCTGTTCTTTGATATTCTCAGGAATATCTGAACGCTCAGGACTGGTCATAAACTTACCAACTAGTTGGTCACCATCCCACTCTAGCCAAGAGTATTTTGATGATCGGTTGGAAGTCAACGAATCTGTTACAATTTCTAATGATTTTGATTTTTCGCGTACTCCTACCAGATCACCTGGCTTGAGTGTGTACGAAGGGATATTCACCAGTTTACCGTTAACGGTTATATGCCTATGCGTTACAAGCTGACGAGCGGATGCGCGGGTAGGAGCGATTCCCAACCTGTACACAACGTTATCAAGCCTTGATTCAAGCAGTTGTAGAAGAATTTCACCTGTTACACCCTGCATCCGTGATGCTTTCTTAAAGGTGTTGGCGAATTGCTTCTCAAGTACACCGTAGGTAAATTTGGCTTTTTGCTTCTCTTGAAGCTGAATGCCGTATTCCGATACTTTCTTACGTTTCTTATTGATACCGTGCATTCCTGGGGGATAGTTCTTTTTCTCAAGAACTTTATCGGGCCCAAAAATGGGTTCCCCAAATTTTCTTGCAATTTTGGTGGTTGGTCCAGTATATCTTGCCATTCCTCAATAGTTTTAAAATTCTAGATTTCTATCAAATTATTAAACCCTGCGCCTTTTGGGAGGACGACAACCATTATGTGGTAGTGGGGTAACATCAACAATCTCGGTTACTTCAATACCAGCGGAGTGAAGGGTACGAATAGCCGACTCACGACCTGAGCCAGGGCCTTTAACGTAAACTTTCACCTTGCGAAGTCCTAAATCGTAAGCTACTTTGGCACAATCACCTGCTGCGGTTTGCGCTGCGTAGGGTGTATTCTTTTTTGAACCTCTGAATCCCATTTTTCCAGCGGACGACCATGAAATTACCTGGCCTGTGCTGTTGGTAAGGGTAACAATGATATTGTTGAATGAGGAGTGGACGTGTGCCTGTCCTACTGCTTCAACCTTTACAACTTTCTTTTTAGCTGATCCTGTTTTCTTTGCCATAACCTATGATCTATTTAGTAGCTTTCTTCTTATTGGCAACGGTTTTCTTGCGGCCCTTACGGGTTCTAGCATTGTTTTTGGTGCTCTGACCTCTAACAGGCAAACCGATACGGTGGCGAATACCGCGGTAGCAACCAATGTCCATCAACCGTTTAATATTTAGCTGAACCATTGAGCGCAGCTCACCCTCCACTTTATACTTCTCATTGAGTATTGCGCGGATATTGTTTATGTTCTCGTCTGTCCAATCCTTTACCTGGGTGTTGGAATCAACACCTGCATCGGTAAGGATGCTGCGTGCGCTGCTTCGCCCAATACCGTAGATATAGGTAAGCGCTACTTCGCCTCGCTTGTTTTTAGGTAAATCAACACCTACTATACGTGCCATATTATCTCCTTAAAAAAATTAGGGTACAAAGTTAATAAATTATCCTTGGCGTTGTTTAAACTTCGGATTTTTTTTGTTAATCACGTACAAACGCCCTTTACGCTTAACGATTTTGCAATCGTCGCTGCGTTTTTTAACTGAAGCTCTTACTTTCATCGCAATTACTTATTATCGGTTAAATTACTTGTAACGGAACGTTATGCGACCCTTCGATAAATCGTAGGGAGACATTTCAACCTTCACCTTATCACCCGGTAGAATTTTGATGTAATGCATACGCATTTTCCCTGATATATGGGCAGTTATTACGTGTCCATTATCTAACTCTACCCGAAACATTGCGTTCGATAGGGCTTCTATAATTGTTCCATCCTTCTCTATGGCAGGTTGTTTGGCCATAATTCAAATTAAGTTTATTATAACGTGTAAACTTCTTCAATGTACTTAAAGGTGGAAAGCAACTGGGGCTTTCCTTTTCCTATTGCAACGGTCAGTTCAAAATGTGCCGATGGTTTGTGGTCGTATGTTTTGATAGTCCACCCATCGTTCTCTTGATACACATGCTTTGTACCAATATTAATCATTGGTTCAATGCATATTACCATACCATTAACAAGTTTAGAACCTCGACCTCGGCTACCATAATTAGGTACTTCGGGTTTTTCGTGCATATCTTTCCCTAATCCGTGCCCAACCAACTCGCGTACAACCGAAAAACCATTACTCTCGGCATGAACTTGAACAGCGTTGGAAATATCCCCCACGCGATTTCCATGGATTGCCTGAAGGATACCTTGGTAAAGGCTTTCTTCGGTCACTTTCAAAAGTTTTCTTACTTCGTCGGCTACGGTACCTACCGCAAAGGAATAGGCAGAATCGCCATAAAAACCTTTGTACTTTGTTCCGCAGTCAACCGAAACAATATCACCTTCTTTAAGCTCTACATTCGACGGAATGCCATGAACCACTGCATCGTTAACCGAAGTACAAAGGGTATTTGGAAAACCTCCATACCCTAGGAATCCTGGTTCAGCACCATGGTCACGGATAAACTCCTCAGCTACTTTATCTAGCGCCAGCGTAGTGACCCCAGGTTTTATCCTTTTAGCCACTTCGGCTAGGGTTCTCGACACCAGATCACCATTTATTCTGAGCAGTTCAATTTCTTCTTCCGTCTTGGTAATTTGCATTGTATAAGAACGCTTACAATGGGGGTTTTACATCCCCGATTTTCCTTTTATCCTACCAGTTTTCATCAGTCCATCGTAATGGCGCATCAAGAGGTGGCTTTCAATTTGCTGAAGTGTATCAAGTACTACCCCAACTAAAATAAGTAGCGATGTGCCACCAAAAAATTGTGCCATTAGGTTGCTAACTCCTAGGAGCATTGCAAAAGCAGGAAGAATAGCGATTAGGGCTAGGAATATTGAACCCGGCAGTGTAATCTTCGACATAATTGAATCGAGAAATTCCACTGTTTTTCGTCCAGGCTTAACTCCTGGTATAAATCCACCGTTTTTCTTCATATCTTCTGCCATCTGATTTGGATTGATGGTAACAGCAGTGTAAAAGTAAGTGAATGCAATGATTAGTAGGGCAAACGTGAAATTGTACCAAAAACCGGTAAAATCAGAAAAAGCAGCCGCTATACCAGTAGTGGTTTCTGTATCGAAGCTTGCCAACATCATTGGAAGAAACATTAGGGCTTGCGCAAAAATAATGGGCATTACCCCTGCAGAATTCACCTTTAGAGGAATGTACTGCCTTACCCCACCATACTGCTTATTGCCTACAATACGCTTGGCATACTGAACAGGTATTTTCCTTGTTCCTTGAACCAAGAGAATTGAGAACATGAACACAGCAAAGAGGATAATCATTTCGACCAAGAACATTACTAGTCCACCTGCCATTTCCTCGGAACGCTGGAAAAATTCAGCGACCAAAGCAACGGGTAGCCTTGCAATGATACCAACCATAATTATCAACGAAATACCATTCCCTATTCCTTTGTCGGTAATCTTTTCACCAAGCCACATGACGAACATAGTACCAGCAATAAGAATAATAGTTGAGGAGATGGTAAAATAAACACCTTGAAGTGCAAATGCTGAAGCGGGAAGCTGCGCGTGTAGGTTAGCTAGGTAGGTAGGCGCTTGAAGAACCAAAATGATTACGGTTAAATAACGTGTAATCTGGTTAATTTTACGACGACCACTCTCCCCTTCTTTCTGCAAACGCTGAAAGTAAGGAATGGCAATACCTAGCAACTGAACAACAATTGATGCCGAGATGTATGGCATAATCCCCAAGGCAAATATTGATGCCCTGCTGAATGATCCTCCTGAGAACATATCGAGCAGCCCCATAATGCCGTCGGCAGTTTGGTTTTGCAATGCGCCTAATTGGGCCGGATCAATTCCTGGAAGTACAACATAACTTCCCAAACGATAAATTAATAATATCCCAAGAGTATAGAGGATTCGATTTCTCAGATCCTCTATCTTAAAGATATTTTTTAAAGTTTCAAAAAAAGATTTCATCAAGTTATAGTTTTACGGCTGTTCCTTGCACTGCTTCAATGGCTTCTACTGCTTTTTTGGAAAAAGCATGGGCTTTCACCTCAAGTTTCGAAGTAAGCGTTCCATTTCCTAAAATTTTAACTAGATCTTTCTTAGCGATAAGACCAGCTTCAATAAAAGTTTGAACGTCAATTGAAGTTAGGTTGTGCTTGTCGGCCAGTGTTTGTAAAACATCAATATTGATTGCTTTATACTCTTTGCGGAAAGGATTTTTGAAACCGAATTTTGGAAGACGACGCTGCAAGGGCATCTGTCCGCCTTCGAATCCAATTTTTTTGGAGTAACCCGAGCGCGATTTGGCACCCTTGTGACCCCTTGTTGATGTGCCACCATGCCCTGATCCAGTTCCACGCCCTATGCGTTTCTCCTTGTGGGTTGAGCCTTTGGCGGGCTTTAGATTATGCAATTCCATATCTTATAACCATTATAAGGTTTTTAATCACTATTGTTCTACTCGAACAAGGTGTTTAACTTTCTCAATCATCCCCAATGTTTCGGGGTTGTTTTCGCGTTCAACGCTGTGGTTGATCCTTCGTAATCCAAGCGACTCAAGGCAAGCCTTTTGGCGCTTCGACGAGCCAATTTTGCTCTTAATCTGTGTGATTTTAATCTTTGCCATATCTCCGAATTATCTAACCGTTAAACACTTTACTCAACTCAACTCCGCGAACAGCAGCAACGGCATAGGCGTCGCGCATTTCAAGAAGTGCAGCGACAGTAGCCTTCACAAGGTTGTGTGGGTTTGATGATCCTTTTGATTTAGCTAGCACGTCAGTTATTCCAACGCTCTCAAGCACTGCCCTCATCGCACCACCAGCTTTCACTCCAGTACCGTGCGATGCTGGTTTAAGGAATACGCGTGCACCACCGTACTTGGCAATCTGCTCGTGAGGAATGGTTCCCTTGTGGATAGGTACTTTTACCAGGTTTTTCTTGGCATCCTCTATCCCTTTCGAGATAGCTGAGGTTACTTCACCAGCTTTACCTAACCCAAATCCAACGATACCATTCTCGTTTCCAACCACCACAATGGCAGAAAAGCTAAAAGTTCTACCACCCTTGGTAACTTTGGTAACGCGCTGTATTGAGACCAACCTATCTTTTAGTTCAAGGTCAGCAGTCTTTACTTTACGAATACTTGTATTTGTTGACATCGCTTCTAGAATTTAAGACCTCCTTCTCTTGCTGCATCGGCCAGAGCTTTTACGCGACCATGGTAAAGGTATCCGTTGCGATCGAACACAACATTTAAGACTCCTTTTTCAATGGCTTTCTCTGCGGCCAGTTTGCCAACAAGGCGGGCTTGTTCGGTTTTTGTAATGTTTGCTTTTTCAGCAATATCTTTCACTCGTGAGGAAGCAGATGCTAGGGTAACGCCGTTTACATCGTCGATAACCTGTACGCTAATCTGCTTGTTGCTCCTATATACGGACATCCTTGGTTTTTCTGGAGTTCCGTGGATACGCTTACGTATCCTCATCTTGATTTTGAGCCTTCTCTCTTGTTTCTTTAGAGCCATACTACATTAACTGTTAACAGGTTATACACTAGCTGACTTACCAGACTTCTTACGTATTACTTCGCCTACAAAGCGAATACCTTTACCTTTGTATGGTTCGGGTTTACGTAACGAGCGGATTTTTGCAGCAACAACTCCTAGAAGCTGCTTGTCGGCGCTTTTAAGAGTAATAATTGGGTTAGCCCTACGCTCTGTCTTAGCTTCAACAGACACTTCTTTGGGTAGCAAGAAGTGAATATCATGAGAGTATCCAAGGCTCATCACCAATACTTGACCTTTAGCCTCGGCCTTAAAGCCTACCCCAACTAGTTCTTGTTGTAATGTCCAACCTTCAGACACACCAATTACCATGTTGTTAATTAGTGAACGGTACAGCCCGTGCATTGAGCGGTGACGTTTCTGATCGGTTGGCCTAGTTAGGGTAACTGTATCTCCCTCTACCTTAACGGTGATATCAGGATCAACATCCTGACTCAACTCGCCTAGAGGGCCTTTCACGCTTACCACGTTACCAGCGCCAACAGCCAAGGTTACGCCTTTGGGTAAGTTTACAGGTTTTTTTCCAATCCTAGACATTTCAATTGAATTAATTAAATATTAGTATACATAGCAAAGCACCTCGCCGCCAACATTTTGGGCACGTGCTTCTTTATCGCTAATTACGCCCTGCGATGTAGAAAGAATGGCAATGCCTAGTCCGTTTAGCACGCGGGGCAACTCATCAACACCTACATACTTACGAAGGCCTGGACGGCTTACGCGCTCAAGGTGCTTAATGGCATTCTTCTTACTCTCGGGATGATATTTCAGCGCTATTTTGATAATACCTTGCTTGTTATCCTCTTCCTGCTTGTAGTTAAGGATATATCCTTTGTCAAAAAGGATCTTTGTCATCTCCAACTTCACATTAGAGGCAGGTATTTCAACGATCCGATGATTTGCCATCACGGCATTTCTAATTCGGGTCAAATAATCTGCAATGGGATCAGTAACCATTTCTGTGTTGTGTTTATGTAATTACCAACTAGCTTTCCTTATACCGGGGATTAGCCCTTTCGAAGCCAACTCTCTAAAGGTAATACGGCTAATGCCAAATTGACGCATATAGCCACGAGGACGACCCGTTACCGAGCAGCGGTTACGCTGACGGATTGGGTTGGAGTTGCGGGGCAATTTCTGCAGGGCAATCCAGTCGCCATCGGCTTTTAGCTTTGCACGCTTATCGGCGTACTTAGCGGCCATCTTAGCACGCTTTACCTCTCTGGCTTTCATTGATTCTTTTGCCATACCCTAGTTCTTTTTAGCGTTTTTAAACGGAATACCGAATTCGCGAAGTAGCGCATAGGCTTCCTCATCGGTATTCGATGAAGTTACAAAGGTTATCTCTAACCCTAGAATTTTATTGATCTTGTCAATATCAATCTCGGGGAAGATGATGTGCTCTTGGATACCAAGGCTGTAGTTTCCTCGGCCATCGAACTTATCGTTAACTCCTTTGAAGTCGCGGATACGTGGCAGCGAAACTGATATTAGCCTCTCGAGGAATTCGTACATCCTTTCGCGACGAAGGGTAACCTTTGTACCGATGGGCATCATCTTACGTAGCTTAAAGTTACTGATGTCCTTTCGCGATACAGTCTGCATTGCCTTCTGGCCAGCTATTATGGTAAGCTCTTCTTGAGCTTGCTCGATAAGCTTTTTGTCGGCCACGGCTTGACCTACACCCTGGTTGATTACAATCTTTTGCAGCTTAGGAACCTGCATAACAGTTTTGTAACCGAACTCTTTGGTTAGGTTAGGGATGATCTCCTCGTAGTATTTTTTCTTGAGGTTTGGTACGTATTCCATTACTTAATCTCCTCCCCTGATTTTTTAGAGTAACGAACTAGTTTACCACTCTCGTTTTCGCGGCGGCCAATCCTAGTTGGCTTGCCACTGGCGGGATCCACCAGCATAAGGTTTGAGATGTGGATGGGAGCTTCTTGCTTGATGATGCCTCCCTGAGGATGCTTGGCGTTAGGTTTGGTATGTCGTGAGATGATGTTCACTCCCTCAACGATAGCGCGATCCTTTTTCACTAGGACCTCCAACACCTTTCCTTGCTTACCTTTGTATTCGCCAGCGTTAACGAATACCATATCCCCTTTTTTTACGTGTAATTTCTTATTCATCGTGATAACGATTTTTTCAGATTACAATACTTCGGGTGCCAAGGATACTATCTTCATGTACTTGTCACGAAGTTCCCTTGCCACGGGTCCAAATATACGAGTTCCGCGGATCTCACCCTGATTGTTCAAGAGTACGCATGCGTTATCGTCAAATCGAATATAGCTTCCATCGGCACGTCTAATCTCCTTCTTGGTTCGTACGATAACGGCCTTGGTTACTGTACCCTTCTTAACTTCTCCGCTAGGTATCGCGCTTTTCACGGTAACAACAATCTTGTCGCCAATGCGAGCGTAGCGCTTGCCTGTTCCTCCGAGTACGCGGATGCAAAGAACTTCTTTGGCTCCGCTGTTATCGGCTACTAGTAGTCTACTTTCTTGCTGTATCATGGCTATTTAGCTCTTTCAATGATTTCTACTAACCTCCAGCACTTGGTTTTGCTTAAGGGCCGGGTCTCCATTATCCGAACGGTATCGCCAACGTTGCAAGTATTTTGCTCATCGTGGGCATAGAGCTTGGTAGTTCTATTCACAAACTTGCCATAGATTGGGTGCTTTACCTTACGCTTAACGGCCACAACGATAGATTTCTGCATCTTGTTGCTAACCACTAGCCCAATCCTCTCTTTTCTTAAGTTTCGTTTATTTTCCATTGTTGAAAGATGGCTTTACTGTTTCTGACTAGTACGCTCGGTGAGAATGGTCTTCATTCTTGCAATAGTTTTACGCATCTCTGTAATCTTCATGGGATTATCAAGTGGCGAAACAGCATGGTTCATCTTCAACTTTAGAAGCTGAGCCTCATATGTTTCGATGCGCTCTTCTATCTCCTTAACTGTAAGTTCTCTTATCTCAGTTGCTTTCATTTCTCAACTAGTTTTCAGTTTCGGTAAAATCACGGCGTACAATAAACTTGGTACTAACGGGCAGTTTTTGCGCTGCTAGGCGCAATGCCTCTTTAGCTACCTCGTAGGGTACTCCCTCGGCTTCAATAATGATTCTTCCGGGAGTCACAGGAGCAACAAATCCCTCTGGAGCACCTTTACCTTTACCCATACGCACTTCTGCAGGTTTTTTGGTAATGGGCTTATCGGGGAAAATGCGTATCCAAATCTGGCCTTCACGTTTCATGTAACGTGTCACGGCCTGACGGGCAGCCTCAATTTGCCTACCGGTAATCCACATGGTTTCAAGTGATTTGATCCCAAATGAACCGAATGCAAGCTGATTTCCGCGCTGGGCATTGCCTTTCATACGGCCTTTCTGCTGCCTTCTAAACTTAGTTTTCTTTGGCTGTAACATTTTCTAAAATCGATTAAATGCTATTAACTACTTCTTTTTTTTGCGAGTGTTGGCACCACGGGGTGGTCTATTGCCACGGGCAGGAGGACCACTGGGGGCGCTTTTGCCTACGTTTGGCGACAGATCACGCTTTCCGTAAACCTCTCCATTGCAAATCCAAACTTTTATGCCAATCAGACCAACTTTCGTTAAAGCCTCGCCTAGCGCATAGTCAATGTCAGCACGGATAGTGTGTAGAGGTATTCTTCCCTCCTTATACGTTTCGGAACGTGCCATCTCTGCTCCACCAAGGCGGCCAGATATTTGCACCTTAATGCCCTCTGCACCCATTCGCATTGTTGAAGCAATGGTCATCTTAATAGCCCTACGGTACGATATGCGACCCTCTACCTGGCGAGCAATGTTGCTTGCCACGATGGTTGCATCGAGCTCGGGGCGTTTTATCTCAAAGATATTAATCTGTATCTCCTTGTTGGTAATATTCTTAAGTTCTTCCTTAAGTTTATCAACCTCCTGTCCGCCTTTGCCGATAATAATACCAGGACGAGCTGTGTGTACGGTTACTGTAATTAACTTGAGCGTACGCTCAATTACAATTTTCGATACGCTAGCTTTTGCTAAACGAGCATTTAGGTACTCGCGTATCTTGCTATCCTCCACTAGCTTCTGAGCGTAATGGTTTCCACCGTACCAGTTAGAATCCCAACCTTTGATGATTCCTAACCTGTTGCCTATTGGATTAACTTTCTGTCCCATTTAGCTCTGTGTGTTTTGAGTATCGTTAGTAACTGCGCTGTCTAGTACAACGGTAACATGGTTTGAACGCTTCCTGATTCTGTGGGCACGCCCTTGGGGAGCGGTTCTAATCCGCTTTAGCATACGACCTTCGTCAACGAAAATTTCCTTTACGAAAAGATTCGCATCTTCGATCCGTACACCCTCGTTCTTTGCCTGCCAGTTAGCCACAGCCGAAAGGATTAACTTCTCAACTTTATTGGCAGACTCCTTGGGGGTAAACCTAAGGATATCGAGAGCTTTATTAACCTGCTTTCCCCTAACCAAATCAACAACTAAGCGCATCTTGCGAGGAGATGTAGGGTTGTTACGCAGGATGGCGTAGGCTTTATTCCTTTTCTCCTCCTTGATTTTTTCTGCTCTTATACGTTTTCTTGCACCCATTATTTCTTGGTTTAAGATCTAATTACTATTTCTTCTTATTGCCGGCATGACCACGGAAAGTACGAGTTGGGGCAAACTCTCCGAGTTTGTGCCCAACCATATTCTCGGTAACATATACGGGGATAAATTTATTCCCGTTGTGTACGGCTACTGTGTGGCCTACAAAGTCCGGCGATATCATAGATGCTCTGGACCAGGTTTTAACAACCTGCTTCTTGGTTTCAGCGTTCATCTCAGTGATGCGCTTCTCCAATTTATACTCTATGTATGGACCTTTTTTTAATGAACGACTCATAGTTTAACGCTTTTCAAGTTACTTTTTCCTACGTTCAACGATAAACTTGCTCGAATTCTTTTTCTTAGAGCGAGTTTTATAACCCTTAGCTGGGATACCATTGCGTGAGCGTGGATGTCCTCCTGATGAACGGCCTTCGCCACCACCCATTGGGTGATCAACAGGGTTCATTACAACACCACGAACGCGTGGACGGCGGCCTAACCAGCGTGAGCGTCCTGCTTTACCCGAGCGGGTAAGGGCATGATCCGAGTTGGACACGGTGCCTACAGTTGCTTTGCAAGAAGTTAGAACCATCCTTATCTCGCCACTGGGTAGCTTTAGAACGGCATATTTACCTTCACGAGCTAGGAGCTGAGCATAGGAGCCCGCACTACGAGCCATAATACCACCCTGACCTGGCTTAAGCTCAATATTATGAACTAAGGTACCAAGGGGGATCTCCGACAAATACAATGTGTTGCCTAATTCAGGGGCAACGCCTTTACCCGACATAATGGACTGGCCTACCTTGAGGCCAGCGGGTGCAATGATGTAGCGTTTTTCGCCATCGGCATATACAACCAATGCAATGCGAGCAGAACGATTGGGATCGTACTCAATGGTCTTCACAACAGCAGCCACTCCGTCGCGATCGCGCGCAAAGTCAATTATCCTGTAACGACGCTTGTGCCCACCTCCCATATAGCGCATTGTCATGCGGCCGGAGTTGTTCCTTCCGCCTGACTTTTTAAGGGGGGCTAACAGCGATTTCTCAGGTGTAGTAGTTGTAATGTCGTCAAATACACCTATAATTTTATGTCTCTGACCTGGGGTAACAGGTTTTAGTTTTCTTACAGCCATTTTAA
>DDWD01000113.1 GCA_002345825.1 Bacteroidales bacterium UBA2295
GATTGGATGAAAGAGAAGGGATACAAGAGTATTGCTGACTTTAAGGGCAAGTTGAGTCAAGAAAAGGGTCATGACCCCGCCGCTTTTGAGCGGGTGCAATTCATGAAGCACTTCAAGGATTTAAAAAGATAATCGCCAAATTTTTTCGTTTAGCTTATCGTTTCTACCTTTGCAAAGCAAAGGTTAAGTGAAAACAAGACCCTGCAGCATTCAGGTGTCTTGTTTTTGTTTTGTAATCCACAGTAACTTAAACCGAATGAATCGCTTACTCGATATCCGATCCTACTTCCATCGTGTGGGCTTTGCCTTTAGAGCGCTTAAGAATAGGAACTTTCGCCTGTTCTTCATGGGGCAAATCGTATCGCTCATGGGCACGTGGATACAGAACATAGCCTTGGGCTGGCTAGTGTATCGTCTTACCGATTCAGCGGTTTGGCTAGGTGTAATAGGTTTCTCTGGACAAATACCAGCACTTTTCCTCACCCCTTTTGCAGGTGTTTTTGCCGACCGGCTCGATAGGCGCAAGGTGCTTATTATTGCCCAAGTGGTTCCCATGATTTTAGCATTTACCATGGGTACATTAATCCTTACCGATTCAGTGCAGGTATGGCATATTGCCCTTATTGCTGCTCTTAATGGAGTGGTTATAGCCTTCGACAATCCGTTTCGCCATGCTTTTTTGGTTGATATGATTGGCGATAAGGAGCTGCTACAAAACTCCATTGCGCTTAACTCTACCCTGTTCAACTCGGCACGGTTCATTGGACCAATGATTGGCGGATTCCTAATTGCATGGGTAGGGGAGGGGATTTGCTTCATCATTAATGGAGTAAGCTTTTTGGGAGTGGTGTTCTCGCTTGTGGCCATGAATGTAAAACCTGTAAATCGAAACGCTAATCATGGCTCCGTTTTCTCCGATTTGGTGGAGGGTGCAAGGTATGCCTTCTCGTTTAAGCCAATACGATTCCTGCTAATGCTTGTGGTTACCACTGGTTTCTTTGGTTTGCCCTTTCAGGTGTTTATGCCAGTTTTTGCCAAGGATATTCTGGGCGGCGGCTCGCAGCTTCTTGGCTTTTTAACAGGAGCCTTGGGAGCCGGGGCATTAACGGGGGCAATTTATCTTGCCTCGCGCAAAAATGTTTCAACTCTTCCCAAGCTTATTCTGGGTTCAGCCATTGTATTTGCCCTGGGACTTATGAGCATGTCGCTCAGTACGAACATAGCGCTTTCGTTGGTGCTACTTTATATTACAGGCTTTGGAATGATAGTGCAATACGCATCAACCAATACGCTTATACAAACCATTGTTGATGATGGAAAGCGGGGCAGGGTGATGTCGCTTTACGGGATGTCGTTCCTAGGAGTTACGCCCTTGGGCAGCTTGCTCCTTGGAACCATTTCAGGATCCATTGGCGTGCAGGTAACCCTGTTGGCATCCAGTGTAGTTTGCCTTGCCGCAGTAGCCATTTACTCGCGCAGAGTAAAGGTGGTAAGGGAGGCTATTGGGTAGTAGTATATTTAGTTTTACCCACCAGCATCTGCGCTTTCAATCATAGCTAAAACCATTTCCAAAACTTTTTACGTTCTCCGACACAAGTTGTCGGAAGTGTGCCATAGCTTTGCTAATAAAAAAGTTATGGAAAGAGTTAGAGAACATTTTGCCAATTTTTGTATTGCTGGCTTCACTTTTTACGATGGAGCTTTTGCATTCAGTCAGCTTTCAGTAGGAACTGAGGTTAAGCTGGTTGCCGAACCCTCCAACAAATTCGACAAAAACGCAGTGGCCATATACCATGGCAATTATATGCTTGGGTATATTCCCAGATCGAGTAACCGAGAAGTTAGTAAGATGCTAAATGCTGGGTACAATGTATTTACTGCTGTAATTCAGGGGCTGTATCCCCAGTGTAATCCAGAAGAGCAAGTAAGGGTAGTTGTATTTATAAATAGAAACAACGCATAGTATGCCATTTTGCAGATAATTCTGTGCTGATAATGCCAGTTAGTAAATGTTTGAGTCAATGGTATTTTTTTGTAAGTTTATTGCACAAATCTAATGGTATGAAATGGTTGATCATAGGAAAATTTATAGAGTCTTTAGTTTAATCTCGCGTTTGCGAGCCCCTTTTGGTGTTACTAAAGCCGCGTTAGCCCAAGATTTCGATGTGTCGGAACGAACCATTGAACGTTATTTTGTGCTGCTTCAGGATTTAGGTTTTGAAGTTAAAAAGCAAGCCAACCGTTATAGAATTGAGAGGCTGGAGAAATGCCAGACCAAACCCGAAGATCTTATTGTATTTAGCCTCGAAGAGGCAGCAGCCATAAAGGATGCGATTACTAATAGTCCACTTCGGGGGCCACTCCAAAAAAGCCTGCTTACCAAGTTGTATGCCCTAACAGATATTGATGAGATATCGGATACACTCTACAGGCAAAACATTACAAAAAACATTAGCTTCATCCGAAAGGCTATAAAGGATAAGGAGCAACTCATTCTAAAAAATTACCATTCGGTTAGCAGTGAAAAAACGAGCGATCGGCAAGTAGAGCCAATAAAGCTTTTTAGCTATTACACCTACCTGCTTGCCTTTGAGGTAGGTACCCGAAAGGTTAAGCAGTTTAAAATTGACCGTATTGAGGGGGTTCACACAACTGGTTGCAACTGGCAGTTCGAAGAAAATCATGGGGAAAGTCGCATCGATGCCTTCGGAATGAGCGGGTGCCAACCAATACCTGTCAACTTAAAACTCTCGACGCGTGCCCACCATCTTATGGAAGAAGAGTTTCCCGATACAGTCACTGATATCCATATTGTTGATGATGGTGCAATCTATGATGGAGCGGTGTATTCGTTCGAGGGTATTGGCCGATTTATAATGGGTTTGCTTGATGAGGTGGTGGTGGTTAAACCAGAAGGACTTAAAGTGTATATCGATGAGAGAATCACAGCATGGCATGAACAAACATCAAGATAGCCTCTCTTTGAGGCAATAGTAAACCTTATCTTTTTAATCAACCTAATGGCTAATACTTATGACTAAGAATGTAACAAGCAAGAACACTAAGAATGAAATCCTTGAAGCCTATGAGGAGCTCTTGGAAAAGGTAAAGAGCACCAAACCCGAGGATCCCCGTAAGGAGCAAGAGGTTAAGCAGAATGCTAATTTGGTGCGAGCTGCCTCAGCACAAACTTTCGATGGGGTTGTTACCCAAATGGCAAACCTAAAAGTGCAGCTAACCTCGGCTCTCGATAAGCTCTCGGAAAACCTAACCGCCGAGTACCAGAAGTTTGCCGACCTGCAAAAGGCCATTGCCATTGAGAAGGAAAACCTACAGAACCTTTACCAACTTACTGCCGAAACCGACTCGCTATCTGCCATGCTTCTTGCTCAGAAGGAAAAAAAATCTCAGTTTGAGGCTGATATGGCTGAAACCAAGCAGGCATTTGAAAGTGAAATGGATGAGAAACGCGCAGCGTGGAAAAGGGAGCAGGAGCAACAAACACTGTTGCAGAAGGAATACGACGAGAATTTGAAGAAAGCCCGTAAGCGCGAAGAGGACGAGTACAACTACACCATTGGCCAGCAACGCAAGAAGGAGACCGATGCCTACAACGAAAAGCGTGAAGCCAAAGAGCGTGAGCTTACACAGCGCGAAGCTGCTATTGCAGCTGCTGAAGCTGAACTTGCGGAGTTACGCAAGCAGGTGGCCTCCTTCCCTAAGGATCTTGAGCAGGCCGTTAAGCAAGCACAGGAGGTAGTTACCCAACAGCTAACCACACAGCATGAGTTCGAGAAACAGCTCAACGCCAAGCAGCTTGAAGGGGAGCTAAAGCTCAATAACCAGATTATTGCCAACCTAAAGGACAAAATTAAGGATATGGAAGCTACTGTTAAGGAGCTGGCCACTAAGGCTGCTGCCGCCGATGCCGGTGTTAAGGATATAGCCCTAAAAGCTCTTGAAACCAGCAAGGTACGTATTGGTGAGGGTAGGAAGATGGAGGAGTAGGTTTTTATATTATTAAACCTGACAGGTTTTGAAAACCTGTCAGGTTGGAAAAAATGACAATATGAGAATACACTTTAAGATTCAAAGCAATGGCCAACCCATCCCCTTCAACCACCAGCATATGTTAGTTGGAACTATTCACAAATGGTTGGGATGGAATAGCCAGCATGGCAAAGTATCGCTCTTCTCATTTTCGTGGCTGACAGGAGGGAAACGAAAAAATGATATGCTACATTTTGAACACGGTAGTTCGTTCTTCTTTAGCGCTTTTGATGAAGAGATTGTAAAAAAAATGATTTCTGGGATTCAGCAAGACCCTTCAATGTTTGATGGTTTAAAGGTTGTTGAACTTGTTATTCAGGAGAACCCAGATTTATCAACTGTTAGCAACTTTCAAGTAGCTAGTCCAATTCTAATTAAGCGAAGGGTTGATGACAGAATTGACCATATTCTTTACGATAACCCAAATGCTGGTGAATACCTAAAAGAAACGCTACAAACCAGAATGAAACAGGCAGGCCTTGTTGATCAGAGTCTCGAAATTCATTTTGATAACTCATCACCCTACGCCAAGCGCAAAAACCTAGTTTATAACAACGTGAACAACATTTGCAGTTGGTGTCCAGTAATTATAAATGCCAAACCCGAAACGAAACTGTTTGCTTGGAATGTGGGTTTGGGCAATTCTACTGGAATTGGGTTGGGAGCGATAAGGTAATGGATTAACCAAACCTGACAGGTTTTCAAAACCTGTCAAAACCTGTCAGGTTTATAAACAGATAACGCTATGTACATAGTAATATACTCAGGCCCATTCGGTTTTATTAAACCTTGGACTGCGGTGAGGGACAGCGAAACCTTTAGCCAGCAATTTCTTACACCATCAATAGTTGAAGGAATAGAAAAAAAACTCTTTCCAGAATTGCTGGAAGAGAAAGGAGTAATAAAAAAAATAATCCGACATAGGATAAATTATTGTGGAATAGATGTGCAGCAAGAAAAAACCTGGTCGAAAGGAGGTTTTCAAAAAGAGAAAAAGAAGGATTCCGATGGAAGAGAGTACTATAAAGCCAAGAATTTAGGCATAATTAATCGTGGAGTACTTCTTGAACCTAATGTTTACCTTGCTTTCAATTCAAAAGAAGATGCAGAAAGGGCTTTTGAGCAAACCATTTGCTTGTGCAGAAATGAGGACTTACTGCACCCCGAGGCCTTGAACGAAATGGGCGAAGAGGATTTTAACAGCATTAACGGCTTTGAACTAATTTTCTCTGATCAACATAGCGGTTTCAAAGTAGGACATAACCGCTTTGACAATGCAAGTGAAATGTATGGTGAATTGGTTGTGTTCGGAAACCCTATAAGAGATGGCAATGGAATCGCTTAATAATATTTTTGCAAAAAGTATAAATTATGGCGAGACTACTTTACTCGACCATACTGAGCATGTGGTGTTTGCTATAAAATGCTTTTCAAAGGCTTTGGATTATGAGTTTGATCTAAACTTGGCTACTAAGGGGGCCATACTCCATGATTTGGGCAAAGCACATCCGTATTTCCAGAATCGAATTAAGAACATTTCAGCCAAGTCATTAGTAGAAGAAAGAGATGATAATTATGTTCATAGGCATGAGCTATCCTCTCTTGCTTTTCTTCCTGCATTCCCAAGAAATGAGTGGAATACTTTAATTGATATGGTTGTCGCACACCATAAATCGATTGTTAACGATAGCCGTGAGAGGGGGATTATTGACATTGATAACAAGTACAGGAAATGGATTGATAATCATCTTAAGGATTGGGAAGTATGGAGTGTATATGGTTTTAAGATATTAAACCATTTTGGATTTGAAGCTAATATATCAAAAAACGAGGCTGCGGATGCGCTTTCCTATGCAGCATCATACTGCGAAACCAAACAGGTAGGTTGGTCGTCTCTAAGAGGGTTACTTATGGCGGCCGACCATTTTGCATCTGCATTCTCAGACAAAACTGAACAAGAGTTAGAACATCTTTTTGAAACCCCTGATTTGAGTTTTTACTTTAACTCAGAACGAGCTAGCGATATTTATCCATTATCAAAGGTAGATACTGATGATTGTAGAAATCATACAATTGTCGTTGCTCCAACTGGTGCCGGTAAAACCGATTTTCTTTTAAAACGCTGCAAAGGAAGAATATTCTACACTTTACCTTTCCAAGCATCAATAAATGCAATGTGGGAACGAATGAAAGCCACAATCCCGAATAAAGATATTCGATTGCAGCACGCTACTTCAAAAATTGTTGTAGGCGAAAATTTAGAGGAGCAACTGCTTCAAAGTCTTGTAGGATCATCGGTTAAAGTGCTGACACCTCATCAAATTGCAGCAATTATTTTTGGAACTCCTGGCTTTGAAACTGTTATGCTCGACCTTAGTGGGTGTGATATTATTCTTGATGAAATACATACCTATTCCGATTTTTCAAAGTCGATGGTGCTTGAAATTGTTAAGATGTTACTATTTCTAAACTGTAGGGTCCATATAGGAACAGCTACAATGCCAACAGAACTTTACAAACAGCTTCTTGATATACTTGGAGGAAAGAATTGTGTTTATGAAGTAAAACTCCCCGACCAAGTTTTAGAAACTTTCAACAGGCACAAAATTTATAAAATTGGAAACGAAGAGGCGATAGAGGATATCCTGTCAGAAGCGTTTGTAAATAAAGAAAAGGTACTCGCAATCTATAATACAATAAAAAAGGCTCAGGAGGCTTTCCAAATACTAGAATTTAAATACCCCCATATCCCCAAAATGTTAATCCATAGCAGATATAGGCGAGGCGATAGGGTTGAGTTGGAGACAAGGCTTAAAACTGAGTTTAATGGCGATGGCAAAGACTTTGGAAATGGACTTACACCTTGCTTAGTTGTTTCAACACAGGTTGTTGAGGTAAGCCTCGACATTAGCTTCGACAGGATGATAACCCAATGCGCTCCATTGGATAGCTTAATTCAGCGGTTTGGACGAGTTAATAGAAAGCGCAACGAGAATACAATCGGGAACTATAAGCCCGTTCACGTTATTGCCCCCACTGGAAATGTTTTACCTTACAAGATGGACATTTTGGAGAAAAGTTTTAATCAACTCCCAAGTAATAGAGAAGTTTTACAAGAAAAACTATTACAGGAAAAGATTGATGCAGTTTACCCGCAATTAGACACTAAGGAGATTGATATCCACTTGATTTTCAAAAACAACAGATTCTCAATACTCGAACTTACAAATAGAAAAAGAGCAGTACTTGTTGATGCCCTTGAGATTGAGAGCGCATCGTGTATACTAGAAACTGACCGAGAAAGATATTTAACTGCAACTTGGGAGGAGCGCCAGCTAATGGACATTCCAATAAACTGGAAAAGTATAGCCCGATACAGAACCCAATACGAGCAACTCGATGTTGGCTCAAATCCGTTTGTTGTACCCCAAAACATTGAGGAGTATAAGATTTATGGCTTACAATTAGTTGAACCCAATAATATACTGTAGCTATGTATACAAGTTATATAGGAAAGAAATTTCTAAGTCAATACAATCGAAAGGAAGGTACAAATCTTTCCGCTAAAGAATTTTTTGATTCAGTTTTCTTCGAATTGTTTTTTAACAATGAGCAGCACCTGATGCATGTGGGTAATTCTCCATTCTTTCAAAAACCGAAGGAAAATGATGTTAAATTACACGGTAGCATACCTAAGGCTCAGTACAGAAATCTAGCAAAGAGTATCGAGACAGATGTACCTAATATGGCTATTTTCGTTGGTTCACAAGCAAAAGATGTTGGAGGTACAACCTCAGGACAAGTTAGTGACATCGCTGTTACAATTAATCAAGATGAAATGTATGCATCTTGGATAGGTGAGGCATTAGGCATTGGGGTTAGTGGCGGATATGTAATGCTAATTGATGAGGAAGAAGTACTTTGGGCATTATATAATGGATGGAAATACTATCGCAAGTACCTACAACAAACTCCAAATGTTAAGGATAAACAAATTGAAACTTGGAATGGACAATGGCTCTGGCACTGGGTTAGACCTTATTTTAATTCAGATTATCCTGATGATAACCTGAACATTGAAACATCAGATGTGCAGGGGAAAATTGCAATCCCTACTCAGCAATGGTCCAAAGTTGTTTTCGCTTTGGCAAAAAAATACCCAAACAAGAAGATTACAGCGTACGCTTACAATTTGTCGCAAACCAATACAACGCTAGGTTTTATTAATCTTTATCTACCACAGGTGAATAAGGTTTTCGATTTGCGTGACAAACTATTTGCTGACGAGGACACCGTTCTTGAAGAGGAAGAACTCGAAACTCTTTCAACCTTCTACAATTTCAAGCAAGCGTGCAAGTTGGGAACTATTGGGCTAAAAGCTTTAGAACCAGCCAAACTACGCGAGTATATGCCTAAAGGCTCAATTCTTTACGCACAGGGCAAAGACTACAAGTTTAACAACAATGAATCATTCTCAAATTATCAACTTTTTAAAATATGGATAATCGCTATGCTAAACAAAACAGAACTACTTGAAATGGCCTCTGACATTGCTAAAATCCTTATTGATATTGAAGAACAATCAAAGGATTCAAAAAGAGGCAAAACTACTGCTAGCCAAGAAGGCAAAAATATTCTTGAATGTAGAACTATCAAAAGTTTTATTGAAGAATTAACAGTAGTTTTAGAAAAATCACCCTCAAATACCATTTTTATCAAAAGGGTTGTAGAAGAGGTCGTTAAAATGCCATACGACCTATTTCCCTTATTTGTTACATTAATTAAGTTTCAATACAGCCTAAATAAATCAAAACAAAATCAGTAAATATGAAAACATCAATTATTTATCTACGAGGATTGCGACATGCTGAGCATACCGTATTTAGTGTTAGTAATGGGCAAAAGTTTTATAGAAACTCACAATTTAATAGAGATCTTGCATATTCAAGTGGTCAGCAAGTTAAACGATCAATTATTGAAGCGCTTGAGATGCCTTATGCTGCTATCACTTTTAACTGGGAGATTGACAAAAAGGGAAATGCTGGGATGAAAGAGCCTCATTCTCCTTGCGATCCTACTTTTGTTGACCAATTGATTGGTGGTTATATGAAAGCACAAAGTGACTCTTATACTGTTAAGCGTCGTAGTCCGCTTTCAATTTCTGCTATGCGACCTATTCATCCATTGCTAGGGGGGCTAGAAAGAGAAACAGAACCAGTTGTATTTGACAGGTCGAGTAAACCTAATGACCATATTGTAAAAGTTTCTAAATTAGACGAAAAAGGAAATCGAGTTCAGATACCCCAGGAAGAATTAAATGCATGGCTTTTAGAGCATAAGAGAAATCTTGCACCAAAATATTATAACCCTAGTGGACAAACTCGTGCATCAGGTCTATTCGTTTACGATGCTGCCATAGACCTAAGAACACTTTTCTGTGTTTCAACCAATAAACTAGAGCCAGAACTTTTTCCAGAAATTGAAGAGAAATTAAGGGTAGCAGGTTGGATTGAAGGACGCAACATTTTTGGTAATTGCTTAATTTGCCCAAGGGAGCAAAGGGAAACTATAATACGCTCCTTGGCTAAAGCAATAGTTAACTGGCGCATTACATCAAACCAAGCTCGCACCTTTAGCCTTATGGAAACCGTAGCCCTTGCTGTAAGCAACAATGCAAACCAGATTGCATATGCCATTAGGGGTGATTTACGGGAAGATACCGAGAGGTTACAAGCTGTTCCAAAGATTGACGAGACAGCAAAAGCCGAATTCTTTATTACTCCAATAGCATCAAGTTATATTGTTGGCTCAGTTGGTAGTGCCGATGCCCTCGAAAAAGCTGAAAACCGTCTAGTTGAACTGATGATGGCGTTTGATTACGAAAATCAATTATAGCATTTTCAGACCTGACAGGTTTTCAAAACCTGTAAGGTCTATCAAATCAACAATCTATAAATGAACATAACCGGTACTCACTTCGCCTATTACTGGATATGCCACCGCAAGCTGTGGCTATTTGCCAATGGCATTAGCATGGAGCATACATCGGATTTGGTATATGAGGGTAAGATGATACATGAGAATACATATCGGTATAGGGCTAGTAAATTTACCGAGATAGAGGTGGATGGTGTAAGAATTGATTTTTACGATCCATACGAGAAGGTAATACATGAAACAAAAAAGTCAAATAAGTTGGAAGATACGCACCAGTGGCAAGTTAAGTTCTATATCTGGAAACTGGAGCAAAGGGGTATTGAGGGGGTAACTGGTAAACTCGACTACCCCACCACACGTCATACCGAAGCCGTTGAGCTAACTGATGACGATAGGGAAAAGATAGTGAGCGTTATAAACGAAATTGAAATTTTAATAAATGCCGAGGAATGTCCTCCTAAAGAGAAAAAGACGATTTGCAAAAACTGCTCCTACTTCGATTTTTGTTGGAGCGGGGAGGAGTAAACAAACCTGACAGGTTTTCAAAACCTGTCAGGTTTAAAAATAAAAGAATAGGAATATGACCACAATCCAACCCCTAATCCCCGGTAACTACTACCATATCTACAACAAGGGTGTGAATGGAGTAAACCTGTTTTATAGCCCCGATAACTATGAGTATTTCCTTCGAAAATACGATGAGCATATCGACCCCATTGCCGATACCTTTGCCTGGTGCTTGCTGGGCAACCATTTTCATTTGTTGGTGCGGATTAAGGAGGTGGAGGAGGTAGTTGGAGGAGAAAACCTGACAGGTTTTCAAAACCTTTCAGGTTTAGAGGGGAAGGAGAAAGAAGAGAAGTTCTCGCTCTGGGTTTCTAAACGATTTTCCAATCTTTTCAACGCCTACGCCAAAGCCCTCAACAGGCAGCAAGGCCGCCAAGGCACGCTTTTCGAACGCCCCTTCCGCCGTAAGTTGGTCGATAGCGAGCGGTACTTCCGCCAGCTGGTGGTTTACATCCACTCAAACCCCGTGCACCATGGTTTCACTGATAATTACAAGGACTACCCTTGGTCGTCGTACGGTTCTATTGTATCATCTATGCCCACTAGGTTACAACGAAATCAGGTGTTGGGTTGGTTCGACGGGCAGGGCAATTTTGTGGACACCCACAGGCAGATAATCGATTTCGATTTTATTGATCATCTGATAATTGAATAAAATAATAAAAACCTGTCAGGTTTGGATTATTAATCGCTATGAAAAAATCCTACTACCTCTTCAACCCCGGCCGTCTTAGCCGCAAGGACAATACCCTAAAGTTTACCCCCGTTGATGAAGCCGGCATGGAGGGGCAACCCCGCTTTATCCCCGTTGAGGGGGTTGATGATTTGTACGTGCTTGGATCGCTCGATGCCAATAGCCCGCTGTACAACTTCTTGGGAAAAAACGGTATTTGCGTTCACTTTTTCGACTACTACGAGAACTACACCTGATCATTTATGGCCAAGGATGGGCTTTTGGCCGGAAGGATGATTGTGTCGCAGGTCGATTTCTTCTTGAGCAAACCTAAGCGAATAGCCATAGCACAAAAATTTGTCGAAGGGGCATCGTACAATATGCTAAAGAACTTGCGCTACTACAATACCCGAGGCAAGGATCTTTCGCTTGAAATAAATCAGATTGAGCAATTCCAAGCGGGAATTTCAGAATCGAGAAAGGTTGATGAGCTAATGGGTATAGAGGGGAATATCAGGCAAAGCTACTACCAGGGTTTTAACAAAATTCTAAACGATTTTGAGATGGGCGCTCGCACCAAGCAACCACCACAAAATCCTATTAATGCGCTAATATCGTTTGGCAACATGATGTGCTACAGTCAGTGCCTTCGGGCAATTCATCAAACCCAACTAAACCCAACCATTTCGTATTTACATACACCTGGCGAAAGGAGATACTCCCTGGCATTGGACATTGCCGAGATATTTAAACCAATACTGGTGGACCGAGTAATTTTTAAGGTGATAAATAAGCGAGAGCTACAGGAGAAGCATTTCAGCGAGCAGCTCAATAGGTGCTTGCTTAACGAGAGCGGGAAGAAGATTTTTATTAAAGCCTTTGAGGATAGGCTTGGCGAGACCATCCAGCACCGAACCCTAAAGCGAAATGTAAGCTACAAACATTTGGTAAAGTTAGAGTGCTATAAGCTAAGTAAGCATTTGCTTAGCATCGAGGAGTATAAGCCCTTTAAGATGTGGTGGTAGTTAATTATTATAAACCTGTCAGGTTTGAAAATATGAAAAATGTACATTATCCTAGTTTACGACGTTAACCAGAAACGCACCGGAAAGATGCTGAAGCTTTGCCGCAAGTATTTGAATTGGATTCAAAACTCGGTTTTCGAGGGTGAGATCACAGAGGTGAAGCTTAAAGAGCTAAAGCATAGAGCCGATGAAATTATGGATGATGAGGACAGCCTAATCCTCTTTAAAAGCAGGGAGAGCAAATGGCTTGAGAAAGAGGTTTTGGGCCAGGAGCGAAGTTCAACAGATACAATGCTTTAACAGTCTGTACGGTTGTCGACCTGATAAATATTAGAAATTTAAATTCGCGCTATTTTGGGTTAGCAGCGGTAAGGTTCTTTGATATGCTGAAAACCATAACGATACAGTAGTTGTCGAACCCCTGGGGTAATCCCATTAATTGGGTTCGACAACCGAATGCCATTAATTTTTACATTTTTTTTAACGAACAGGCTGTACCTCAATTATTTTTTTTGATAATTTTACGGCTTACAATCATCCCATAGTGGAATTGAAATACTTTATTTACAATGGTATCGAATGCCCCCCGTGGCTTACAATCATCCCATAGTGGAATTGAAATGCAGCACCTGCTACTAGTTTGTACACCTTATCCACACTTACAATCATCCCATAGTGG
>DDWD01000078.1 GCA_002345825.1 Bacteroidales bacterium UBA2295
CCCGAGCAATCGGGGCTTTTTTTTTTGTATATTCGTACCCAGTATGAGAATTCGAATATTTGCCATATCGGTAGTCTTTTTATCCTCCGCATTAATCCAACGTGTGGCTGCCGTAATGGCAACAGAGAGGTTTGCATCGCCATTTTATGTAAGCCAACTTCCCGATTCAACAGTTAAACTGAACTCGCTGAACTTAAACACTAATCGGGAAGATAAGGATACCACTTTAACTTTACCGGGAGATACTTCACGCATTAATCAATCTGACACTACAAGCAATTCTGTTGTTGATACTACTTTAAATGATAGTATATCGGATAGATCAAGAACTAATTCTATAATTAAACAGAGATCAATTATCGAATTATTATCCATTCCTGGAACTAACAAGGTGTTTTCGTGGAAACTGAATGAGCATTATCTTGAGTACGAGCAGTTACCCGTTGATACTAGCTTATGGCTTAATCATCTATTTTATCCGCAACAAAAACGTTTCGAGAGTTATACCTTTTTAGGCAATATTGGCAGTCCTAGTAATTACGATCATTTTTTCTCTCGTGATGATAAAAGTACTTTCCTTTTCTCGCGATATTATAATGCATATTCAAGAAGAATTCAAGAGACACCACAGTATAATGTGCGCTCACCTTTTACTTCATTATCGTATACAAGTGCAGGAAAAAGATCAGAAGCAGAACAGCTATTTAACGTGCTCCATACACAGAATGTAAACAAACACATAAACATTGGTGTAGCATACAATCATGTTGGAACAAAGGGAGTGTATGAAAATCAGCACACAAGAAATAATCTGATATCCATTTTTGGTAGTTACCATAAAGGTAATTTGTTTGGGCAGGGAGCATTTGCCAGTAGGGTATATAGTAATGAGGAGAACGGTGGCATTCAGTATGATAATGTAGTGCCAGGTGATACACTGGAAACTAAATTAATCCCAATTTGGTTGCCCAATGCTAAGAGCGTAACCCGTGAAAGTTCTCTATCAGCCCTGATAGGATATACATTTATCAACATAAAAGAGGTGAGATTAGCGTCTGACACCATAGATAAATATATTCCCTTAGTTAGCGCCAAGTTGCAAATCTCAAGAGAACGGCATTCTAGAACATTTGTTAATAAGGATATAGGTGAAGATTATTTTTCGAATAGTTTTTTTAGCAACGGAAGTGTTTATGATTCCATCGCGTTGACGAATTGGGATGTTAAAGCAATTCTTGAAATAAACCAGTTTGCCAATATCCCCGGTATGCCTGGGTTAAGAGGTTGGGTCGGTTATACACATTCTGCATACTATATGTTTAAGCCTCAAGATTACATTTTTGGTAACGAGGATACTAAATTGTATTCTGCACATGCTGGTGTGGCTGCATTTAGTGAGAGCCCATACTTGGCCTATAGAGGTGCTGCACGGGTTTTTTTTAGTGGAGATAAAGCCGAAGATAAAGAGATTAGGGGCGAGATGAGAATATCGCTATGGAAAGATCCTGAAATGCCCCAGCTTAAAGGAAGAGTCTTAATTTCAGAAGCAACACCAGATATTTTCTATCGTACTTTTTTCTCAAACCACTACAAGTGGGATAATCAATTGGAGAAAGAAAAAAGATTCCAGCTGGGAGCTTCTTTTGAGATTGATAAGTGGGCTGCTGAGTTGGGATATAATGTGATTCACATTGGCGATTACATGTACTTTAACAGCAATAGCTTACCATCGCAAGCTTCGGATGTTACAATTACATCTGCTTATGCCCAAAAGAACTTCCGTTTTTTTAAAGGATTTAACTTTTTCAACAAGATAGTTTGGCAAGCAAATACAAATGAGGATGTATTAAGCCTCCCCAGTTTTATTGGATTTAGTGCCCTGTTCTACGAAACGGTTCTTGTTCCAGGTGCATTAAGTGGTCAGTTTGGGGTTAACCTAACATATCGTAGTAATTTTTTTGCTGATGCATACAATCCCGTTACAGGCCAGTTTTACAATCAGCGAGCGGTGAAACTAGGTGATTATCCAACCGTTGATGTGTTTGCAAATTTTAAATGGAAACGAGCCATAATTTTTGTAAAGTACGAACATCTTAACCAAGGATATCCTAACAATAGCTACTACTCTGCCTATTCATACCCTATCAATCCACAGATTTTTAAATTTGGAGTTTCGTGGATTTTCTACGACTAGTCGTCAAAAAAAGGTAAGCCTTTCGGTTTAAAACCCTTACATTTGTTCTTGGTAAATCAATAATACACTATAAATGAGTGTTTTTAAAAAATATTTAGTAAAAATTTTTGCATTACTATTGGTGTTTACTCTTGCTGAATGCAACTACAACCAGTCTAATGGTAGGCTTGTTGGCTCAGATGGAGTTCGCGATTTAAAGCATATAATTGAAGATGGAGTTCTTGTTGCTGTTACCGATATCAATACAACAAACTATTTTATTTATCAGGGAACACCTATGGGCTACCAGTTTGACCTGTTGCAGGAGTTTGCATTGCATATTGGTGTAAAACTGGAGATTATTGCCGAGAATGATTTGGAAAAAGCGTTCGAGATGCTGAAAGAGGGAAGGGTTGATGTTTTTGCCAATAACCTAACCATTACAAGTGAGAGGGTTCAGAAATATAGCTTTACTGTTCCGCATAGCACTACAAAGCAAGTTCTCGTTCAGCGTAAAATATCTGAATCGGAGCGTATTGACAATGCTTTACAGCTTGCCAAAAAGATTGTATACGTCCAAAAAAGTTCCGCATCTGCCCATCGATTAAAAAATTTATCAAACGAAATAGGTGCAGAAATCCATGTAGTAGAAATGCCCAATTACGAGGCTGATGAGCTTATTGAATTGGTTGCCAATGGCGAAATTGACTACACTGTTTGTGATGAGGATGTTGCACGCGTGAACTCATTTTACTATGGTAATATCGACGTTGAAACATCTGTGAGCTTCGACCAAAATCTAGCTTGGGCAGTTTCTACAAAGTCTACGGATCTTTTGATGGCATTGAATGAATGGTTGGAAGAGTTTACCAAAACGGCCGAATATAGTATTATTAAAGGGAAGTATTACAACAACCCTTACTGGGCCAAGAGAGTTTTTTCTGAATCTTTCAGGGTTAAAACTGGTAATATATCTCCTTGGGATGATGGATTTAGGTTTGCAAGTTCAACCATTGACTGGGACTGGAGACTGTTTGCATCGTTGGTATATCAGGAGAGCAGGTTTAAGCATAATGTGCAATCGCATATGGGGGCATACGGGTTAATGCAGTTTATGCCCGCTACGGCCGAATTCTTTGGGATAAACCATATTGCCGATCCTCAAACCCAAATACGTGCAGGTGCCCAGTATCTGAAATGGCTCGAGAAACGTTTTGAAGACAGCGTAACCGATCCTGAGCAGCGGGTGAAATTTATTCTTGCCGCCTACAATGCAGGGCTTGGCCATGTAATTGATGCAAGAAACTTGGCTGCAAAGCATGGTAAAAACCCAAACGTATGGGATAATAATGTGGATTTCTTTATCCTGAACAAATCAAACCCAGAATACTACTGCGATACTACAGTGAAGTACGGTTCCTTAAGGGGAGAGGAAACCTATAATTATGTGAATCAAATAATGCAGCGTTTTAAGCATTATCAGAATATTATACCTGATTAGCCAGCTGTAAGGTTGTGTTAATATAGATCTGTTAGCTCCGAGATGATCATTGCAGTGGCGCCCCACACCACCTCTCCTTCAACAGCATAGTACGGAGCCGATATTGGATTATTGCCAACACAGATTGTTTTTACCGATAGTTTTTCGGGATCCTTAAAATTCATTAAATCTACATGGATAGTATATTCGACTTCTTGTAGATTTAAATGTAAATCAGTGGGCTTAGGAATTTCACACACCACCGGCAAAACCATTAAATTGCTAACAGGAATGAAAAGAGGAGTAAGGGCTCCAATTACTTCTACCTGATTAGCATCTATGCCTACCTCTTCTTCTGCCTCACGTATTGCTGTAAATATGAGCGATTTGTCGAAATCTTCCTGTTTTCCACCAGGAAAACTCACCTGACCGCTGTGGGCACCATTGTAAACGGTCCGTTTAATAAGTATTGTTTTGGCCCTATCATCATCAGGGTATATGGCAATTAGTACAGCACTACCCCGTGTATTATTATCTGGCGATTGGGGAAAACCTGGGCCACCGCGAAAGGAGGGAGCCATACGTTGCTGCGCCTGGAATCCGGGTAAATCTTTCTGCAAATTGATCTTTAGTTGACCTACTATCCTCTCAAAATAATTCATTAATGGATTACTTGCGGAACTGCCTAATAAAATTTTCTACCTCAGGTACACCACCTTGATAGACCAAGTAGCCGTTATAAGGTTCTCTGGGAGTTGTTTCGCTATTAATAGGGGTAAGCATTAATCGACGAACCTCCTCGGGATCGTTGGTTTGGCCAAGTACCCATCCTAACTTAATGTAGGCCGTTTCGGGAAGCATGTTCTCGGCGGGGATTACCCCCTTGGCCATCATATCTCTGCCCGTGTCGTAAACGAACATATGCACGAAGCCCCAAAGGGTTTGCACGGTCATGAACACGTGCACTCCTTTTTTGTGTGCTCTTTCAATTGCTGGATATAGCGGCTTGTTTACATGCCCCAAACCCGTTCCGGCAATAATTATCCCTTTGTAGCCCATATCAACTAGCGAATCAATTATTTCGGGGTGCATATTGGGATAGTAGTACAGAATGGTAACTTTTTCCTCAAAGAAGGGCATAACCTTAACGTTTCTATCTTTTCGCCTGTGGGCGTATTCCTCCTTAATCGGTTTTACACCATCTTTTCGGCTTACGGTGGCTACAGGCGTGTCGCCAATGGTTCGAAACGTGCTACGGTACGATGAGTGCATCTTGCGTACCCTGGTTCCCCGGTGAAGGAAACCGTACTCGTCGGAAGTGGGGCCAAACATACTAACCATTACCTCCGCAATATCGGAATGACCAGCCGTAATGCAGGCGTGCATTAGGTTGAGAGCGGCATCGCTGCTGGGGCGATCGGAACTTCGTTGCGAACCAACAAGGACAATGGGAACAGGCGAATTCTGTACCATGAACGTGAGCGCAGCAGCGGTATGGCTTAGCGTATCGGTGCCGTGGCCAATTATAATGCCATCAATTCCGTTCTCAATCTCTTTGCCTATGGCAATGGCCAGCGCCTTGTACTGCTCGGGGCCCATATTCTCGCTGAATACAGCGAAAAGTTTTTCGGTTGTCAGGTTACAGATATCGGCCAATTCGGGCACGGCGCCATAGAGCTCGCCCGGCGAGAAGGCTGGTATTACGGCTCCCGTTCTGTAATCGAGGCGCGAGGCTATGGTACCACCTGTCCCAAACAGTTTAACCTTCGGAAGGTTGGGTGTATAGGGGAACTCCTTCTCGGGGATCTTGTAGGTGGCTTTAAAGTAGCCAGTCTCTTTCATATCCTTAATCGTAAGGATATCGATACCGATGTTATAGCCGGTATCAATTTTTAGAACAATATGCTTATCGTCATCATTCTCGGAACGGGGCAGAATGGTTCCGTTGAATTCACCTCGGGTGGTATTAATTGTAACTTTACCCCAAACCCTTGCGCTATATTTTTTAAGTACTTCGAGTGCGCGACCCTTATATCCTTGAAAAAAATCTTCCATTCCAGTTTTTTTTGATTTTAAAACGATTTGTTGATTGCCTAGATTTTTGTTTCAATTGCCTTGCGCAGATCCTTGAGGTTTACATTGCCAACGGCTTGCTTGTGGAGTTGCCCCATTACCCAGCTAACCACAATTTCTTTGCTGTCGGCTTTGGATGTTTTAATTTCTTTAAACTTCTCAATTAGATAGTCAACTGGTGCCAGGAGTTCATCTTTGGTTCTGCTCTTAAATCCAATGCTGGTTAGCACCGAGGTTAAATCCATATTGGGATACTCAAACACAATGGGCAGCATATATTCAGCCAAATTGAATTCCAACTTTTCCTTTTTCAAGAACTTGAAAATTTCGACAATGCGCTGGTAATTAAAATCATTATGCATGGTCATGGTTCCCTCGATGTGCTTTAAGGTGTGCCCGAGGAAAGTTCCGGCATAACGTCCAGTTGCACCCAGTTCAACCAGCTGTTCGATGATGGGTACCAGGTTGCGTTTCATAATGAATGTGTATGTATCCACGGGGATTTTCCATCCCTTGAGCTGTGCGAAACGTGTTGAAACTTCGGCAGGAATCCTTTTGCGAAGCTTCTCGATATACTCTTCTTGGAGTGGAATTGGGGGCGAATCGGTGTCGGGGTACATTCGGTCGGCCCCGGGCAGCACGCGCTCAAAAATGGTAGTGCCATCGGGCAGCGATTTGCGGGTTTCGCCCGGTACACCCTCAAAAGCCATCATGCAACGCTCCTCAACTGTTTCAATGGCTGTGGGAATATCTTCTGCTGGCCCCCAAATAACGCAAATGGCATCATACTCGGTGCTTTGAAGAAGTCCGGAAAGTTTTTGCGAATCGGCCTTACTTAAAGGTTGATGCAACTCCTCGGTGCTGGTCATGTTGGGTCGCTCTATGCAGGCAATAACCTTTAACCGATCGGCTAGCTCGTTGCTAAACGATTTGCCGGGTTGAGTGAAGTGCGATAGGATACCCTTAAATCCTTGGAGTTTTATGGCTACAACCTTAACGTTATTTTTTTGAGTAACAGTGGGGATAAAGTCAAGATTCAACTTCTTTGGGCTGATCTCTTGCCACTCCAGTTTCCACTGCTTGGGATCGCTAAATCGCTCAAGAAGCTTTTTACGGATATTAAGCAATGCCCATTGCCTAAACGCTTCGTTGTGCGATAGCTCGGGAATCCATTTATTGTGAGCTACGCCTTTAATTTCAACTCTGGTTCCACCTGTACAGCTAACATTCACATCCTCGCGCCCAGCGCCCATACCAGTTCTAACCCTGCCCGTGCTGCGGTTTAAGAAACGGATGTGTTCAGCTGCTTCGCGCAGTTCATCGGGGGTAAGGCATTGCGGATGTGTAACCGTTTCAATAAGTGGCATGCCCAACCTGTCGGTTTTATATATTCGGGTGTGGCCAATGTCGGAAATCTCACGGCACGAGTCTTCCTCAATGCTAAGCTGCAGAATACCTATCTTTTTATTACTCAATTGAATTTCGCCCTCAACCCCAAGTATTGCAGTTCGTTGAAATCCCGTGGGAATACTCCCATCGAGATACTGCTTGCGGGTGATATGCACCTCGCCCACAATATTGAGCTTGCTTAGGAGCGATATCTCTAGTGCGTACTCTAGCGCTTCGCGATTAATGGGGAAGGGTGGGGTGTCGTCAATCTCGTAGGTGCAGGCGGTTTTGTTATTGAGGCGGTAGATTATATCCTTACGAGTTTTGAATTCCATTAGAGCAGTTCCATCGTATTCGCCCATTTCGCTAAGCGTTGGACGCATATGGCGGATAATTTCCGCATGATAGTCGTTGCTCTCATGGTATATGCCAGCTGGGCACCGACAGAATAGTTTTTGTTTGGTTTTAAGCTGCTGGTGAACCTCAAGTCCCGACTTGAAGCCAATGCGCTCGTAGTCCGATCTTTTTGCCTTATGGCGGCTAACATAGCCAATTTCTTTTAAGGTTTGCTGATAGTTTTTTCGAGGATCGAAGCCACTTTGGCTAGTTTTCTTTTTCATCTGTGCGGTATTTTAAAGGCGTAATAGGGTGGTAATTTTTTATTCCAATAAATATAGAATTGTTTGCCGATATTGCAAAGCGAATTGGTTATTAGTTTTTTAACTGGTTATGAACAGGGGGGGATTGGTTGTTGGTTGCCTGTCTCGGGAGATTGGCGTTTTTTGCCAAGCTAACGAGATCGGTTGTTGGTTAAGCGTACCAGTTGTTCCAGTTTTTCTCTATTGTTTCTAATCCGTAAGTCTCTTTCGCTTTCCGATTCAATTGTCGTATTATCAATACTTTTTAACGTGTCCAGAAGATCCCAACCTCGTATCATTTTCTTATTAATCTTGCTAAGTAAGTCCTGTTTACTCTGCTTATCCAAAAGTATTGAAGGAATTTCATCGAAAATTTCATCGAAGTTTAGGCGGTTAACCTTTTCGATAAATTCCTGAAGGGTAACTTTGTCTATTGGCTGGTAAAAGGGGTTAGTTTTTAAGGCTTGCAAAATCCTATTATCTTTTGCGATCAAACTACCCTTTAGTAGTTCGTAAAAAATTAAGCTCGAATCAAAATCTGAAATAATAATTTCGCCATTACTGCTGGCAAGTAGGTTTAGGTTCTGCCTAGTTCTATCAATGTTAATCATCAGCACATCAAGCAGGTAGGTGTTGGAGTAGTTTTCCAAGTTAAGAGCGGATAAATCGTTGTGGGTTAACGGCTGAACATCATCAAGATATTCGAACCCAATGTTTACGCCTAGGCTCTTCTCGATTAAATCTCTAACCTCAACATAAATGTTTTCGTAACGCAGCGAGGTGGTGAGTTCAATCCATTTTGGCTGGCGAGTGTTTAGCCCAATAAGCTGTCCAACTCTGTTTCCAAACCACTCGCTAATTATTGAGTGCTGGCCGCTTAATCCACCACTGAGCTTAACTAAAATTTTTTGATCTTCGTGCTGGACAATAATTGGAGTTGAACTGCCACCGATAATGTATGATAGAACCTTCATCTAATTAGTTTTATCAATATGAATTCATGTGCGGGCTAAATTAATAGTATTCTTTTGCTAATGCTATGATATGTATGTCGCTATCCTTTTTTAATGCTAGTTGAACAGAATCAGTGTTAAGGATGGAGTCCCTTTGATTAAGAAAATTGCAAAAACCTAATTTTGCCCAAGTTGAATCAATTTTATTGCCGTTTATTGAGAGAATTGTATCGCCAAATTGCATCCCAACTTTTTGTGCTGGTGATGATTCAGCAATACCATCTACCGTTACAGTGCCATTTCTAAGCGTGAAGCTAAAGCCGTATCCGTAAAATTTCGATAATCTACTGCTTGTGCGCTGTTTGTGTAAACTAATTTGCTTTTTGAAAGGGTTTATGGATATTTGTGAAAAGTTTTTAAAAAAGCCAAGACCTATTAGGCTAGGAATGTTGGATTTGATTGTATGGGTAATTTTAATGTTTTCAATGGTGTCATTACCTAAAATCACATCAGCAATATTTTCGTATTGTTCGTAATAATAACTCCCAAACACATCGGCATTGTTTGAGCTGTTGATTTTTAAGTATTTGGTCGAATCAAGTTTTTCAACAGATAACAGTACCGATGAGGTTTGCCCAAGGTCAACAAGTACGTTGTGTAGCCTGTCGTTAACCCTAATCTTTGTTTCTGGAAGCCTAAAATTGTTTAGTTGAAGGGTTAATGCACTGTCAGGCTGTTGCTGCTTTTTTTGAGATTTTCGAATTGTAAGCTTGCTGCTTTCAAAGTTAAAATCCCAGGCTAGCTGCCTAATAATTGGGGTTCCAATAATAATGTCACTATCGATACAGCTGAGACGTGTATTATTATTTTTTAGGTTGAGCGATATTGCCGGAACATTCTTGAAACAGAAATCGCCAATTATTAGTTTGCGGATAACTAGCATGGATGACCATTCCTTGTTGTTAACCCTTACTGGAATCAGGGGCAGTTCAATGACATTGTACTTGTCAATGGATTCCGCATCAACCACACATATATTGGCTCCCGTGTCGAAAAGCCCAAATGTGCTATTCCCATTGATGGCAACAGGTACTTCAATCCAGCTGCTATTTGTAAATGTTAAGTTTGATGTATGAGAATTTGAAGGGCATAGCCTGTTGACTACCAGAAAGATGAAAATTGCTATAAGCAAAAGTAGGCTAAAAATTAGTATAAATATCCTACTCCATTTTTTGCTTAGCAACCTTGTCATTGCAGAAACGGCTTACTCAAATTTAATGGTCTTGTCGGGGCTAATGCGCGATATTACTAGCGATGGTATTAGCAGCATGGCGAGGGTAACCAAAAAGGTGCCGATATTGAGAAGCAGAATGTGAATTACATCGAGGTTGATTGGTACCGTAGATAGGTAGTAGCTGGCTTCGTCGAGTTTAAATAGCCCAAAATGTAGCTGAACTAATGCTAAAGCAATCCCTATGAGGTTACCCCAGAAAAGTCCCCGTGCAATAATGTGCCCCGATTGGATTATGAAAATTTTTTGAATAAATCGATTATCGGCGCCAAGGGCTTTTAGCACACCAATCATGTTGGTACGCTCAAGGATTATTATGAGCAGTCCGGCAATCATATTGATTCCTGCAACAGCCAACATTAGGGTAAGCAGTATAACCACATTGATATCTTGTAGTCCAAGCCAATCGAAAATCTGAGGATATTTTTCGATAATGCTCATAACGCGGAGCCTGGAGCCATCCTCCAGAAAATTGTAGGCTACAATGTCGTCAACATCCCAGGTGATTTCTTCAATTTTACGAAAGTCGTCGATAAGTATTTCCAGCCCGGTGACTTGGGTGGGTTGCCAGCCATTGAGTCGCTGTATATGCTTCAGGTCGCAAATAACGAACAGCTTGTCGAACTCGGCCATTTGGGAGCTGTATATTCCCTCCACCGTAAAACGCCGGATGCGTGGAGGCTCCTGCACAAAGAACATATCGAAGGTATCGCCTAAGTTAAGCCTTAGGAGTTGCGATATGGTTCGAGAAATCACCACCCCATTGGTTGATGTAGAGTCGTTAAGGCTTAGGATATTGCCCTCGGTAAGGTTTTTCTCAAAGAAGCTCCAGTCGAAATCGGTATCAATTCCCTTTAGCACTACCCCTTGGATATCGGTATCGGTTTTAATAATCCCTGGCTTTAGCCCAAATTTTTGAATATGACGGATGCCCTTAATCTCCATTATTTCGGGCAAAAAGTTTACATCGGTGCTAATGGGAACCGTTTCGTACGATAGGTTCCTATCGTAGTTTACTATTTGTATATGGCTTCCAAAGCCAATGGTTTTCTCGCTAATCTCGCGTTTAAACCCTGTGATTACCGCCACGGTAATAATCATTACTGCTAAGCTAAGCGCGACGGCAATGGTGGCAATCTTAACGAACGGTCGCGAAAGGCTACCTTTGGCTTCCTTTGGATCGGTTAGGCGGTTGGCTATAAAGTTTTCGACTTTCAAATGCAGGATATTTTGTTGTTGGGCAAATTTAGCAAATTTGTTTTGCCTTTCGAGGCATCAACCTTTTATTCGTTTTTTTGATCTATGCTTTAACGATTTTACTTTGTAGGCGCTTATCCTTTTCTTTCCCATATAAATGTCTCCATAAAAATATGGCTGCTATAACCGATATGATAGTGCAAAGTATTGAGCCTTCAAAGCCAAACTCCCCGCCATGTAAAAAATTATTACCTGTGTACCTTAGCTGAACAATTGAAAATGTGGTGTTGCCGCTAACGTTAAATCCCAGAAAGGCTTGGGTTAAATTCCACGTAAAGTGCATGCCAATTGGATGCCATAGGCTTTTTGTGAATATGTAGGGTAATCCCAAAATTATTCCTGCTAGGATAAGGTTTGTAAAGCCAATCCAGCCAATATGTGAATTACCAATGTGTAGCAAAGCAAAAATTATTGAAGAGATAATTAGCGCAAAATATCTGTTAAATGATATCATCAAATTTCGTAGGATATAGCCTCTGCACAGGAACTCTTCCGATAGCGACACCATGGTATATATGGCTATTGACAGCAAAGTGTTTGAGGTTGAAAAGTTAAACGAATCAACTTCTATTTGTCCCAACGTAAGAAGTAGTAAAAAACCAGTAGCAATGATTGCAATGCCCAGCAATAGCCCACCAGCTAAATTATTTCCAAGGTTTTTTAGCTGCAACCCAATTTGTACAAATCTTTTTTTATCTATTGTTTTTGTAAAAAGCCATATAACAAATATGGTTCCCAGTAGCGAAAAGAAAAGCAATGTTGCTTGAACCGCTGGGTTGCCTTTGGCACTAACATTGCTAAGTTCGCTTAAATCAAATCCTAGAATTAAAAAGCCGATTAGCTGAAAAATACCAACGATAAGCAGGTAGGGTATAATCAATATAAGCACTCTAACCCAAGCCGTACTGCCTCTGTAGCAATGCATATTATTTCCTCCCAAAGTCAGCGGGAATTTCGCCCCAAATTTTGGTCTCCCATTTTAGCAGCTTGTTTTGCCAGGTGTTTTCCTGTATCCATTTCTCGGCGCGGGCAATCAGTTCAAACAGAATGCTATTTCTGCCAGTTTTTTTCAGGGTAGTGTTTGCCTTCTTTCTTCTAACCCAGCTGATTGCGGTCATAGAGTCGGTATATATGGGGAGGTTACTGCCCTTTTGTTTCAGATAGGCTAGCCCATGCACTATGGCTAAAAACTCGCCCACGTTGTTGGTTCCATCAAAATAGGGGCCTTGCCTAAATATTTCGCGTGCAGTTTTGGCATCAACCCCACGATACTCCATATCGCCTGTGGCGGTATTCCAAGCCGCATCAACGGCAAGCGCTGGATATATGGGTTTTGGCTGATTCTCTTTAAGACCCTCGAGCTGCATAGCCACGTTGGTTTGCTTGGTGGTATAGTCATGGTAGTTACCTTGCAGCGCTGCTTCGGCTGCTTGCAAGGTGGGGAACGATTTGTACTTGGCGTTTGGGTATCCCTTGATGTTTTGCTGGCACTCGCTCCAACTCTCGTAAATCCCTGGTTTTATACCCTCCCAAACAACGTAGTATTTTTTTTTAGCCATTTATTTCTAAAGATATTTAAGGTTTTGTGGCGCGCATTCGGAACACAACGGCCTTTCCTTTATGTAGAATGCCTTCGTCAAGATCAACCACAACTTTGCTTAGTTCCTCAATTCTAAGATCTTTATATTGATCTTGTAGTTCCTCTTCTAAAGCGAACATTTCTGGGTTTTTGGGGCCACCCAACGATAGCGGAATTTGCTCGGGGTGGAACATTTCAATAATTAATATTCCCTTAGGCTTTAGCATACTAACCAACTTGTGAGCCAGCTGTTGCTGAATATCTTTATGCACATGCACATAAACCATGGCAATGGCATCGAACTGATCATACGAAGTGAAATGGAGGATATCGGTAACGAGGTATTGAACCGACACACCATGCTCAGCAAATAGTTTTAGGGCTTTTTTTTGTGCAACCTCGCTTGCATCGAGCGCAGTAACATTCCAACCTTGTTTTGCAGCCCAAAGAGCATTACGTCCCTCCCCTTCACCGGGGAGTAAAAGTTTGCCTGGCTCAAGTTTTAATAGTTCTTGCTTAAGATACTCGTTGGGATCAAATCCGTATAAATAGTTGGGCGTTGCGTATCTTTTGTTCCACTCGTGATTTCCGCTCATTTAATCTATTGGGGTAAAATCTGGGTAAAGAAGGTATTTTTTTCTAATCGACATAAAGTTTACAAGGTCATGTTGCCAGGCTTGTCTAATGGTTTGCTCATCATCACCTTGTTCAATCTGCTTTCGTAAAGCACTGTTTCCAACCAAAAGTTCAAAGTATGGGTTAAAGAATTCCTCTTTTTTCGAAAATGCTTGGTAAGCGAAAAGCAACCATGAAAGGTTTAGCTGTCGTAATCCCAGAAAGTACTCTGTGGTGTAATCTCTTAGATCGATACCATAGCAAGCCACTCCTTGTAGTGGAGGGTTTTTGCTTGCGCCAGGTCTACTTTCGGGGGTAAACTTGAATGGCATTTCGTACAATGCGGGATGGCCAAAAACCTGAAAGGGAAAATCAGTGCCGCGTCCAATGCTAATGGCTGTTCCCTCAAAAAAACCTAGCGATGGGTATAGGTATATAGACGTTTGGTTAGGCAGATTTGGCGATGGACCCACGGGCAGCACGTACGTTGAGTCGTGGGTGTAGTTTAGATTTTTTATTACGGTTAGCGAGCATTTCAAAGAATCAGGGAGCCAGCCCTCACCATTTATCATCTTGGCGTATTCGCCAATGGTCATTCCGTGTACAATGGGAACAGGATGCATCCCCACAAAGGAGATAAAGCGTGGTTCAAGTATGGGGCCATCAACATAAAACCCGTTGGGGTTTGGCCTGTCGAGGATAATAAGAGGCAAATTCATCTCGGCACAGGTTTCCATTACGTAGTGCATGGTTGATATGTAGGTGTAGAACCTAACACCCACGTCCTGGATGTCAAACACCACAATATCTAATCCGCTAAAATCGTCGTGGGAGGGTTTTTTGGAGCTGCCATAGAGTGATATTACCGGGGTACCCGTTCGAACATCCACGTGATTTTTTATAATCTCGCCAGCATCACCCTCGCCCCTAAATCCATGCTCGGGGCTAAAGATTTTTACGATATCAATTTTTCTCGAGATCAAGCTATCAACCAGATGGTCTTTACCTACCAAAGTGGAGTGGTTGGCTACAATACCCACTCGTTTTTCCCTAAGAAGGGGGAGGTAGGCCTCCATGCGTTCGGCACCTATTACTATTTTCTGATCAGGACTGCCGGACTGCTTAGCGTCTGTATTGCAATTTGTTAGTGTGATCAGTGCAACAAGTAGTGCGATTAGTTTCAAGGTCTCAAAGGTATTTGTTTACACGAAATTAGTAAAAAACTATGGTTCTACATTGGTGCAAGCAAAAAAATGCCCCCAGACTGTTTCTCTGGGGGCGTAAGCTGGAGTCTTTATTCAGGTATTAACATATATTGTCGCTAAGGGGCAGCCCAAACTCTTCTATCAATTTAATATCGAGCTTTTCAAGGGTATCGAGTATTGGGTTGTAAATTTCGGGGGTTACAGGTATGTGTACCCCTTTGGCCTGAATTTTATTTTCAAGAATCATTTCCACAGCGCAGGCTGCCGGAAGGGCTACGGTTCGGGCTATTGAGGTATCCGTTTTTAGCGTACCAAAATCGAGCATTCGCGAGCGGATTACCTCCTTGTTCCCATCTGGATAGCTGGCCACAAAGGTGTGTTGCATAATTACCATATCGCGCTCATCTTCCTTTATCATCATCTTGTCAATCATGATGTCTGAAACTACTTCGAAAGGTGAGTCTTCCTCTCTGCCGATGTTAGTATCACTAAATAATCCAAGCCATTCGAGCGCAACAATTGGATTGGAGTTGGTAGCTACACCAAGGAAGTCGGAAACTTTTTGCTTGATATTATCGCTGCTGTTGGCTCCAATTAGTTTGGCCAGCATTTGGGCGTGAGTTAGGTTTTGCATACTCATTTTATCGCAGCCCAGTAGCCCTATCTTTTTAAAAGCATCAATTACCTCGCACCACTTGGAGTACCTAAAGGTACCACGCATCATGGTTTTGGCCTCGGGAATTCCGTACAAGTCGATGTAAGGCAAGGAGTCTCGATTTGGATACACCTCCATTTCGCCCACATCGCAGCAATGGATTTTTATAGGATTTTTAAATAGATCCTCGGTGGGTACTGCAATTGTTTTACCCTTTAGCAAGTACTTGCCATCATTATTTCCAGCCATTACAACGCCTTTGGGTGCCCAGGTAAACTTGTAGTTAAATGGATTTTTCTCCACCTCGGGGGCAACCAGCGCTCCACAGAATGAGTAGAACTCCTCAACCTCACCACCCTTACTGTGAATATGATCGATGATTCGCATAGCCGACATGTGGTCGATGCCCGGATCGAGACCTATCTCGTTTAGGAAAATCACCCCCGCCTCTTTAGCCTTAGCATCTAAAGCCAGCATTTGGGGTTTCACGTATGAGGTGGTTACCATATTTTTTTTGTACTCAAGGCAGTAATTGGCAACCTTGGGATGAAAAACCCAGGGCAGCAAGCTAACCGTGATATCGTGCTCTTGCACTAGCTGGCTTAGAGCCGACTCGTTCTTAACATCAAAGCTGATGGCGCGTCCGTTATCATGATTGTCAATAATTGCTTGGGCTTTCGATTGATCCAAATCGCCTAGGGTAACCCTATATCCTTTGTTAAGTAGATAAACAACGATAGGTTTCGATACCATTCCGGCACCCAGTATGAGAACCTTTTTCATTAAAAAGTGATTTTAAATGGTTGGTTAAGTCATTCAATTTGCTACTGTACGCATTGTTTTTTTACAATCACATCAAAGTAATGTTTTTTACAGCGAATAAGCAAGGGGATAGATTCTTAGACGTTATCAATAATTTTTGGAACTGGTTGAATTGATTGTCGATACAAATTTCAAACGTTTTAGTATGTGTCGTAAAACATTTTTTAGAGCACCCGGCACTTGCAATTAAATATTATGTATATTGTACATACTAAATCAAGCAATATGTATGGTAATGCTATTATTATAGTTCTATTGCTTGCTGCAGTGCTTTCGGCTGTTCTTGGGGTTTACATAAGGCTTAGGCGGAAATCACTCGAAGCTCCTTCGTTAGCATGGCTTATGCTCTCGGTATCTATTTGGAGTTTTGCAGCAGCGGTTGAGTTGCAGCTTACTTCAGTTCCTGAGCAAAAGGTCTTCAATGTAATTCGATACATAGGAATTGTGTCGGTACCAGTGTGGTTGCTCTATTTTTCGCTTGAGTATTCCCAGATGCTTCATAAAGCCAAGCGGCTAATGAGCTGGCCTGTGTGGATTGTTCCCTTGCTCACAGTCCTTATTCTTGCAACCAACGATTTTCATCATCTATTGTACGCAAAAAGCATTCAGAGCCCAAGCAATTCATTTTTGGCTTACCGGGCTGAGCATGGCCTGTGGTGGTGGATACATATGATGTACTCCTATTTTCTTATTGTTATGGCTGTTGGAGTTTTGCTCCGCTTGCTATTCCAGAGTTCAAAGCATCAGAAACCCACGGTTTGGTTGATTTTAATTAGTAGTATTATACCTTTGGTGGCAAGTATACTTTATGCTAGCGGATACCATCCATTTTCCAATATTGATATTACGCCAATGGCCTTTACCCTGTCGGGTTTGCTATTCTTTTGGGGGCTTTACTCCAAAAGATTCTTTACCGTTAAGCCCATTGCGCTGAATACGCTTTTCAATAATTTACCCGATGGCATTATCGTAACAGATTTTAATAGGATTATAATTGATATCAATAATTCTGCTATAGAAATACTCGGACTTGAGGATAAAAACCCACTAAATTCAAGTATCGATTCAATTCTACCTTACAAATTTGATTTTAGCCGAAGTGGCACCTTAAATAAAGTACATTTAATTTATCATAATGGTCGCCACATAGAGGCTGTTCATTCGGTAATTCGAAATGAGCATAACGATAGTGTGGGATACATGGTGGTAATAAAGGATGTTACCATCAGACGGCAATCGGAGGCTAGACTAAAAGCAGCCACAGAAAGGCTGGAACTTGCATCAAAAGCAGCTGGCCTCGATGCTTGGGAAAACAATGTTGTTTCGGGTAGTCGGGTTGGTGGAATTAAGGTTTACCTTGAGCTTGGTTACACTGAGGATGAGGTGCCAAAGGATATGGCGGGGATTTACCAGCTAATTCATCCTGAGGATTTACCTAGCGTGATGAAAAGCCTTGAAGATCACTTCCAAAGTAAAACTCCAGTATATTCCAAAGATTTTAGAATTAGAGACAAGCAGGGCAATTACCAGTGGGTGGCCAACTATGCTAGAGTTGTTGAGCGAGATGCTAATGGAGATCCTTTACGTTTTGTAGGAATAACCCAAAACATCAACCAAAGGAAACAGGTTGAGGACAAAATTCGGCGACAAAACGAAGAACTTATAAGGGTTAATGCCGAAAAGGACAAGTTTTTTTCAATTATTGCCCATGATCTAAGAGGGCCCTTTCAGGGCTTTATTGGACTTACCGAGCTAATGTCGGGTAATAATGAGATTGAAGCGGAGGATATGAAAGAAATGGTTCGCACGCTTAATGTTACAGCCAAAAGCCTATACGAACTTCTCGAGAACCTACTAAGCTGGGCAATGGTGAAGCGGGGCCTTAAAAAGTTTACTCCTCAAAAAATATTACTTGTTTCAATAATTGAAGGTTTATCCGAAATTGTTTCCCATTTGATCCAACAAAAGGGGTTAAAACTAACTAATAATATTTCGGCCAACCTATACGTATTAGCCGACAATGAGTCGCTAAAAACAGTATTCCGAAACGTTGTGTCTAACGCCATTAAGTTTACACCCCAAGGCGGAACAATAACCCTTAATGCATATCCAAACGAAAAAGGATTTATTGAGGTCTCTGTTGCCGATACTGGAATTGGCATGCCTCCCCAGATTAAAGATAATCTTTTCAGAATTAGCACTAAGGTGTCGCGCCAAGGAACCAATAACGAGCCCAGCACTGGGTTGGGTCTTATCCTTTGCAAAGAACTTGTTGAAAAGCATGGTGGCACAATATGGGTCGAGAGCCATGAAGGACAAGGAACCACAATCTTCTTCACAATCCCTTTGGCCAGCTAGGCTGCCACTTGAATGGAAAACGCTTCAATGGGGGATTATTTATGTTTGCATTGCCCTGAAATAGATCTTAATAAATTTAGGTTTTACAGTTTTTTACTTACTTTTAGGGTTTTGTAGGTTTTATTTTAATATACAATCTATGCATACCTCCACACATAGCCTCCATTCGCTTATCACCAAACTCCCAGTTACCACAATTATTTGGGATGCCGAAAATAGCAAGGCAATTTCTTTAAACAACAACATAATCGAGGAGTTGGGCTATTCAACCGAGAGTTTTTCAGTTGATTGCTGGCAAGATCTGATTAACCCCGAAGACTGGTTCGATATTGCTGATATACATAACTACGAGCAGAATACTGTATCATGCGAGGTTCGTTTTAAGTTACCCGATGGCGGTTGGATTTGGTACTCAGTTTCGCTTAGCATTATCGAGGAGACTGCCCAAAGTAGGGTTGGCAAGGTAATAGTATTGTTTACACCCGTAAAGCAGGCTAGTAAGCTCCAACGCTCGTTATACGAAAGCAACGAGCGTTTTAAAGGCTTGGCCGAAGCATCTTTTGGGGGAATAGCCATTCATGATATGGGGAAGATAATTGAGGCAAACCAAGAGTTATCCATATTAACCGGCTTTACAATTCAGGAACTAATTGGGATGGATGGTCTATTGCTCATAGCACCATATGAGCGTGAGCATGTTATCCAAAACATTAAATCGGGTTACGAAAAGCCATATCGATCTGTTGGTTTAACAAAGTTAGGCGAAGAGTATCCTTTGGAGATTAGAGGGAAGCAAATCCCTTTCAAAGGGAAAAGGGTTAGGGTAACAGAGTTTCGGAATATTACTGAGCAGATTCGTTTTGAACGTGCCATTGCCGATAGCGAGAAAAGATACAAAGACATTATAGAGTTTGCAGTTGATGGGTTTATTATTGGAGACAAGCAAGGAGTTGTGATCACAACCAACCAGCGCTTTCTTGAAATCACAGGACGTATCAGAGAACAGGTTGAGGGTGTGCATATTGCCAGCTTTTTCGATCCTAAATTACTAGCCGAAAATCCACTTAGGTTCGACTTGTTGAATAAAGGCCAAACCGTTGTAAATGAGCGTAAAATTATTCGCCCCGACGGCACTTTAGTTCTAATTGAGATGCACTCGAAATTGATGCCCGATGGAACCTACCAGGCCATTGTACGCGATATCACCGAGCGTAATAGAGCTAAGCAAGAAATTGAAAAGAATGAGGCGAAGTACCGTTCGCTTTTCGATTTTGCCAACGATGCAATTTTTTTAATGGACTCCAATACTTTTATCGATTGCAATAAAAAAACCGAGGAACTATTCGGATGTCCAAAAACCAGAATTATTGGAGGTACCCCTGCCGATTTTTCACCCGAACATCAACCTAACGGACGATCCTCTTTGTCCCTAATCAAAGGGTATCTCGAGCAGGTTCAAAAGGGCGAATCACTTTTCTTCGAATGGGTGCATGAAAGCATCAAGGGTAAGCGCATCGATACAGAGATAAGTTTGAACCTCTTATCGTTTGGGGGCAAAAAGTATATTCAGGCAATAGTTCGGGATATTACCTCCCGAAAGGCTGCTGAACAGGCCTTGAGTCAGGAGCAACTCCTGATGCACAATATGATGGAGAACGTGATTGATCAGATCTACTTCAAAGATTTGGATTCAAAGTTTATTAGAGCCAGCCGTAACGTAATTGAACGGTTTGGCCTAACTAGCCCCAACGAAATTGTTGGCAAATCCGATTTCGATTTTTTCTCTCACGAGCATGCCCAATTGGCTTTCGATATTGAGCAAAAAATTATTGAAACCCGTAAACCAATTATTGGTATCGAGGAGCGAGAAACCTGGCCCGATGGACGAGAAACCTGGGTCTCCACCACAAAAGCGCCATTTTTCGATAGCAAGGGTAATATAATTGGCACATTTGGAATTTCCCGAGATATTACCGAAAGCAAGCAGTGGCAAGAGCGACATAGACGGAGCGAGGAGCGTTTTCGCTATGTTATTGAGGCTACAAACGATGGCTTGTGGGACTGGGATATAAACGAGAACACCCTGTTCTTTAGCGATAGGTACTACACCATGCTGGGTTACGAACCATGTGACTTTGAGGCAAGCCCCGAGAGTTGGGAGAACCTTTTTCACCCCGATGACAAAGAGAGAGGCAAGGAGTTGCTCACCAAGTATCTTAATAAGGAACTTTCAGAATATAATGTTGAGTTTAGGCTAAAGGCAAAGGATGGAACTTGGCGATGGATCCATTCCCGTGGCAAAATTGTAGAGTGGGATCAATCTGGAAACCCTAAACGGATAGTGGGTACAAATATGGATATATCCGACCGAAAGCTTATGGAAAGTGAGCTGCGAGAATCGCGCAACCTACTTCAATCCGTACTCGACACCATCCCTGTTCGCGTTTTTTGGAAAGATAAATATCTAAGATTATTAGGCTGCAATAAATCCTTTGCCAAGGATGCCGGTTTTGATAATCCTAATAGTATTAGTGGCCTTACCGATTACGATATGGGTTGGCGCAATGAGGCAGCGCTGTATCAGGCCGACGATAGGGCTGTTATGGCCTCAGGTAAGCCTAAGTTAAACTATGAAGAACCTCAAACTACACCTACTGGCGAAATTATTTGGCTCAAAACAAGCAAAATACCTCTGCGCAATGAGCAGGGAGAGGTTATCGGTATATTAGGTACTTACGACGATATTACCGAGAGCAAACATTCCAGAGAACAGGTTGAATTGGAAAGAGCCTACTTTGAGCAGCTTTTTGAGAGTTCGCCTGAGGGAATTGTGGTGCTCGATGTGAATGACTGTGTTATTAGAGCAAACACTGAGTTTACCAAGCTGTTTGGCTATAGCGATGACGAAATGCTAGGACAACCCATTAATAGCCTAATCGTTCCTGAAGATTTTAAGGACGAAGGGCAAGATTTAACAAGGATTGTGGCCCATGGAGATACCGTGATGCGCGAAACGGTCCGGAAACGAAAAGATGGTTCGTTGGTACACGTTTCAATACTTGGCCATCCCATCTATTTTCACGGAGGGAAAATTGCAGTGTATGGCATATATCGCGATATTACCGACCGCAAGGTGGTTGAGGAGGAGCTTATACACAAATCGCATGAAATTGAGGCCCAAAACGAAGAGTATCGTATTATCAACGAGGAGCTATACGAGGCCAAACAAAAGGCCGAGGAGAGCGATAGGCTCAAAAGTGCATTCCTTGCCAACATGAGCCATGAGATTAGAACACCTATGAATGGAATTCTCGGCTTCTCGCAGCTGCTAACAAATCCAGAACTTTCCGATATCGATGTGAAAGAGTACGTGGATGTTGTTCAGGGATGTGGAAATCAGCTGCTAAGTATTATTAACGACCTCATCGATATCTCAAAAATTGAGGCTAACCAGATAATCATTTCTGATTCTGAGGTAAACCTAAATCAGCTAATGTATGAGCAGTTCTTGCTATTTAAGCCCAAAGTTCAGGAGAAGAACCTTGAATTTTCGTATTCCAAGGGTTTGTCCGATGATGAATCTGTTATTGTAACCGACACTGCTCGGGTTAAGCAAATTATTGGTAATCTGTTGGGTAACGCCATTAAGTTTACCCAGGAGGGCAAAATAAAATTCGGATACTTCCTTAAGGGTAAGGAGTTGCGTTTCTTTGTCGAGGATACAGGTGTGGGGATTTCGCATGAGAATTTCGAATCGATATTTGAGCGGTTTAGCCAGGTAGAGACTAGGCTATCGGAACAAACCGGTGGCACAGGACTGGGGTTAGCAATATCAAAAGCCTACATTAAAAAGATGGGAGGAGAAATATGGGTAGAGTCGAATCCTGGCAGGGGATCAACGTTCCATTTCACCATACCCTATAGGCCAGTAGCTGCAAAACGCAATAAGGACGTACGTGTTCACGAACAAAAGGATTACCAGATGCCAGATGGAGTAAATTTGCTTGTAGCAGAGGATGATGAGGTGAACTTTATGTATATCCGCGAACTTTTTGCCGGGCATGAATTCAAAATCCTTTGGGCAAAAAACGGAATGCAAGCAGTTGATATGGTGAAGAACAACCCCAATATCGACATTGTGCTCATGGATATTAAAATGCCCGGGATGGATGGCTATCAAGCTACTGGTGAGATAAAAAAGATCCGGAGGGATTTAACAGTAATTGCTCAAACCGCCTACGCCTTTGCATCCGATAGGGATAAGGCCATTGAGGCTGGTTGCGACGATTACATCTCAAAACCTATCGATAGGATGCAGCTGCTGACCCTAATTAGTAAGTACCTTAAGAAGTAGGAAGAGGGAGATCGCTTGTCCCTGCCTGCTTTGGCGGGAAAGACCTAGCTCGGTCCTTTCTTTGATGTTTGATGTTTGATATTCGATGTTCAGTGTTCGAAATTTAATTTGGCTAGGAACGAATAATGAATAATGAATCTGCCTTCGGCAAGCAGGTCATGAAGTGATAGATTACGATTGGTCTTTGTTCACCGGGGAAATACCGTGTCTCATCCATTCTTCAACATTCGACATTCGACATTCGACATTCGACATTCGACATTCGATGTTTGAAGTTCAGCGTTCAACATTCCACATTCAATGTCCGATGCTGTATCTATAATCAAAATTTAAGCCCACAACTTGCAGGTAGCAACCGATTACCAACAACTACTGACAACCGATTACTGATCACCGATCACCGAAAACTCTCCCTCTACTTCTTCCTAAAGAATATCTGAATGGGCACACCTGCGAAGTTGTACCTCTCCCTTAGCTTATTCTCAATGTATCGCTTGTAGGGTTCCCTTACATACTGTGGCAGGTTACAGAAAAATGCGAAGGAAGGGGCGTGGGTTGGCAGCTGAGTGGCATACTTAATTTTGATATACTTACCCTTCCATGCAGGGGGTGGATAAGCATCTACTACCTCCTGTGTAAACTCGTTTAGCGTTGATGTGGGTATTCGCTGTGTCCGATTATGGTAAACCATCATAGCCTCCTCTAGCACTTTAAGAATACGCTGTTTGGTTAGTGCCGAAGTAAAAACTATGGGTATATCCTGAAATGGTGCTATGCGCTCCTTGATAGCCTTGGAGTACTCCGTGGTGGATTTGTGATCCTTTTCAACCAGATCCCACTTGTTAACCACTATTACAACACCTTTGCGATTTCGAATTATAAGGTTAAAGATATTCAAGTCCTGCGCCTCAATGCCCTGGGTAGCATCAATCATAAGGATGCAAACATCGGAATTTTCAATGGTTCGGATCGAGCGCATTACCGAGTAGAACTCAAGATCTTCGGAGACCTTACCTTTCTTGCGGAGCCCAGCAGTATCAATCATTATAAAGTCGTGACCATACTTGTTGTAACGGCTATGCACCGAGTCGCGGGTTGTTCCGGCAATGGGAGTAACAATGTTCCGCTCTTCGCCCACCAAGGCGTTAATTATTGACGATTTGCCCACATTGGGCCTGCCCACAATGGAGATTCGGGGAATCTCCAGCTTATTTTCGTCTTCTTCAACCTTGCTGAACGATTTTACGGCCTCGTCGAGGAGATCGCCTGTGCCACTACCGTTTATCGACGATATGTTGAATGGCTCACCTAGCCCTAAGTTATAGAACTCGTAGGAGTCGAATTGACGTATGTGGTTGTCAACCTTATTAACAACTAAAAGCACCTTCTTTTTGGTTCGGCGTAGCAGGTTGGCCACTTCGGTATCCATATCGGTTATGCCGGTAGCCACATCTACTAGGAACAGTATTACATCGGCCTCATCGATGGCTAGTTTTACCTGCTTACGAATTTCCTCCTCAAAAACATCATCGGAGTTTGTAATCCAGCCACCGGTATCTATCACAGAGAAATCTATCCCATTCCAGTCGGACTTACCGTATATTCGATCGCGGGTTACGCCGGATGTTTCGTCAACTATGGCCTTACGTTGACCAACAAGCCTGTTGAAAAGTGTCGATTTGCCCACGTTGGGCCTTCCTACTATTGCTAAAATATTTGCCATTACGTTATATTCTTAATATTTTCCGTACCGTTTAACGGTATTGTAATTTTTATCTCCATTTATTCACTCAGGCTCATCGTGCAATTTAGTTACATAGATTGCCTGCAACCCTTGCTTTACTAACCTCAATCAGCCAATCAATTGTGTTCACAGGTTGCTTCGACACGTGGTTAGTGAGCTGCGATGCAGTGAGCTTGTCGAACTGTCGAACTGTCGAACTGCTCAGTGACAAACTCGTAACTCGTACCCCACATAATATCAGGCTATCCCCTCGCTACATATACCCAAATCGTTTGAGCTTGGCATCGTCGTCGCGCCAGTTAGGATCAACCTTAACGTAAAGCTCAAGGAATACTTTTTTGTCAAGAAACTTTTCCAGCTCCAAGCGAGCTTCTGTGCCCACTTTTTTAAGATTTTTACCTTGATGACCTATGATGATTCCCTTCTGCGAATCGCGTACAACGTATATCAGTGCTCTAATCCTATCAATATTTGCTTCCTCCTTGTACTCTTCAACAACAACCTCTACCGAGTAGGGTATCTCCTTTTGATATGTTGTGAGTACCTTTTCGCGGATAATTTCTGATGCAAAGAATCTTAGGGTTTTGTCGGTAAGCGTATCCTTTGGGAAAAACTCTTGCCCCTCGGGAAGGTTTTTAAGTATGTTGCTCAGAATGGCATCGAGGTTAAACTTGTGAAGTGCCGAAGCGGGAATAATGCTTGCCGAGGGCAGCATCTTGTGCCACATCTCAACAAGTTCTTCCAGATTATTCTGCTGGCTAAGGTCAACCTTATTTATTACTAGTATAATGGGTTTATCCTGCTTGCTTAGCGTATCGAGGAATTCCTGATTCTTATTTGGGGTTTCCTGCGTATCGGTAATGTAAAGTATTACATCTGCATCCTCTAGCGCGGACATTACAAAACGCATCATTGACTCTTGGAGCTTGTATGCTGGCTTAAGTACACCGGGTGTGTCGGAGTATACTATCTGAAAATCATCGCCATTCACAATGCCCATAATGCGGTGCCGCGTGGTTTGTGCCTTGCTGGTAATAATGGAAAGCCTTTCGCCCACCAGGGCGTTCATTAGCGTAGATTTTCCCACGTTGGGATTACCTATGATATTTACAAAACCAGATTTGTGTGCCATCTTACTGAATTACAATTTTTTTGGGCTGCAAAGATAGTAAGAAATAGTCCGATTTTCTCATAAAACCAGCTAAATATTTTTCCAGTAGTTAGTGGGAATTCCTAGCCAACACAGCGAGGTTTCAAGCGGATTTAAGCTTGGGTTGATATGGGGAGTTGAACAAAAAATTTGGTACCAAGTCCCGGTGTGGTCTCAAACCAAATACTACCGCCAACCACCTCAACAATACCTTTGCTTATGGCAAGGCCCAGCCCCATACCTCCCGATTTAGTTGTGAAGTTAGGTGTAAAGATTTTTTCCGCCACATCCTCGGAAATACCCATGCCGTTATCTTCAATAATCACCCTTACATTTGGCTCGGATTTCACAACAGATACTCTTAGGTGCCCATCATCCCTACGGCCAATGGCCTGTACGGCGTTCTTTATTAGGTTGACAAATACCCTGCTGATCTGTTCCTTATCGGCGTAGATGCTTATCTCTTCGGCGGGGATAGATTTTTCCAAGTAGATATTGGGGTAGGCNNACCGTTGAGTACGATGTGTTTAAATTGACCAACTGGCATCTTGGCAAAGTTGGAAAATTCCGTTGCGATATTGCTTAGGGTGTTAATCTGATCTATTAGCGAATCGGAAAATTTATCGAACATGCTGTCCCAATCGGGCTGGTTGTTCTTTTTGGCTCTTATTAGGTACTGCAAATTAAGCTTGATGGGGGTAAGCGGATTCTTTATCTCATGGGCAATCTGTTTGGCCATCTCCCGCCAAGCGCTTTGTCGTTGACTTTGAGCAAGTTTGTTAGCGCTTTCAGCAAGTTCAACAACCATTCGGTTGTATTCGGCAACTAGCTGTCCAAGTTCATCGTTACCCTCGTAGCTAATCGTTTCGTTATGCTTATCTAAATTTACTTTGCTCAACTTTTCTCGTATTAGCTCCAATGGTTTAGATATTTGATTGCTGATTACAATGGCAACAAAAATGGCGAAGAGGATCAGCAGTGCGTAAATATTAACTAGGGCAACAATAACAGAGAAAACCTCTTCCATGAACTCCCCTTGCCTGGTGAAGTAGGGCAGGTTGAGGTAAGCCACCATTTGGTTGCGATTGTTGAAAATGGGAGCGTAGGCGGAAAGGTACTCCATTTTTCCAATCTGCTCGGTATGGATTAGCTTGGGGCTATATTTTGTAGATAGCTCGTAGTACGAAAGGGGGTGCATATCGGTACCAATGAGCTGGCGCTCAAAAACCTCTGGGCGAGAAGTTGCAATAAGTTCACCGTTGAGGCTGTAAAGATTTATATCCGAGCGTAATACATTGGACAGCTTGATTAGGTAATGTGTTAGATAATCGGTGTAGTCGGGGTGTATAACTTCCTGTGGCACCAAGTCATCTTCAATGTCAACTTTGGCTGATAGTAACTTTTCGTTTAGGCTATCGTAGTTTTTGCTTTCGAACCCCTTTACGCTGTATGTAATGGTTACCATTCCAACCATGATGAGCGATAGGAAAATGAGTTGTACCATGCTGTACCTAATGCGGTTTTTTAGGCTGGGAACCCTAAAATTAAACCCAACAGGGATTCCCCCCAGCAATAGCCATAGGGTTACTACGATGTAGAAAAACAGGAATACCCATGCGAACGATGCAGTTACATTGAACAGGTTGTCCTTTGGACGGCTCAGGAATAGTTCAATTTCACCATCATTCGAGTACATTAGATGGTTGTAGCTCTTGTTGTCGATAAATGTGTACAAGCTTGCCGAATCTGCCTCGTAGGTGTTGTACAATGGGTACTCGAAGTTGCCGGTTCGGGCAATTAGCTGTCCGTCGAAGTACTTGGCCGATGAGTATTTTGAAAATATTGAGCGTCCTGTAATATTGCCATCCAAAAGCAATTCGGGGTAACCAAGGAGCTCGCGACTAAGCTTTGAATCGAGTTCGAGGTATATGCAAATCTCCTCTCCATCGGGCAAAACGTACTCAATCATTCCGAGGTAGCTAATGCGTCCATTCTGATTGTTTAGGTGGTAGAAACTGGTACCAGGAATGCGCATCCCATACTCATTAAGCATATCTTCAAAAAAACTGAAGCATCCCAACATCTCGCCTGTATTCTCGAGATAGATGTTGGATCGGCTCATGCAAACGGTAATCTGAAAATCATACTTTTTGAGGTAGCTGTTCAGGTAATTTTCGTTTAGGTGCGTGTAAAGATCGCCCTCGTGGGTTGATATATTATCGAGGTAGAACATAATGTTCTCATCAGCATACATCCTTCGGGTCATCTGTGGGAAGATAACTTCTGCCACAGGATCGCGCTCGTTGGCCAGGTTTATGGCCAAAATTTTACGAACCTCTTTGTCCTTATTCTCAGAGTTAGTCGATACTACCAGCACGGTGTATGTCGATAACAGTAATATAAGTGCTAAAAATAGATTTGCATTTAGCGCTTTGGTGGGCTTGAAAAAATATTGAATAAGACCAATTACCCCAATGATTAATGCAATGCCGTAAACCGAAGGGAACTCGATAAATATTCCCATTGCAGCTATTATAATTACTACAACAGAGCCCCATAAAGCAAATCTGTGCCTTCGGGAAAACCCTTTTAGCATGTGTGATGCGCAAAAAATGCAAAGAATTGCGCTAACGAACCATAGCGACACCACCAGGTAGGCAACCGCAGAGTAAATTGAAAGGTTGAATATTCGGTATGCCTCAAGGGTAATGGTTGAGTTGTGAACCAGTATGGCGATTAGGCTATTGGTTACAAATAGCGTAATTGTGGAAATAGATGCAAAAAGTAATCCCAAGGCAATACTAAGCTTATTACTCCTTGGTTTGGAAAATCGAACAGCCCTGTGTGTGTATGCTATGATACCAAAAACAATTGCCGTATTGATAAGCAAATCGCCTAGTGAAGGAGCAAGGGAAGAGTAGGCAAATATTTCGGGGCTAAAAAGTTTCCAGCTCCCCTGAGGGATAATTTGCCAATGCAAAAGGATAAACCTCAGCCCCCCTAGCGACAGCGTCAATAGTGTAACGCTCAAAACCTTTACTTTCCTTAGCGATCGTAGCCAAAACAGACTGTAGATGGCAAACAGCAGCAAAATAAATCCAAGGTGATATAGGAACGATTCAAAGTTCTCTCTTTCCACCTCAAAATCGCGCGGGATATAGCTAAGGTAAAATATTGGTGAATTGCCAAATAGCGTAACGGGGAACGAGCCGTTTAGCGATATTGGCGATAGGTTGTAGTCTTCTAAAAAATCGATGGAATGATGGAACTCGTTTTGCAGAAACTTATTTTGATACGGATAAATGTAGCGCAGCTTAACAAGCAGCAGGCCTTTTATGTCGTCGCGGGCAATCCAGTACGATATGCACCAGGTGTTTTGAACCTTCACCAATTTATTTGAGAGTTCCTCTACGTGGCCAATCTCCATGTTTTCCGACCAGAACTCGAGAACATCATCCTTGAAAAGGAATATGGCTAGTCCCTCTTTCTGTAAGGTTTCCCATTTGGCTTCCGATAGCATGCCAAATGCATTGATAAAACCATTGTCGTAGGCCTCGTTTATCAAATCCTTGGTCACCTGCATCCCCACGTTGGTGCGCTCCATGATGATATCCTTTGCGCGCGAAATTTGTGGGGGACTAGCTAGCTTGCGAGTAAGTATTTGCGATGTGAAGGGAATTGTAGCAAATGATGCTATGGATAGCAGCAAGGCTATAGCTACAATAATTTTAATGCTCCTGTTACTCACAATGCTTGTTTTAAAAAAGTTTCCCTGTGGTTGCGATTTGCTTCGTGCTATGTATTGTCTGGTATTAGCAAAAATCGCACCGAACTATACCGCTACTCATGGTGATAAGGCTCTCCCCTTAAAATTGTCATTGACCGATACACCTGTTCAACCAGTATGAGGCGAATCATTTGATGAGAAAAAGTAAGCCTCGACATCGATATTTGCTCGTTTACAGTTTGCTTAATCGTGTCAGATACTCCATAAGCACCACCAATTACAAAAATAAGTTCTTTTGCCCCGCTAATCATCTTGCTTTCTATCAACGTTGAAAGCTCAATGGAAGTATATTCCTTTCCTCTTTCGTCGAGAAGAATTGTGTGGGCATCCTTACTCAGCGCATTGTTAAGCAACTCCTCCTCTTTCTGAATAAGTTGAGCAGTAGTTAGGTTTTTGCTATTTTTCACATCGGGGATGATTTGTAGCTCAACCTTAATATATCGCTTTAAGCGCTTAAGATACTCTTCAATCCCGTGGCTAACGAACCCGCTGTTGGTTTTGCCAATGGCCAAAATTGTTATCTTCACGTTGGGATAGTTCTTCAGTTTAAATTCAATTAAAGGTAAAATAACGATTTAAAAATATTATCTCCAAAATTGTTTGGTTTTACTTCGGTTTAGCTGTTAGCCAGTAGTTTTGCGAATGGTTTTTATGGTTTTCAATTAGGTTCACTAGGTTTTTGCGCTATAAAAATATTTATAAACGTAGAACCATACTCAACCATAAGAATCAAAAATTTACTGGAGGATTAGATACAACAGATTTTGAAATGGCTTTGCAAAACAGATCTATTTTTGTTACCTTTACAAATAGCCGTAAAATTGCACCCCAAAATTTGGCAACAAATTACGTGTTGTAATTATTATTGATGCTTGTTTCAATGCATTATTTATGCGAACAGTATTAGGGCATACATTTTGTTGCACCTAGTCTTCTAATTTAGGTTTTACCTGTTTTTTGATAATCACGCTAAACCTTAACAGTAATAACGAGATGAATATGAAGAGTCGAATGATAACCCTTGTGGCCACAATTGCAATAGCCATAGGTTTTAGCAGTTTTATACCCAGAGCATCAACCGATAGTTTTCTCGAAACTATAACCAAAATTTTCAAGGAAGGTAACTCGAGCGAGTTGGCTAAGCATCTAAACCCAACGGTTGAGTTGGAATTGCTTGAGGAGGAAAATATCTACAGCAAGGCCCAAGCCGAGTTGTTGCTAAAAGATTTTTTTAATCGTAACAAACCTACCTCGTTTAGGATAAACCATCAGGGGAACAAGGGGAGCACTAGTTTTGCCATTGGTACGCTGGTTACCCAATCGGGGAGCTACAGGGTATCGGTATTTATGAAAACAGATAAGAGTAAGTTACTTATCCACCAACTCCGAATTGAGCATAGCTGATAGCCTGTCGGTTCAATTTTATTGCTATTTTCGCATCCTAATTCCAAAATCATCTACCTAAATGTCATTTCAAGACAAGTTAATTGATATTGCTATTGCTGAGGATATTGGCGATGGCGATCATTCGTCACTTTCCTGTATTCCTCATGATGCAACGGGAGAAGTACGGCTTATGCTAAAGGACTCGGGCATATTGGCCGGAGTTGAAATAGCTCAGCGTATTTATCAGCGAATTGATAATCAGATTAATTTTACGCCTTTCCTTTCCGATGGAGCATCGGTTAATCGCGGCGATATTGCCTTTAGTGCAATGGGTAGTGTACACTCATTGTTGCAAGCCGAGAGGATTGTGCTTAATGTGATGCAGCGAATGAGTGGAATTGCTACTCAAACCAATGAGTACGTGAAGCGCATTGAAGGAACCCGGGCCAAAGTACTTGATACACGCAAAACCACCCCTGGAATGCGTGTGTTCGATAAGCTGGCAGTTCGAATAGGCGGGGGGCACAACCACCGCATGGGGCTTTACGATATGATTATGCTTAAGGATAACCACGTAGATTTTGCAGGGGGCATAACACAGGCAATCCAAAAGGCAAACGATTATCTTAAATCAACAGGTAAAACTATTGACATTGAGATAGAAACTCGTAATTTTGATGAGATTCAGCAGGTTCTTGAGGTTGGGGGTGTTAAGCGAATAATGCTCGATAACTTTAGTGTTGAGCAAACCCGTAAGGCCGTTGAGCTAATCGATGGCCGATTTGAAGTGGAGTCGTCAGGGGGGATAACCCTTGAGACAATTCGTGGATATGCCGAAACTGGCGTCGATTTTATTTCGGTTGGGGCGCTTACTCACCAGATCAGGAGCTTAGATATGAACCTTAAAAAGGTATAGCTAACCCAAAATTTGAAGCAATGCCCACAAAGCATAAATGGAAAAAGAGGCTCAATGAATTATTCAGGCGATTCACCATTTATGTTAAGCTTGCCGTACGTAAAGCCAAACGCATTAGTTTTATTGGTTTCGATGGGGTTCCCATTTACGATGTGGTTGTCTTTTTTGGTCGTGGATTGATTCGCGGCAGCATAACCACCAGAGCTTCGGCAGTGGCTTTCGACTTTTTTGTGGCGATTTTCCCATCCATCATTTTCCTGTTTACGCTAATACCCCTAATCCCCGTAGATAATTTCCAGCAGCAGCTACTCGACCTGGTTGAGGAGCTGTTACCAATAACCACCTTTTCGCTTGTTGAGAGCACCTTGACAGAGGTTGTAACCCAGCGTAGCTGGGGCTTACTATCTTTTGGTTTTATTGCCGCTTTGTTTTTTGCCCATAACGGTGTTAGCTCCCTAATCGATGCTTTTAACGCAACGCATCACACCATCGAAACCCGAGGATTTGTTAATCAGCATATTATAGCCTTTCTTTTAACGTTCTTGTTGCCGTTGCTGCTTACCCTTGGCGTTATGTTAGTTCTTTTTGGGCAGATCTCTCTCGATTTTTTGGTGCAAAAAGAGATACTTAAGCTAAACTTTACCTACTACATGATTGTTGTAATCAGGTGGTTTGTTATAATTTGCCTGTTCTTTTTCTCCATATCGTTGCTTTACTATATGGCACCCGCCAAGCGAACCAAGTTCAGATTTATATCGGCAGGTTCTATTACGGCCACTGCTATGATACTAGTAACCTCTTTAGGTTTCTCGTTTTATGTTAACAATTTTGGGCAATACAACAAGCTATACGGTTCTATTGGAAGCCTTTTGGCACTTATGATTTGGATTTTTTTCAATGCCATTGGCCTTATTGTTGGTTTTGAGATAAATGCCAGCATCTCATCGGCCAAAAGAAGTTTGAGTAAAAAGCTAAGCGATGAAGAAACTAAGCATATCGGACATTCGTAGCGATTACAATTTAAGAAGTTTAAGTGAAGTAGATATAGAAAAGGATCCAGTAATCCTTTTTCAACAGTGGCTAACGGAAGCAATTGAGGCGCAATGCAACGAGCCTACGGCAATGACCCTTGCTACAAGCACATTCGACGGTAAACCATCCGCACGATTGGTGCTGCTTAAAGATGTTAGCGCTGAGGGATTCACTTTTTTTACAAACTACGATAGCAAAAAGGGCAAGCAAATACTGCAAAATCCATATGGTGCTATCGTTTTCTTTTGGCCCGAACTAGAGCGGCAAGTTCGTATTGAGGGATTAATTAAAAAAACTAGCGAAGCTCTTTCCGATAAGTATTTCCGAACCCGTCCCGCAAAGAGCAAGATAGGTGCGTGGGCTTCGCCTCAAAGTCAGGTTATTCCCAGCCGGAAGTATCTCGAAAACTTGAAATCCGATTTTCAGGAAGAATTCTCTGGCAAGGCAATTTCTCGTCCGCCCAACTGGGGTGGCTACACCCTAATTCCCAATGTTATTGAGTTTTGGCAAGGCCGAACCAATCGATTGCACGATAGAATTCAGTTTAGCTTGCTTAACGAGGTGTGGGAGATAGATAGGCTTGCACCGTAACGATAACAAAAAAGTGCGGAGATAAATCCCCGCACTTTTTTTATTTCTAAGCCCAATTGCTTATCCAATATGGATAAACTGATCGACCAGTTTTTTAATTTCCGCATGCTTACCGAAAAGTTTTTCGCTTAGGCCTTTGTCGTCATACGATTTGAGCTTTTCTATTCGACTTTCGATAAGACCTTTTGGGAAAATTTGGTTGTTTTCAAATATCTCTCTTTTGTTGTTGAGTGCTTCAGCCGATTCGTAGCATGACACGGGAAGCTGTTCCAGCGTTGCCAGCTTGTCCTTAAATTCGGGCTTAAAAATATTAACATCAACATACAGTTTTTCAGCAATTTCTAGCGAGTTGGGTGTTTGAATTCCCTTTAGCGCCGTAACCACAAGGCCAGCAAGGGTAAGGTAAATATCAGCCGACCCATCGGGAACTCGGAATTCAAAGGTTTGTTTCGATACTCCACGATTTATCTCGGTGGTGTCGTTGGGGTTAGCATCCTGAATCATATTGCCTGCACCCGACCATCCCAAGGGTACCCTTATAACTACCGAGCGGTTACGATCGCCCCAGCAAATGTTGGTAGGTGCTTCTTGGTGTGGAACAAGGCGTAAGTACGATGTTGGTATGGTGTTACCAAAGGCTGTTAGCGCATCGGCCGAGGATAGAATTCCGGCAATCATCTTTTTGGCCAAGTCGCTAAGCTTGCCATTTTCTGTGGCTAAATTTTGGCCATCCTTTTCAACCATCATATGGAAATGCATACCGCTGCCCGCTTTGCCAACGGTGATTTTTGGAGCGTAGCTAATATCAACCCCGTAACGGTAACCTAGCATTCTTAAAATCCACTTGGCCAGTATCATCTGCTCTGCCGCCTCTTCCACAGAGGTGGGAAGGAACTCAATCTCCTGCTGCTCGTAGTACATATCCTCGTCGGAGAAACAACCTACCTCAGAGTGGCCATATTTAATACTCCCACCAGCTTTTGCAATAAGCCTAAGAGCTTCGTTGCGAATAAATTCGAATTTGGCAAAGGGTTCGCTTGCGTGATATCCCTTCTGATCGACACCAGGAAATGCATCCTCTTTGGGGGAGATAATGTAGTACTCCAGCTCGCCTAGCGCCTTGAAATTGAATCCAGTTTCGCGGGTAAACTCCTCGCTTGCCTTCCTAAGTACATGCCCTGGGGCGCTCTCGAGAGGTTTCCCCTCGCTATTATAGAAAGAGCATAAAATATCGATGGTTGGAACCTCGGCAAATGGGTTTACAAAAGCCGTTCGGTAGCGAGGAACCACGTATAGATCGCTGCTGCCCGCCTCAATAAACGAGAAAAGGCTGCTCCCGTCAACACGCTCACCGTGGGTGAGGATTGACTCAAGGTGATCCTTGGATGTAATGACAAAGTTGAGCGTTTTAAGCCTGCCATCTTCGGCCACGTAACGGAAGTTGATCATCTCTATACCGTTCTCTTCGCAGTAGCGAATGATATCGTTGCGTGTAAATTCCGAGGGGGATTTTTTAAGGAATTGAACCAGCTCGTTGGGATTCATCTGTACTGTGCTCTCTTTCATATGGTCTGATTATTAAGATTTATCATCGACATAAAACACCTCAAAGCTGGAAAACTCTGATCAAAAAAGCAAATGTGAAGTAGATGTTAAGTAACAGATTGCCTTTAATTCGGGTAGTACGAATACCTATTCGGCCTGTAAAACCGAAAGAATTATTCTGAATAGCTCTTTTGATTCGATAGGTTTTGTGGTGAATGCATTACAACCGCTACTTAGGGCTAGCTGCTTATCTTCCTGCATTGCGTGGGCTGTTTGGGCTACAATGGGCATGGTAAAACCTCGTTTACGAAGTTCTTTTGTGGCATCAATCCCATTCATTATGGGCATCTTTATGTCCATCAGAATCAAATCTATTTTGTTTGACACACACCTATCAATGGCTTCTTGTCCATTGATAGCTCTTATCACCTTGGCATTAGCCGATTTGAGCAGGTGCTCAAGGTACTGATAGTTGGGATCATCATCCTCGGCGATTAGTATGGTTTTATCGCTCCACAATAAGTTATTGTTGGTGGAGGTGTTTTCGTCCAGATTTAACGTGAGCCCTTCGATGTAGGGGATTGTAAAATAAAAGCAGGTGCCAACATTGGGGGTAGAGGTAAACCATATTTTGCCCCCAAGCATCTCTACAAATGCTTTTGATATTGGGAGTCCTAGCCCGGTTCCCTTTCGGCTGCTATTGGTAGCATTATCAACTTGTTGAAACCGTTTGAAAATAATCGTACTCTGTTCGGGTTCAATTCCGATACCGGTATCCTTAACGTAAAACTCCAGCTGTTTGCCAATAACCTTGTACCCAATCTCTATCGCTCCAGTATTGGTAAATTTTATGGCGTTAAATATTAGGTTGTTTAGCACTTGCGATAGCTTTACCTCATCGGTAAAAATTATGCTCTGCGAATCGGGAAGTCCCATGCTGATTAGTAGATCCAAACCCTTGATGCGGGCGGTTTGAGAAAACACTGCTTTTAGATCGTTGAGCATTTTATTAACTGAGAACTTGGCCTTTGATAGGGATACTTGTCCCGCTTCAATTTTTGAAATGTCGATAATATCGTTAATTATATTTAGTAGCTGATGACCGTTTAGGTTGATTATCTCAACAAATTCCCTTTTCTGATCGTCGGATATTGAGTCCTCAAGTAGTAGATTAGAGAATCCGCAGATTGCGTTCATGGGGGTTCTGATTTCATG
>DDWD01000007.1 GCA_002345825.1 Bacteroidales bacterium UBA2295
TCAGGAATGGGAGCAGTTGCGTGTTTCGATGCTAATTCTGGAGAACAGAAATGGAGTAGGAATATGCTAAAAGAATTTGATGCTGTAAATACTCGTTTTGGCTTTGCCGAATCAATTGTGAATTATGGCGATTTGGTTTTCTGTACGCCCGGCGGTAAGGAGATGAATGTTATTGCTCTTAATCGATTTACTGGCGAAGTGGAATGGGTTTGTGCAGGCAAGGGTGAAATGCCCTCTTTTTGCACTCCTCTTGTTCTTGAATTACCCAGTCGTACCCTTTTGCTAACTTTTTCTATGAGTCATTTGTTGGCTATCGATATAGAAACAGGTGAACTGCTATGGACACACCAGCAGGAGGGTGAGGGAGATGTTCATGTTAATACACCGTTATACGAAGATGGTTTTTTATACTACGTAGCGGGAAATGGTAATGGAGCAGTAAAATTAGAACTATCTGATGATGGCAATTTGGTTGGGCAGGTTTGGGCCAATAAAAAATGCGATAATCTAAATGGAGGATTTATTAAAATTGACGATCATATTTACGCATCGGGTTATACAAAAAGAATGTGGTATTCTGTCAATACGATTTCAGGCGAAACAATTGATTCGTTAAAGTTTGATAATGGCATTACAATTTTTGCCGATGATAGGTTGTACCTATACAATGAGCGGGGGCGTGTATCATTATGTAGTGCAACAGAAGGTAAGTTCGAGAAAATAAGTGAGTTTAAACTTCGGTATGGCACAAAGGCTCATTTTTCGCATCCTGTAATTTGTAATGGAACTATGTACATTAGACGAGGAAATTCCCTAATGGCATTTGATATTAAAAAAATCGATTCCTCATTGGCAAGCAAAGAAGAGAGATAATAAATCAGAAAAATAGTTTACTATGAAAAAATATGGACTAACAATTCTTGCCATGGCAATTGGCTGTATAGCTATGGCGCAAGATGTTGAGGATATTGTTGAGAACTATTGTAAAGCTCGGGGTGAGGAAAAATTTGCCAAAGTACAAAGCTACCAAATGGAGGGCATTAGGGTACGGAATGATGTAATGCCCGCTTTCTTTTATCGTACACGCCCTAACAAGTTTATGATGAAGTTTGATGTGGGCGATTTAACTGCTTACCGGACCTATGATGGTGAAAAGGGTTGGTATACGGCTCCTTGGCGAGGACTTGTAAATCCACAGGAATTTCCTTCTGATGCTCTCGAAGCACTCGCAAACTCAGCATATTTTGACGACCAGCTTGCCAACTGGAAGGCTAAAGGCTATAATGCGAAACTAATGGATAATGAAAAGGTGGATGAAAAGGACCATTTTGTTATTGAACTGGAGTGTAGCACAACGGGATTAACCAGTTTGTATTATATTGATAAACAAACTTATCTGCTTACAAAAACCAAGATGGTTCGCCCAAGAGGGGAACAACAGATCACAATCGAAATTCTTTACTCCGACTATCGTCCTGTTGAAGGCATTATGTTTCCGTTTGAGGTTGAAGAGTACACTAATGGAGCTAGAGTGCTAACAACCGAGTTCGATGAAATAATTCTTAACCCTGAGTTGCCAGAAGACTTTTATGATATGTCGCGTTATACCATTAACTAGTTTTTACTAAATATAAACAAGGGGCTAATTTGCTAACAGCTAGGTGCAAATTCGAATAAAGATTTTTATGTGCTAGAATGTTTAAATAATGGGTTAGTTGTTTTTTATCAAAATGATATATATTGTGGTCGTAAAAAATAGATTACTAACCCTTTATGATTTTAATATGAAAACCTCATTGACCCTGTTAGCCCTTTGTTTTTATACAATTTTTGCAGGTGCCCAAGATCTTGTTCAGTGGAGAGGCCCACAGCGCGATGGTATTTACCCCGAATCGGGTTTGCTTAAGCAATGGCCCGCTGAAGGCCCCAAAATGCTTTGGAGTTTTGATGCTCTTGGCGATGGACACTCATCTGCCTGTGTTACCAATGATAGAATTTTTACATCGGGAATGGATGGCGATAAAGGATACGTTTTTGCGCTCGATCATTCAGGAAAACTTATATGGAAAACGGAGTATGGAGTTGAATGGACCGAGAATTGGAACGGATTACACTCAACCCCTCTTTTTTACAAAGATAAGTTATACTTAGTAAGCGCTTTTGGCAAGCTCGTTTGTTTAAATGCCAATAATGGTTCAATTGTTTGGTCGGTTGACCTTCTTAACGATTACGATGGGGTGAACATTAAGTGGGGTATTACAGAAAATCTGTTGATTGATAACGACATACTGTACTGTACCCCAGGCGGAAAAACTGCCAATGTTTTGGCTTTAAACCCCGAGAATGGAAAGCTAATTTGGAAAGCACCTGCCAAATCCGAAGAGAGTGCCTACTGCTCACCTCTTATGGTAACCCATAACTACCGAAAAATTTTTGTTACCCATACAGCTAATTCCATTATTGCCCTCGATCCCGCTGATGGCAAAATGTTGTGGTCGTTTCCGCATCCCAACAAGTGGTCGGTGCACCCTAACACGCCAATTTACCATAACGGTCAGCTTCTTTGCTTTAGTGGCTACGGACAGGGTGCTGTATTGCTAAAACTATCACAGGATGGCGTTAGCGTTTCCGAAGTATGGCGTAATGAGAAAATTGACAACCAGATGGGTGGCCTTGTTCTGCATAATGGTAGAATTTATGGCTCTGGACATAATTCTAGGTCGTGGCATTGTGTCGATTGGAAAACAGGTGAAACATTATACTCCAACAAAATTGCCCGTAACGGCAACATCATTTTTGCCGATGGTATGCTATTCGGTTATGGCGATAATGGTGAGGTAGTGCTAATTAAACCAACGGAAAATGGATTCGAAGAAGTAAGCTCATTTAAAGTTACAAAGGGCTCCAATCAGCATTGGGCGCATTTGGTTATTCACAATAAGAAACTATACGTAAGGCGAGGAACATCGCTTATGGTTTACTCAATTGCCAATAATTAAATCACCTAAATATTAGAGCTATGAAGAATCTATTTTTATTACTTACAGTTTGGTTGCTCTTGCAGAGTACATCATTTTCGCAGGTAATATCGGAGTGGAGAGGGATTGGCAGAACAGGTGTGTATAATGAAACGGGATTGCTAAAGGAATGGCCAGAGGATGGTCCACCACTTTTATGGTCCGTTAACAATCTACCAGTAGGAAATTCATCTGCTGCTATTGCTCACAATATGATTTTTACCACCGGACTTGAGGGTGATATGGATGCTATAGTTGCAATGGATATGAAGGGTAACATAGTGTGGCAAAAGCCATTCGGAAGAGCGTGGACTCAATCGTATCCCGAGAGTCGTGCCACACCAACCATCGATGGGGATTTTTTATATATCTCAAGCGGAAAGGGCGATTTGGCTTGCTTTAAAGCAGTAAGTGGCGAGTTGGTTTGGGAACGAAAGGTAAGTGAGGAGTATGGCGGTACTTATGGTCGTTGGGGACTTGCTGAGTCGTTGATTGTTCTCGAAGATAAAGTTTTCTTTACTCCCGGTGGCAACGAAACCACAATGGTTGCGTTGGATAAATTAAGCGGTGAAACTCTTTGGAAATCAAAAAGTTTAAAGGATAATCCATCTTACACTTCACCACTTTTAGTTGAGTACGGCGGTAGAAAAACCATTATAAATGTTACTGAGAACTATATTTTGGGGGTAAATCCTGCTGATGGGGAAATAATTTGGACATTCGATTTTGGATCGTACGCAACGAGTAGGAATAACAATATCAATACTCCTCTTTTCTTCGATGGGTACCTTTACGTAACTAGCGGTTACGACCATAAATGCGTTAAACTGAAATTATCCGATGATGCAACCAGCGTTTCGCTGGTTTGGGTCGATGAAGTACTGGATGTGCACCACGGCGGAGCCGTAAAAGTGGGTAACTATATCTATGGCTCAAATTGGTTGCGAAATTCTATGGGTAACTGGGTTTGCCTAAACTGGGAAACAGGTAAAACAATGTACGAGAAGAAATGGGAAAATAAGGGTTCAATAATAGCTGCCGATGGAATGCTCTACTGCTACGAGGAAAAATCGGGCAATATTGCCCTTGTAAAGGCAACTCCCGAGGATTTTAAGGTTGTTGGCACATTAAAAGTAGATTCAAAGCGTGGACCCTTCTGGGCCCACCCAGTGATAAAGGATGGTATACTGTACGTTAGGCATCGCGAATCAATTTGGGCGTATAATATTAAGAAATAAAAATTTGGGAAATTCTTAAGCCTTAGTTGGAATAACTTAAGATATTCATTAATAACACTAAACTAATGAAAGAGAGCCTTTACATCCTAGTTTTTCTAGCCCTACTGGCAGGGTGTAATGTTACGCCAGGGATTGCTCAATGGCGTGGACCAGATCGTAGTGGCATTTACCCCGATAAGGGACTTTTAAAAGAATGGCCACAGAATGGGCCAGAGCTATTATGGTCGAACGAGTCGTTGCCAAAGGGGTATTCCTCGGTATCAGTTACTCAAAGTGGAGTTTTCCTAACAGGTATTGTGGACACAATGGATGTGCTGGTTGCTCTTAACAAACAGGGCGATATATTGTGGCAAACCCCTTATGGTAAAAGTTGGACAGTTTCGTTTTCCGACAGCCGAAGCACACCAACTGTGTTAGGTAATAGGGTTTATGCTACTAGCGGTTCGGGGGTTGTGGCATGCCTCGATGTCTCTAATGGCAATGTTATTTGGAGTGTGGATACTCAAAAGGAGTTTGGCGCGCGCTTTGGCACCTGGGGATGTTCCGAATCGCCCCTTGTTATTGATAATAAGGTGATTTTTACCCCTGCTGGCGATAAAACCACACTGGTTGCTCTCGATAGGAATACTGGTGAAACCATTTGGCAAACCCATAGCCTTAAGGATACCGCCGCTTACACATCGCCTCTGCTGGTGCAGGAGAAAGAAAAGCAACTTATTGTCACTGTTACAGGAACTTATCTAGTGGTTGTTGATGCCAAAAATGGCGAAATACTTAGCTATACGAACTATGCAAGCCTACAGAATGAGCAGGCTTTAGAGGTTTGGCCTGGTGCGCCATATACCAATACCAACACCCCAATATATAGCGATGGAAAAATCTTTATAACCAGTGGTTATAACCACGTTGGGGCAATTTACTCTCTATCCAACGATTATAGAAATCTAACCCTCGACTGGACTAACCATACTCTCGATGTGCATCACGGTGGAGTGGTGCTGGTTAATGGTTATCTCTATGGATCAAATTGGATTAGCAATGCACGTGGAAATTGGGCTTGCATTAGCTGGGATACTGGAGAAGCTATGTACGAGAAGGAGTGGTTTTCTAAGGGTTCAATTATTTCGGCCGATGGTATGCTATATTGCTACGAGGAGCGTTCGGGTAATATTGCTCTGGTTGAACCTTCGACAACCGATTTTAAAGTGGTAAGTACTTTTAAAGTTCCTTTTGGGCGAGGGCCGCATTGGTCAGTACCTGCTATACACCAAGGAGTATTGTATATTAGGCATGGAAATGCCATTATGGCTTATAGTTTAAAATGAAGCGACTAGACAGAATTATTTTTACTCTTGCAATTATTGCTGTATCATCGTTCCTATTCTGGTTTTTGTACAACCCAGTTAAACACCTTGCGGTGAGCGTTCCGGGTATGGATAATAGACCTGCGGGTGGACTTGATACCAGCGAGGTTGTTAATATTGGCGAGTTCTTCGAGGAGTTCGAGAGCCATTCTTCATCATTAAAAGGCAAGTGGACACAGTTCCGTGGTGCCGATTTTGACAATATTTACAAAGGAAACACAAAATTAATTGATGGTTTTGGGAACGAAGGCCCCAGAATCCAGTGGAGCGTGGAGCTGGGTGAGGGGCACGCAGCTCCTGTTATCTACAATGGCAAGGTCTATATTATCGATTATTTTGAGGATGAGCGTTCCGATGCCCTGCGCTGTT
>DDWD01000009.1 GCA_002345825.1 Bacteroidales bacterium UBA2295
TTCCATCCGAATCCGTTGACTTCGCTGCTGAAAAATCTATCGCAAGCGGAGCCTTGCCGGTCAAGGTAGATAATGTCACCAGGGCTGTCGGCGCCTTGTTCGCGGCGGCGACCGTCACCGTACCTTGAGCTTTACTCACACCACCATTATTATCAGTTACAGTCAGAGTAACGATATATACTCCTGCGGCGGTGAAAGTATGATTACCGATATCTGTTACAGCAAAACCACCATCACCGAAAGTCCAGGCGTAGGAGACAATCGTCCCATCAACATCAGTTGTTCCTGATGCTGAAAACCCCATATCAAATGGCGCCTTTCCTGACTGAGGAGACAACGTTACCACAGCCGTGGGTAATTTGTTGGCTGCCTGGACTGTGACTGAACTCTGAGCTTTCCCAACTGTCCCATTATTATCGCGTACAGTCAACGTCACAGTATAAATACCGGCAGTGCTATAGGTATAGCTGGCAGTAGAGGTTACAGCAGTACCACCATCACCAAAATCCCATAAATAAGAGACTATAGTTCCATCGGAATCCGATGAACCTTCCGCAGAAAATTCCACAGCCATGGGCGCCCGCCCTGAGCTAGTTGACAGGTTCAGCATAGCAGTTGGGGCGACATTTGGAGGAGGGGATGAAACGATAACGGTTGTTTGCGCCAATGCAACCCCACCAGCGTTATCGGTCACAGTCAGATTAATAACGTAAGTACCGGCTATCGTATACGTGTGAGAAACATGACTGGCGGTAGAAGTTAGTGCAGATTCACCATCACCAAAATCCCATGCATAAAAAGCGATGGTACCATCAGGGTCCATCGATCCGTCCGGAGAAAATTCGACAAGAAGGGGGGCTTGGCCTGAGCTGGCGGAAAGAGTTACATGAGCCGTGGGAGGAGCATTGGACGCGGTTAAGCCGGAAACCGTCACTGTACGTTGAGCTTCAGAAACACCACCATCGTTATCGGTAGCAGTCAAAGTTACAGTATACGTGCCAGCTGTTACAAAAGTGTAAATGCCAGAAGCAGAGGAAGCTATCCCGCCATCACCTAAATTCCATTCATAACTTACGATTGTACCATCAAAGTCTGTTGACCCCGCAGCGGAAAACTGAACCTCAAGGGGGGCATCACCAGAAAGAGCAGATAGACTTAATAGGATGGTCGGCAAAAAGTTATTATTCTCAACAGCTTCAGGAACATCCAGTGAATAAGGTGCGGATATAGCACTCTCATTACCATCCTCATCAAAAGCCTTCATGGTAAAAGCCGTGGTATGACCTGGCTCCAGCCCAACACTCAAATCTATAGCCAAAACGGCTTGATCGTTAATGGTTTGAAGATGCTGCTCATCTTGGTAGAGAATATATCCTGCCAAGCCTGAAAGGGATGTATCATATTCCCATTCAAAATTAATCTGTTTATAGACCGTGGCAACAGCAGCGGGAGGTAAGGCGGTTATCAAAAAACAAACAATGATAGCCAATAGCTTCAATTTTGATTTCTGTGTCCGAGATGGTTTTGATGCGGATTGTAGCGTGGGGTAATCTTTGGTAAACATAACCGGCACCTCCTGACATAAATTGTCATCCAGATTATTGCAATCTGGAATAGATGCCGCGGAGAATTTAACTTAACGGTAAATCCATCCCCGGCAACCCCGCTACCATTTCAATATAATCTACAAGCTGAATTAGGCCGGAGGCTTTGCGTCCCAACTTTTCAGTTGGTTTGCCTTTATTTAAATTGTTACATTCAATTTTCAATGTAACCTCTTCAAAAAAAATATCAACAAAAGACGTTAACCATGAGAATTATTTTTTTGTTCAATCTTATTTTCTATAACCCATTGCAACCAGACAGCTTGCTTGTCAGAAAAATTTTTCTTCTTTTGCTCGATGAATTCTTTTAATGTTTCCATTTTATCGAAGGTTACAGAATAATATCCCTCGGCTCTGGCGGCACGACCTAACAAAGAAATTTTCCCACTCCGTTCGACCCCAAGCATCAAATCATGATTTTTATAAACAGTCGAATCCTGGGTTACCGATATAGTTCCATACTTTTCTTGATAAATATAATTGGCCAAGAAAAAACTACTCGTAAGTAACAAAATAACAGCAACAGTAGTCGTAAATTTTATGGCACGATTAAAAGTCAACAGATGAAAAAACTCTTTAAAGGAAAAGGGAATATAAAGCTTAATCGCTTTGGCAATATCCTTGTGACCGACAAGACTTGGCTTGACAACCATGCCCGTATAATTCTCAATGTTATTAATTGCTTCGTCGTCTAAGGGGTCAGCCATAGCAAGAGAAATAACATTATTTTTTTCTGTTCGCAGGGGAAGCACACTGTACTGGCGACATAGATACCGAGGCAACAGTCCTTTAACCTCGTGCATAAACTCTTTATCAACATCAATCTTGTGGATCTCAAGCTGCTCGGCCAAAACATCTAGCAACTGTTCCTCGGTAATAATCCCCATTTTAATCAACAAATAACCAAGACGACGATTGCCGCTTACCTGAAGACGAAGGGCGTCATTGACTTGTTCCTTAGAGACCAATTTCTTCGTAACAAGTAATTCGCCTAACTGGATTTTTGCCTTCATCGCTTTTAACCTTAGTATAAGTTTTAAGATATTAGGCTATCTATACTGTTGATCTCTACTAGAAAAAGTGAGCAATTACACACTTCCTGTATGTAAAAAAAAATGAATTTGATTATAATATCTCAAAAACGCCTGAGCATGTCAAGGTATAATAATAAAGCCCTTTTGAGACGAACTCTCAAAAAAACAGAAAACCAACTTGTCATACGTAAAAAACACAGATCGCCCGCCGACCATTAATCGTCTATTTCGAAG
>DDWD01000118.1 GCA_002345825.1 Bacteroidales bacterium UBA2295
TATGGCGGAACTCGCAATCCTTGCAAACATCTATTTGATCCTTGGTAATGTTCCAGTGCTTCGTAAATCCTTTGTTTTTTATTAGGTTTTTAAAATCCGATTCACGATACTTTCCATATTTTTCACCAGAAAACAAGCAGTTACTAATCAAATCATTTTCATCAATCGATATCTTACCAAACAAGCAACTATTAAAAGTTTTGGATACTGCAAGCATTTCTGTATTCACACAGAAATACTCCTTACACACATAGCCACAGCTCAAGTTTTCAATATCTTCGTTAATAAAATACAGATTTCCCATTTCGGGATGAGCATTTTGAATTACGCGCTCTGTTGCTGAGTTGAAAAGAAAAATCGCTTTAACATTAACAAAATCGTCAACCAATTTTATAAGTAAATCCTCTGAAATATGCGTTCTTATAAATAATTCAACGGAAATAAATGAATTAACACTGGAAAGTAGTGCTTGTAAATCTGATATTATACATTCCTTAATTACAACTAATTGTAAATATTTAATATTTGCCTCAACCAACTTTTCCAATATCTCAATAGGAAGAAAACAAGTTTTACTCCTAACAATTGCATTGCAGAAACTTAAATCAACCCTTTTGTAAAGGCTTAAATCTTTTAGGATAATTTTCTTAGGGAGACTGTTGATTAAACTGTTTCTCTTAAGGTAAAGGATATACGAATCAATCACATCAGCATTATTGATTCCACAGTAATTTACCCATTCTTTGGTAGAAAAAACAGAATTCTGGGATAAGAGCTCCAGTAAAGTGTTAGGTATGAAGTAATGGGTAAGGTGCTTCAAGTCGTAAATTGCACTTCGCCTTGCCCCTTTAACGGGAATACAATCGTTATTAAGCCTATAAACCATCATTTCTAAGTCTCATCTTCTTAAAATCAACTAACCTTGAAACAATACGTGGAGCCCCCTTATGCTCAACCAGCGACCTATACCTAGTTGAATAAGAAACCCTCACTTTAAAGGGGGGAATAACCCTCTTTGACTTTACCATCTTGAGTAAGCATAATGGCAACCCATTATATGTTTTATTATTATGAGACATGCTCTGTAATCTTTAGCGCAATTTGCTTTGCAATGTCGTATCCGCAATGATACTCCATAAACCCGAATTGACCCTCGGGGTTAACCTCTAAAAACCATAGCTTTCCTTTGCTATCAAGCATAAAATCAACCGAGCCGCCATCGAGGTCAAGTTTTTTTAAAAGTCGATATACTTTTGCCTGGGTTGCTTTGTCTATCTCGTAAGGAAGAAATCGGGTTGAGGTCAAATTGTAGTTCTGCCTATAGTCTAACTCGCCATTATCGGTTACTATTAAACTAGCATAAAAAAGATCTCGAAACACGAACAGCCTTACATCACCAACTTTGCTAACTCGTTTCTGTAGCAATGAAGGGAAAAACTGTTCAACTTGCCCCAATTCGCTAGGGTTAATGGAATAGGTAAAGTTAGTGCTCATAGACTGTTCGTCAATAATTTGATAGATTTCGGAAATACTTTTAGTGACGTGATGCACATTCCAATCGATGGCATTTGCATTACCTACAACAACGGTTTCGGGTACATTAAATCCCAAGTCTTGAGCTAGGCTAACTACCAATAGCTTGTTAACACTTGCGCTAACCTGCCATCCAAAAAGGGAAGAACTCCTTAGGCTGGTGATTATATACTCTGTAAGTATGATGGCCTCATTGTGCAAAAAGTTCCTTAGGTGTGATGTATTGCAATTACCTTCTACAGTATTTAGAATACCCTGTTTTAGTATAAACGAGTGCCTGTTCCAGACTAGACACTTGGCCAAATTAAAACGAACCTCTTGATTTACTGAAATGCAGAATTCAGCATTTGCAGCATCAATTCTATCGATACATATTTTGTCCGCCTCGTGTATATGGAAAAAATCTGTACCAAGGGCATTCAGCAATTCTAAAACCCTAACGGTTGCCTCATCACGCCTATCGGCTAGTACAACTACCATTCCCACGGCTTTAGCGTTGGGTCGTAGTTACTGTTGGTCATCTCCAGATTTCTTTCCCAATCAATTAGGCCAATAGATGACCGCAAGGAGTCAATTTGATTGAGGTTTCTTAGTGGAAATTTATACTGCTCTCCTTTAAATGAGAAAACAACTGTGCCGTAAAGCGATGAAAATGTGTCACTTTTTATCCAATCGTAATCAACAATCCCTGCATAACTCGAAGCATACAAATCGCCGTTGGCAACGGCGTCCATAAGCACTGGGTAGAAATACAACCTGTTGGAATCAGGTTCAACATGCCTAAAAAAAACATCGGTAAAGTTGTAACAATTTCCACCCCAAAGAATATCCTCTCCTATCTTTGAAAAGCCAAAGTACCCCTTTTCTGCGATAAGCTCTTTAAGCCTTACTAGTACCCTGGCATCGTTGGCTTTTCTGAGGCTGTCGATATGCCTGCCACGCTCCTTAACTAGGGTACGATACTTCTGGTCCTCGTTAATGAGTTTTACAATGGTGTTACGATAGGCTGTGTCAATCTTGCTCATATACCGTTCTCGGGCTTTCAGGTATGATGGAAAACGTTCATCCCAATCTGACTCGTAGTATTTTGAAATAAGCGAATCGCACAGAAGGTACTCCTTGCTCATTCCATACTTAAAACTGTAATCAATCAAATTGTCTAATTTGTCATACATTCTCAGCTGTAGCCTCAGCTTTACCAAATCCCGGATATCCCTCAGGAAAGGTCTCTTTATATTGAATACCTCTTTTGTAAGTAACTCTTCAGCCCTTAGACTATCCGCCTTGAAAAGAAGGTAATTAACCTCCTCAATATTGTTGTTATAAAGATTGTAATTGGGTTCTTCGGTCCTGCATGAGCAGAAGGAAATAATTACTACAGAAAAAAATAAAATAGTTTTGTACATCATTTCGAATTTTAAAACCGAGCATACCTAAATCAAATGATAGGTATGCTCGAACTATACTTCAATAAAAAAGTTATGGATTTGTTGGTATTATTGGCTTATCGAAATGGACATTTATCTCTCCATTACTATTCTTTGTATCTTCATATTGCCAGCCTGTTGTAGAACTTGTGTGTACAGTTGCCTCCGATCCACCTAGTATTTTACTGGCTTGAGAATTAGGTATCCTTTGGGTTTCGAAAAGGTTACCCGAAATTGATTCTAACTTTTTCATAATTGAAATTTGTTTAAAGTTATTAAAAAAGTAAACATTATCTACCTAACCACCCTTTGGGCCCATTTAGGATGCTTTGGCATACCAAAGGTAAGT
>DDWD01000114.1 GCA_002345825.1 Bacteroidales bacterium UBA2295
TGGCCCTGTAAAGTTGCTAATTACAATTGAAAGCCGCAGCACGGGAACACCCGCCGAGCTGGCCCAGCGCTTGGGCGTAACCGCCCGCACGGTTCATAGCTACGTTAACCAGCTTTGTGAGCTGGGGGCAAAAATTGAGTACTCCCGCACAAATCAAACCTATTACTACATCCGCCCGGTGGAGTTTAAGTTTGGGTTCGAACCCCTGGATGAAAGATTCAATGATACAAATAAAAAAAGGGGGGGGGTAAAAGACTAGTAGTGAGCAGTATAGGCTTGATTGCGCAACTTTTTTTATTTTAATTTCACTTTTCTTAAGCTAGCGAAAATACATTGTAATAAACTGTTAGTTAGGGTTATAAGCGAACTGTTGAGTGAAAAATATGTTGTTAAACATAGGTGTAGTTGCTTCCCTGAAATGTGGTTTCAGGGAAGCAACTTACCTTTGGTATGCCAAAGCATTCTGGATGGGCCCAAAGGGTGGGTTTGGTGGGCGGGTTCCGAAAAGCCCTGCGGGTCGTCCGCAAGAGTAGGAAACCTAATAATTCAAAATTATGGAGAGTGTTTTAAAAAAATTTGAAAAGAATTCTGTAGATATGTCTAAAGTGTATGGTGGTGGTACATCTCATTACACTGGTGAAAGGTCGATGGTTACTTCTGGAGGAGCTTATTATAGGGGAAAAGAATATGCAGAGGTTTCAGATGATGGTTGTGTAAGTACTTATCTTGTACCATATAACGGGTTAGGAGTAATTTCTGTTGATATTCAATGCTAAAAATTGATACAGGATTGAAAACGTTTGTTTATTTTCATTGAACGATTTTATTTTTTTACCATAATTACGGTAAAAAGATTAGAATAGTTTAGCTGTCTAATAAATCAAATTAACTTCTTTTGGATTGGATATATGGTAGTTCACTAAATTAAAGTAGGAGTAAAATGAGGGTAACTAAATGTAACGGATACCCTCTTTTTTCTTAATTTACAGTAAATACAAATTGTTTAAGAAATTTAAATTCGATGTATAATAACTTTTGAGTTATTTCTGTATGGGAAACTTGGTGTTAGTTAAATACGAAATGTTGATTTGTTAAACAGTATGAGATTTGTCCCATAAGAATTCTTATTTTACAATTTTTTAATAAAAAACAGGATTTATGAGATGGCTTTACATTTTAGTTTTATTGATTAGTCTTTCATTCCCAGCGAATGCTTTTGGTGTTCTGCCAGAGAATTATAGAGCATACTACGATAGCATTAATGTGGCAGAGCTCAGCGTATTCGAGCTTAATTTCCATAAAGCCTACGATACTTATAGTAGAACTTTCTCAAGGTTCGAGAAAAGGCACGTCAACGACCTTCACAATGCCTCCCTGTGCGCAATACTAATTGGGGAGCATGCGCAGGCCAAGGAGTGGATAATGGAGATGATTACCAAAGGGGTTGATATCAATACGCTGAATTCCCGATACTTTAAAGAGCTCCCCGAGCCTATATGGGAGGAGATTAGGCAAAGCAGTAGTTTCCTTAGGTCGGTTTACCTTTCTAGGGTTGACTCTAGCTATATGGCTACACTTGACACGCTACGAGAGCGAGAACAAGATTTCCTAATAAACCGAAAGCCTAAATCGAGTTACGATAGCCTGGTGTATGAGCATGCCAAGGTGTTGCACGCATTGATCTCGGAAAGGGGAGTTCCGATCGTCCCCATCTACGGCAGATTCCATTTTCCTCTTGATGTCTTACTACATCATTTTGGACTTAGGAATCAATTGAAATATCCAAAGGAGAATGATATCGATCTAAATGCTGAGCCATACAAATCTATGGATTTTTCGCAATGCGATCTTGAGCCACTCCTTCGCAAGGCGGTATTCAATGGCGAACTTACACCCCAATTTCTTGCCTCAGCCATGGCGCATAGCGAGTTGGACTCGACCCGCCAGCTGGGTGGTTTTGATTTGATAGTTGATTTGGAAACAAGAACTATAACTTATGAGACGGTAAAAAGTGAGGAAAATCTTAAGGCAATTGATGCGTATCGATTATCGTTGGGGTTGGAGACAGCTCGTGATGCTTCTAAAAAGGATATTGATGCTCTTTTTTTCTATAATATTGACTTCTTCCCCTTTGAAGGGCTTATTTGTAAATTTAATGAAATTGGTTATACTAAAAAGAAACAAGCTGCTATTGAGCACAATTCAAACGAGTTTGATTTAATGGCGCTGTCTGTAATTCGTGCTCATTCAGAAATACGAGAATCTTTTTATCAGAATAGCGGTTTTAGTTTAGAAAGTCAGTTGGCTAAAAGCCCAATCATTATTGAAAATAAATGGAAATTACTCAAAGAGTTTCGAATTAGCAAAAGTATTGTTGATGTATTGATTGTCCCACTAAATAAATAGATTAAAGCAAAATGATCCTAATGTTTAGCGAGGAGTGCGAGCGTACCACCGATGAGGTAGTGCAATGGTTAATACTGAAAGGGAAAAAGTTTTTACGCATCAATAGGGAGGATGAGGTAAGAATTGTAAATGTTTCACCAAGCAAAGGAATTATTGAGGTGGAAGTGAATGGTAGAGTTTACGACCTATGTCAGTTTAACAACATATGGTATAGAAGGGGTAGCCTTGCTCCAAACTGCGTAAAGGCTGCAATATCCGAACTGGGAAATCAGCCACATAGGGTACAGCAGGTTGGGCAATTCTTATCGAACGAGTGGAAAATTCTACAACACTATATCTTCTTCGTCTTAGAACGAAAAAAGGGGGCTATAGGAAGCTTTCCAAAGTCTTTTATCAATAAACCCATAGTTTTGACTATTGCGAAGGAGTGTGGTCTCTCTATTCCAGAAATAGTTGTAACAGGAAAAGGTAGTGTTCTGTATGATGAATTGAAATGTAAACCATTAATAACTAAACCCATTAGCGAAGCGGAGACTTTTCGAAATACAGATGGCTCATCCTCGAAAATGCTAACAACTTCTGTGCAGGTATTATCTTTTGATAGGGATTTAGAATTTTTCCCCTCATTAGTTCAACATAGAATTGAAAAGTGGATAGAGTTGAGAATCTTTTTTGTAAAGGACACATACTACTCAATGGCAATTTTCTCACAGAACAACTCTAAAACTTTAATCGACTTCAGAAATTATGATGACGAAAGGCCCAACCGTATGGTTCCATTCCTTTTACCTATGCTAGTAGAAAAACGACTACGCAACCTTATGGATAAGTTAGGGCTGGATACGGGCTCCATAGATATGATAGTTACGCCCCAAAAAGAGTATTTTTTCCTGGAGGTTAATCCAGTAGGAAATATCGAAATGGTTAGCAAGAATTGCAACTACCCTATTGAAATGGAAATTGCTAAATATTTGACACATGAAGGATGAGAACTTGTTACCTCGCAAAACGATTATGCCATTATGTGTGAGAAATGCTGTACTGTTAGAGAATAGTTCGGTAAGAGTATTGAAAATAGTATCAAATGTAAGGTTGCAATCGAATAGGGTTATTGTTGATCAGCCTTCTAAGCCTATATCCAGAATATTTAGTTTTCAATTATGATACATATTTTTAGATATGAGATACTATAAACGTTTTGCTAATTGTTTCCCAATAGATGGGTATAAAAATTATGCTGTTTACGATATTTCCAGAAAGGACGTTTTTGCTATTGACAAGCCTACCTTCGAATTGCTAGGTTTAGAAATTATTCTCGAAGAATTACTTCAAGGACTCTCCAATAATCGTTTCACTGAGCTATTGGATAAGGAAATCATTTTTCAATGCCCAAAAGGTGATGAGAACCTATTCCCTTCCGTACAAACCAATTGGTATAGTCCTTTCTCAATTACTAATTGCATTGTTGACTGGAGTATAGACTCGACATATGATTTAATAGAAGCCATAGAACAACTAGACAAAATTGGATGCAAAACCCTACAATTAAGGTTTTATCCCAACGTAGAAGAGAACCAAGTTGTTAAAGTACTGCAATGTATTGTTGGAATGAATATTAGAGGAGTTGAGTTAGTTGTTCCCTTTAGTGAGGAACTCATTAAATTCATTACCAGGGAATTTGAGTCTATCGTTAGCATCATTTGTTATTCAGCAGATTCTACATCAGTTAAAACATATAATAACTGTCAGGTTATACTTACCAAAGAGATGTTTTTAGGTGTAGAACAATGTGGAGTGGTAAGCCCTAGTTACTTCATTTGTAATAACGATTTCTTCTTTGAGTCAAACAATCACAATAGTTGCCTTAATCGAAAAATATCCATCGACACCCACGGTAACATCAAAAACTGCCCATCCTGTTTCCAATCCTTTGGTAACATTAAAGACACAACTCTAGAGCAAGCATTAAATCATCCCGATTTTAAAAAGCACTGGAACATCACCAAGGATCAAATAGACGTGTGCAAGGATTGCGAGTTCCGCCATATGTGTCCCGATTGCCGCGTATTTATTAAGGATCCCGAAAATATTTACTCCCAACCCTCCAAATGCACCTACAACCCCTACATAGCCAAGTGGCAAGGCGAGGAGGGCTACGTGCCGGTTGAGGAGTGCGGTACTTATACACGGGAAACGGGGTTTTTGGTTAACCATGAACGAGTGGCAGAGATGAACAAGCAGCTTTGGGGTGAGTAAGTGGCAACATAATGAACTACATATAACTTTTCTTCCTACTTTTACATTCAAAATTCATCATTTTACATTTTATATTCACTAAATGCCTTTCCCCCACTACCCCCAACACGATGCCATGGACTGCGGGCCAACCTGCCTAAGAATGGTGGCGCGCTATTACGGTAAGCATTACAATTTAGAGACCCTGCGTGAGCGTAGCCATATAACCCGCGAGGGGGTGAGCATGCTGGGTATTAGTCGTGCTGCCGAGAGCATTGGGTTGCGCACCATGGGCGTAAAGCTAAGCTTTGAACAGCTGCGCAACGAGGCACCACTGCCTGCCATTGTGCATTGGAACCAGCAGCATTTTGTGGTGGTTTACAAGATATCGGGACGTAAGGGCAACGAGACTATTCATGTGGCCGATCCCGCAGGTGGACTGCTAAAATTTCCTCAAAAGGAGTTTACCCGCTGTTGGTACTCAACTACCGAGGATGGCGAGCAAAGGGGTATTGCGCTACTTCTTGAGCCAACCCCCGAGTTCTACTCGGCCCGCGACGAGAAGCCCAACCGCCGTAGCTTTGGGTTCCTGTTTAGCTACCTGCGTCCATACCATCGGATGATTGTTCAGTTATTCCTGGGCTTGATACTGGGTAGCTTAATGCAGCTGCTTTTCCCGTTCCTTACCCAGAGCATAGTCGATCAGGGTATTGGCAATCGCAATATCAGCTTTATATACCTTGTGCTTATAGCGCAGCTGGTGCTAACGCTAAGCCGCGTATCGGTGGAGTTTATCCGTGGGTGGATATTGCTACATCTGGGTACACGGGTCAACGTATCGCTAATATCCGATTTCTTGGCCAAGCTCATGCGCTTGCCCATGCGCTACTTCGATACCAAGATGACAGGCGACCTTATGCAGCGCATTGGCGATCATAGGCGTATCGAGAGTTTTCTTACCAGCACTTCGCTCAACGTGATATTCTCGCTGGTTAACCTGGTAATTTTTGGGGCGGTGCTGCTTTTCTACAGCGCTCAAATTTTTACCGTTTTCTTTATCGGTAGCGCGCTGTATGCGGCTTGGGTATGGCTGTTCCTTAAAAAACGTGCCGAGTTAGACCATCGGCGGTTTGCCCAGATGTCGGCCAACCAGAGCAGTCTTATACAGCTTATCCAAGGGATGCAGGAGATTAAGCTGAGCGGATGCGAGCAGCAGAAACGGTGGGAGTGGGAGAGCATTCAGGCACGCCTGTTCCGCGTGGGCGTTAAGGGGCTAGCCCTTAGTCAGTACCAGCAGAGCGGTGCGGTGCTGCTCAACGAGGTGAAAAATATTGTTATCACCGTACTGGCAGCCAAAAGCGTGGTAGAGGGAAACTTAACATTGGGTATGATGATGGCCATTCAGTATATCATTGGGCAGCTCAACAGCCCCATCGATCAGCTTATCAACTTTATCAACGTTACCCAGGATGCCAAGATCAGCCTCGAGAGGCTTGGCGAGGTACACCTCAGGGACGATGAGGAGGATACCGCAGCATCGAGCATTTCCGATATCCCCGATAATGCTGCACTATCAGTGAATAATCTATCGTTCCGATACGAGGGACCTGATTCGGAGCTGGTGCTAAACGAGGTTAGCATAACCATACCCGAGGGCAAGCAAACTGCAATTGTGGGGACATCCGGGAGCGGTAAAACAACGCTGGTAAAGCTACTGCTGGGCTTTTACCCCATTGCAACTGGCGAGATTCGGCTGGGCAGCAACAACCTCGAGGCATATAGCCTACGTCGCTGGCGCGAGGAGTGCGGCGTGGTGATGCAGGATGGCTTTATCTTTTCCGATACTATTGCCCGTAATATTGCGCCGGGGGTTGAGACTATTGATAAGAAGCGATTGATTGAGGCCGCTCGCATTGCCAATATTTCCGATTTTATAGCCTCGTTACCGCTGGGTTATAATACCAAGATAGGGGGCGAGGGGCATGGACTGAGCCAGGGACAAAAGCAGCGTATCCTAATCGCCCGCGCGGTTTACAAAGATCCAATGTTTATCTTTTTAGATGAGGCCACCAATTCGCTCGATGCCAACAACGAGAAGGTGATTCTTGAGAACTTGCAGGAGTTTATCAAGGGCAGAACCTCGGTGGTGGTGGCGCATAGGCTAAGCACGGTAAAAAGTGCCGACCAGATTATTGTGCTGGAGGGTGGCCAGGTTGTTGAGGTGGGAACCCACAAGGAGCTAAGCGCAAAAAAGGGAGCCTACTATACATTGGTTAAGAATCAGTTGGAGTTGTAATTGTTTTTGGAACGCAGATAACACAGATCGAACAGATTTACGCAGATAAGAGGAACTGGAGAATAGATTTTTGATTACGCATAATCCGCACAAAAAGATCTGCGAGGATCTTTTAAATCCGCGTCACGTGTCCGACCACTGGCGGATCCGCGTTCAAACTATAGTCAGCATATGGAAGCAAAAATCAACATAAAATCCGATGAGATAACCGAGATACTCGGTACACCTCCCCGCTGGATTGTTCGCTGGGGTATTACCATTGTGTTTGCTGTAATTGCCATTATTTTTATTGGCAGCATATTCTTCCGTTACCCCGACACGGTGATGGCTCCCGTGGTGATAACTGCCGAGAATCCACCTTCGGTGGTGGTGGCTCGTGCAACAGGTAAACCAGCCGCCATTTTTGTTACAGACGGACAGCAGGTATCCAAAGGCGATACGCTGGGCGTAATTGAGAATCCTGCAAATTACAGCCACATCTTCCAACTATCTCAATTTATATCAACCTTTGTCATTGCCGATAGTCTTAACTCAATACATTTGCCTCAAAATCTTGTGCTTGGCGAGGTGCAATCGACTTACAATGCCTTTAGCAGGGCTATTAACGATTACCAGATATTTTGCAAGCAGAGGTTTCATCAGCAGAAAATTGATGCCCTGCAGCGGGAGCTAAAGCAGTACGAGGTGTATAGCCAAAGGCTCGAAAATCAACGAAACCTTACACTAAAAGATATTGAGCTAACCCAAAAGCAGTTTAACCGCGACTCGGCGCTATTTGCCAGCGGAGTAATTGCTGCTGTTGATTTTGAGAAATCGCAGGCTGCCATCCTATCCAAGCTACAAGCGCTTGAGGGTGCTCAGCTTAGCATTTCCAATACGGCAATTACCATGGAACGGTTAAAGCAATCGATTACCGATACACGCTTGGAATACGAGAGCCAACGAAAGAGGCTGACCGAGGATATTGCCAACGCCCATTCGCAGCTAGTTACTACATTGGCAAGCTGGGAGAAGAATTATTTACTGATATCTACATCAACCGGCAAGTTAACCTTTATGAGCATTTGGAGCGATTTGCAGGAGGTAACCACGGGAATATCCCTGTTTGCCATTACGCCAGAGAGCATTGGCGAAGTCCAGGCTCGTTTGGTTATCCCTTTTGCTGGCGCAGGCAAGGTAAAACCCGGGCAGCGGGTAAATATTAAGCTCGATGGGTACTCGTATATGGAGTTTGGTATGGTCGAAGGGTTTATCCGAAGCGTATCTTCTGGCTATACCGAGCAAGGGTATCCCGCAGTGGCAGAATTGCCAGGCGGCACAACCACCAGCTATGGCGTAGCCATTCAGTTGGACCGCGAGCTGCAGGGTATGTCCGAGATCACCACCGAGGATCTATCGCTACTTCAAAGGCTGTTTAGCCCTTTAAAGCATCTTTACAAGTCGAGGGTAAAGAAGAATTCTTCTCTGAATAAAGAAACAGTTTGATCTATATTCTTGATGGTTACTCTGGCAATTGCCATGGGCTTTAGCCCAATAATAAGCTTGTTAATGTGGCTAAAGCCACTCTACTCTCTTGCTCCATCCACGGGCTAAAGCCCGTAGCAATTTAAAATTTGAACTTAAACAGGTTCTAAATAAGGCTATGCAATCATCAGCAGAGGGCAAATGTTTATGGGAAACACTACCTCCACCTTCAGCATTTTTCTTATATTTCGAGCCTATACCAATGGGAATTCTAAGATTATATGGTTCCATTATTATCGCTAGTGCATTCTATTTTGCAATAGATAATGCATCGGCTACCCCTTTGGTTAATGCTAAACCACTTCCTCAAAATCTCGATAGCCTAGCAAAGGAATACAATAACACAGGGGTTGACTATCTTTTGGAGGGCAATCACGAGATGGCCAGCGATATGTTTGTTAAATCATTAAGGATTCGGGAGTCTATACCTGATTTCCCGAAAGACAGGCTTGCCAATGGCTATCTGAACCTGGCCATACTTAAGCAGGATATGAGCTATATCGACTCCGCTCTTTTCTACTATCGCAAGGCCGAATCCGCTTTGCTGAGTATGGACAATCCACCCAGTTCTAGGCTGGGGATTACCTACTATGCATTTGGAGACTGCTTAACGTATAATCAGGATTACAAATCGGCAATAGCTTATATCCAAAACGGGATTGCCCTTTTAGGGCCGGATTCGTTGGCTAATTCTTCCCATCTGGTTCTAGCTGCTATAAAACTTTCAGCTGCTTATAGAGGGGCTGGAATGTTTGATGATGCTCTGGAGGCTGCTCAGAACTCCTTGTCTATGTCAAAGAGGTATAACAACGTTTATTACAGCAATGCTTTAAGTGCAGTGGGGTTGACTTATCTGGTGATAAAGGACTATTCAAATGCAGTCGGATTTTTTAAAAATGTGGAAGAACAAATAATTAAGGGAGATCAATGGAGGTCTTCAGACCTAATGGCCTTATATAGTAATTTAGGAACGACTCATCGTTATATTGGTGATTATGAATTGGCAAACAAATACTTCCTAAAAGGGATAAGAATAGGAGAGAGAGTCAATTCTTTTAGTTCCCAACTTGGACTATTACTTCGTAACTATGCACTTTTTCTTAAAACGAGGGGTGATTTGGATGGTGCCGAAAAGTACTTTTTAAAATCGTTAGATTTAAATACCAAGCATCACACATCGCAAAACTTTCTCGAATCCTCATTAACCAACTTTTTTTCACCACTAATTGCTATTCAATGCTTTGACGGTATTGGGGCAGTGTTCCTTGAGCGTTTTGTTGAAAGCGGTGAGAAACATCTTGCCCATCAATCCTTTAAATACTTCTCTAGAGCAATATCTTTTATGGATGAGCAAAGGGCTGGTGTTTTAGATGATGGGGATAAATTGTATATAGATGATATATACCACACCCTATACCTTAATACCATTAAAGCTTGCTTTACCTTTTCAGATCAAATCCCCGAGGCGGTTGAGTTTGCTTTTAGGGTATCGTCAAAAGCTAAGGCAGCCGTGCTCAACCAGGCACTTTTGAGGGAGCGTGGACTTAAATTTTCTGGTATTCCCAAGGATTTTGTTTCGAAGGAAAGTGATATAAGGCAGAGTGTTGGAGCTTTATACGAGCTATACTATGAGGAGAAATCTAAACCAACACCCTCGGCTAAGCAGTTGCAAAGCATTGAGAACAGAATTTTTGATGTGCAAAGAGAATATAAGCAATTAGTTGCAGCCATTGAGAGCAAATACCCCGAATACTATTCATTACGGTACGATACCACATCCGTTTCATTTGCAAATATTCAGAGCAAGTTAAAACAATCGCAGATTCTTATTGATTATATTGTTATTGACTCCTCATTGATTAGCTTTGTGGTTACTCCAACCGAATTTCAGTGGAAATTCATTAAGCTAGATGATAAGTTTTTTGATAGTTTTGAGGTTTTCCAGAAGGAGGTTAACCCCCCAAGTTTTGATGAGTTTAGTCGGTCCAACCTCGAAACTTTTTCAGAAGTTTCGTCCTATCTATATAAGGTTTTATTAGAACCGTTCGAGGGAATAATTCAGGGGAAGGAACTAATAATTGTTCCTCATCTTAACTTATCTGCAGTTCCATTTGCTGCACTTACCGAGCATAGGGTCGAAAATCCAAGGGGCTATTACTCACTGCCATATTTAGTGAAAAGTACTCCGATTTCCTATTACCCATCAACCAAACTTTTTTATACTAATCAGGGTACTAGTCGCTCCTTTGCCATAAGATCTATTTCCTATGCTCCCTCTTATGAGAATAATTCCACACCCCAATCTAGTTTAATATCATATCGACATGGGCTGGGCGATTTGCCAGGAGCCGAAAGGGAGGCGATGGCACTAAGCGAAATGCTAAAAGGGAATCTAGTTGTGGGTAATAGGGCAACTGAATGCCATTTCAAGGATGTTGCTCATAAATATAACCTTTTGCACCTAGCTATGCACACTCACATTGACGAGGAGAATCCGCTATACTCTAAGCTCATCTTTGCCAAGTCAATTGATTCCAATGAGGATGGTTTTTTGAATACATATGAGATCTATGAGCTAAAGCTTAATGCTAAACTTGTTGTTATCAGCGCTTGTCGAAGTGGCGATGGTAGTATGGTCAGAGGGGAGGGATTGCTTAGCTTGGCCAGAAGTTTTCAGTATGTTGGTGCGCAGTCGTTAATTGCTGCTCAATGGAGGGTCGAAGACTATAGCGGAAGTGAGATTACAGTTGAATTTTCGAAAATGCTCACAAAAGGGAGCCCGCAGAATATTGCATTGCAACAGGCTCAGCAAAAATTTATAGAAACTGCCGACCCCCTTCGATCACACCCATACTTTTGGGCTTCGTACCAGCTAATTGGGTACAGCGGGGCATTGGTATATCCCGAATGGTTAAAAATATCCATTTGGTTAGCTTCAATTACAGCACTGCTAATTCTTATCTATTCTATTGCTAGGAGGTTTCTTTTCAAGAGATTCGAGAATTGATAGAGCCTTTTTTGAGTATAGCCCTCCATCTTTGGCAATTTTCTCAAAAATGCGTTGAGCCTCTTCAATTCTGCCCTGCCGAAGAATTGAGAGAACTAGATACCAATCCAGGGTTTCGGTATAGGCAATATTGTTCCTGTTGTATTCTATTTTAGATAGAATTTTTTCAGCTTTTTCCGCATTATTTGTTTCAAGGTATGCCGTGGTCAGCATTAGGATTAGTTCAAAATCATTGGAGTCTCTAGCAATCCGTTTCTCTAGCAAAGGCGTTACTTGTTCATATTCCCCTATGGTGTATAGTTTAACCCCATCATCAAAGTGACTAATCGGCTTGCTTTGGTTGTCACCTCTGCTATCTCCTAAAATCTTATAGGGTTGAAAATGTTTATGGTAAAGTTTTTCGTAATTTGGCGTATTATCAACAAAAAAGATCTTAAGACCAAAGATAAGTAGTAGGCTTGCCGCCGAAACTAAGCTTATTAGCATAGCCCTCTTACTGATTTTTGCTTTATAAAACGCTTTTTGTGAAATGTTCAACTTCTCTCTTAGGGCAAATACATCGTCCTCATAAATTGATTCTTTTAGCTCCATACAAAGTTTAACCTCTTTTCGAAGTCTTGGGTTGATGGCTAGCTCCGCTTCAAAGGCCTTTCGATTTTTTTCCGAAAGGTTGCCTAGTAAGTAATCATCAATCAATCTCGAATAGTTCATCATCCAATTCTCCAATTAGTTTGCCATACTGAGGATCACTCTTAATGCTTTTTACGAGGTACTCTTTACAAAGATACTTTTTTCTTCTCGCGTATTCTTCCGAGGCAAAACCAAACTCTTCAGCAATTTCAATATAGCTAGTCCCCTCAAAAAACGCTCTTAGAATCCTTTGGCAGATGGAGCTAAGCTCCATAAAATGTTCGTAGTAAAGCTTCATTCGTAAACTTTGCCTATATTTAATTAGTATCTGGATCTTACTATCGTCAGCTAGGGAGGTGTTTTTGAGTGTCAATATCTTTTTGGTTTCCATTAGATAGAGCCTTTTCCAAATGATTTTACAAGTTCCCATAATGTATTGTTCAACCATAATAGGTTCTTTAAGCTCACCCATTTTGGCTTTCCTGTAAAGTATTATAATCGCTTCTTGAAACACCTCGTTTGCCGTATCATAATCTCCACCAAACTTATAAATGGTTTTTTTTACCGAAGAGAAGAGGTGCTTATAGAGGTAATTCAGAACCTCTTGGTTCTGTTCAACAATACCAGTAAACAGCTCCTTATTAGTAAACGACATCATTAAATGCTGGTCAGTGCTTGCAAATCTACTAAAAAAGGTTTAACCGTGAGAAAATAGGATCACTATTTACTTACAAGAAGAGTATGAAATGTTGTGATATATTATAGGTTTATTAACTCTTAGTTTAAGCTCCTTTTTGTGAATAATCAAACATAATTTATTGAAAATTTTACTGAAATTAGCCTCGCATAGGAGTATCTGTGAACCTTATCCTCTTCTTAGGATGGTTAAGCAAATCTTTATTCCCTACAAATGTTCAAATACCTACTTTTAACTATTTATTTTTTATGTTTTAAACGAACAGATAATCAGGGCTATATGTGATGCCAGCAAGTTTTGTTAAAAAAAAAGATTAGAATTCGTTGTCACAAATGGGGGTTTTGATACACATAGTATAGAGAGGGTAAAAATCTATTCAACATGAATCTTTTTGAATTTATATATGCTTGTACTTTTTAAAAGGTTTAAGAATTCATCAATTTTTTGTGATTCAGTAATATTTACAATGTTTTTTAAAATTTAATTACCAATCAAATAAGTTTTATTTTAAAATTAATTTTATGGAATCAAGCACAATTTCTATTGGAGTAGTAGCTATTTTGGTTACCGGCGTTTTTGCCTTTTTCTTACTTCGTTCAATTTTTAAAAAGACCATTGTTTTTACTGTAGGAGTGATTTTTCTTGTGGTAATTGATATTGTGGCAGCTCTAGCTTTTATGGTGGGGGCCTTGGGTTTAAGCCATTTGTCGTGGGGAATACCCATAGCCGTTTCGATGCTTTTTGCTGCTTACTATCTAACATCAAAACTTGTTAGAGAGCCACTGAGCGATTTAACTTCCAAGGTCGATGAAATATCCACAGGGAATCTGAGGATAAAGATTAACCATCAATTTATTAGTCGAAACGACGAGCTGGGCGAGATATCTAGATCAATCACAAGGCTTTCGGATAAGCTTGAGGAAATTATGACAGATTTTAATCATGTAACTAACGATCTTGCTAAAACGGGTCAAGCCCTCAAGGAGAATTCCGAAATGCTTTCTCAAAGCGCAAGCGAACAGGCCGCATCTGCCGAGGAGGTTTCTTCCTCCATTGAGGAAATGGTGGCCAATGTAAATCAGAATGCAGAGAATGCACGGATTACAGAAAAAATAGCAGATGTTAGTGCTGAGGGCATCAACGAAAGCAATAAAATAGCACAAGAAGCAGTAGACCGAATGGTTGATATCGCCAATCAAATTTCAATCATTAACGATATATCATTTCAAACCAATATTCTAGCCTTAAATGCAGCGGTTGAAGCCGCAAGAGCAGGTGAGCATGGAAAAGGATTTACTGTTGTTGCCAGTGAGGTTCGAAAACTTGCAGAGAAGAGTAAGCTGGCTGCTGAGAAAATTCAGCAGAGTTCGAAACAAGGTGTTGAAACAATGACCCTTGCAAATACCAAGCTAACCAGCATAGCTCCCGAGATTCAAAAAACATCGTCGTTGGTTAAGGAAATATCAGCATCTAGTAATGAGCAAAATGCAGGCATTGAACAGATCAATTCGATAATTCAGCAGCTTAATAGTATTTCTCAGCAAAACGCAGCGGCATCCGAACAGCTGGCCACAAATGCCGATGAGCTCTCGGAGAAATCTTCGCAGCTAATCAGTTCCATTAATTTCTTTAAATTTTAAGGTCAAAGCTTATCTAAATGAGGCTGTCCGTTATCCTTTTTCGGACAGCCTCATATTTTTATATTAAACCTATAGTGCGATGGCGCATCCGTACGAGACAAGGAATTGAGGATGAATAGAGTGGGGTACTTGTACTAGTTCAAACCCCTTTTCCTTAAATACTGCCCTTAGCGTTTTATGGTTTGCCAACCCCCCTGTTAGTATAACCCTACCACCGCTTTGGTCCTCAACTGGGAGAAGTTTTATGGCTTGCGTTGCCAGGTACTGATATACTCCCCGAAGGATAACTTTTCGCCTTTCTGGATCGGCCTGAACGAGAGCCGAAATAACATTGGTAACTGCAAAAATACCACAGGTGGTGTTAATCAGCTCGGCGCTGTCTGCATGTAGCGCTAGATCATCAAGTTTTTGAAATGTCATTTCTGGAATAGACTCTTGCCACCTGTCGAGAATTTGGGCGAGGACCATGCCCGTTCCTGCCCCACAGCTTTTATTTGTGTTTATCCAAGGATTCGATGAGTCACCATCGAACTTTACAATTTTCACATCCTGTGTTCCGATATCAATCACAACTAGGTTTCTTTTATCTTTAAATAGGTGTCTAATTGCCTTTATCAGTGCGCTAATCTCAGTGATTTGAGCACTTGAAATATCTCCAAAGTTTGGATTGTCACTACCCACACCCGTAATTGCCAATTGATAGTCGTTGCTGTTACCCACCTCTTTTTTTACTAAATCTAAAATTGAGGTATAATCTATTCCCGAGTTAAATACGCTAAATTTAACGACCCTAGCGTTAGCATCAACTATGGAATACTTGCTAAATCCACTTCCAAAATCGACTCCCACACGCCATGTAGCAGTACTTTTGCCATTTATGCCATTGTCAACCACATCCATCTTGTTATCCAATTGCGGTAAGTGAAGCTCCTCATTAAGGTTGGTAAGAAAAGTGCCCAGCCTAATTCCAGCGGGGCCAGGAGGTACACCAAGGATACAGTCTCCATTCAATGAAATTACCTTAAGTCCTCTCTCAGCTGCTGTTTTCTCAACCTCGTGGAGCCTTGGCGCTAACATTTGGCATTGCTCATGCGAATAAATAACCAAACCTTTTGATCCTCTCTTTAATGCATCGGACATATATTGCTCGGTCTCACTTTTCACATTGCCTCCCCGCATCGGCGTGTTTACAAGGTTTTTTGCAATATTATAGAAAAGGTCCTCATAGCTAACCTCATTTATTAGCTCTGGATCCAATAGTTTTTGATTTCCTAGGTAGTTTGCACCCTCAAAGGTCGTATACGCTTTATGGTTAATCATTTTCTTATATAGGCCTGTTCTACCGTACTCTATTAAGCTAAATATGGCAATGGGGGTTCCACTTGTGCATTGGGTTCTCCATGGCTCATCTCGAATAAGGTTAATCAGATCCTCCTTTAGCTTCTTGCAAATTCGAATCCCCGATTCGTCGCCCCAAAGTGCCGAGAATAGAAAGTGCCAATGCAATGGCTCAAATCCTAGGTTTAGAGGAGCGTATTTATTCCTCAATTCGCAAATGTCTAGAAATAGCCTCTTTGCAATGGTTGAGTTGTACATCGCTTTTCTAAGGTTTTCCTCTCCCTGCTTGCTGTTTATCCCATTTATTTCGCACATCGATTTGTAGGTATCTGCAAGTTGAACAGCCAGATTTTTTGCTCCAACCTTCGATCGATGGGTAGGAATATCTAGGTGCAAATGCTTTATATTAAAGTCGTTTGCCAACTCTTCAAATACGTAACTAACAGCTTCGCAATAGGCTGATGAGCTGAGTATTACCTGAGGTGGTGGAAGTATGCCTTCCAGATAAGCTCCTTTTAATGCATTCAAAAAGCTACACCTCGGTGTTGGGTTACTTCCCCTATTGGTAATATCGATAATTTTTGAGTGAGAAGCAATAAGGCTAGCATACATTTCCCAGTTAAAGGGGTAGTAATTTGCAGCCCAGCATAGTTCTGGCGGGGTAATTAATGATATGGCTGCAACCCTAGTGTCGGGCTTATAGGCAAGCCTCACAAGGTAAGCTCTTCGGGCAGCCAAACTTTTTGTCGCATCTAGAATTACTGGCGACGATGAGGTAAGAGTTTCGCCCTGCTGACCAGAGTCATTGTAGAAATTTCGAAGCTTAGCAAAGGCCGATTCTCTTTGCGACGAAATTAAAGGCTTTGAATTTGTTTCAAAAAGGCTCATAGTTAAATGATTTTGTGTTAGTTAATAAATGGGTTTGGTAAAAAGGAAAACAGGAGTCTGCTATTTTTTGCAGAAACAGAGGTGTGCCTCTATACTATATGTCACAAAAGCTTGATTTGTGACAACCTTTCAAGGGGAAATTTTTAATAAATCTTTCTTTTCTCACTTTATCCTTTCGTTGTCAACCTAAATGGGGTGGAATTTTGGACATTAGCCCACTACCGTTTATGCTTCTTTTTTGGCTCTACTTGCTATTTCGTTGCAGTATGCTAGAGTTGGAAGTTCATAGAGTTTAGAGTTCATAAAGTCTCATTGCACTTCACCTTCTGGCTTCGGTGTTCTAACTCCAGTCTCAATACAGCCCACAAGTAGACTGTAGTTTTAACCTATTCAAATCTTTCACTAGTAATTAGGTCGCATCCTTTAGTTTTATACATGTTGTAACACAATCCAATTTCATCCAAAATTTATCTAAAATCCCTTTTTTGTAAAACACAGATAATCAGAATGGTAGGGATTGTTTTTGTTTTTTTTGAAAATTCTTCAAAAAACGTTGTCACAAATGTGCAATTCATAGGATAATATATGAAGGGGTAGCTATAATCCTTTTGCTGGGAATAGCTAAATGGCTAATTCTTCCCTTCATTCTGATTTTAATTTAAAAAAACAACTAAAACTCAATTACAATGAAAAGAATGATGGTACAAAACGGACAAGAGTTAACTGGTAACCTAGCCCAATTCTCACACCTAGCATTAACCGATCAGGAGATGGTAAAACTTTTTGGTGGCACATCGACTTCGGGTAGTAATGGAAGTACGACAACAGAAGCTAAGCCGTTGACCAGCACTTCTGATCCTGGAAGTGAAGCAAATAACGACAATCCACCACCAATAGTAAAAGAAGACTAAATCAAATTATAGTATAGCTATGAGAACAACAGACTACTTAATAGAAAAGCATCTCGACTCAACCATTTCAGAGGTTGAAATGAGGATGCTAAATGAGCGAATGCTTATTAACCCATCCTTGCAAAAGGAACTTGCCTTAAGGCACGAGATAAACCAAATGGCCATTGAGGATGATATCTACCACCTGAGAGCGAAGCTAAATAAAGCCTCAGCGTTTGTTGAAGGAAACCATGAGAATCGTTTTGTAAGCCACAGAACCAAACGCGTATTTTATGCTGCAGCCACTATTGCAGGAATTACAGTGGGGAGTTGGGCTGTATTCTCAGGAGGTGGGCAAGAACAGAATTTCGACGATATTTATCGCAAGAGTTTTATTCCCTACCCACCCGTTACGGTGTTCCGTCAGGGCAATATAACTACTCCTGATGATGATTTTTTCTCAACCATGAGATTTTACCAAGATTCTCATTTTGCTGAAGCAGCAGCTGGTCTAGAAAAACTCCTTGAGATAAATCCTGGTTCAGCCACCATTCAATTTTATCTGGGTATTAGCTATATGGAGCTCCAAAAGTTTAATGATTCCCATAGACTTTTTGATGAATTAATATCGGGCGATTCATTTTTTGTGGAGCAGGCCATATGGTACAAAGGCCTAATTTATATTGCGCAAGGTAATATTGATATGGCTTGCAATACCCTTGATAAACTAGCTGCGTATGAGAATCCTTACACGTTGGAATCAGCAAGCTTAATTAAAAAGTTGAAACAAGATTAGTTGCAATACTTTGCGTTGAGAATCATTAACTATTTCTCAATGAAGTAGTAGAGTTATTTTATTCTTACAATTCTATTTGACCTTTGAAAACTATTATAAACAGATGAAAGATACCTTTTTACATAAGGTTGCAACCAGAGAGCATAACGCTGCTCTTGCAACACTGTTCGAACGACCTTATACAATTTGCTATTTAGAGGCTGAGGATCAGGTGACTCATCTGTTCCTCGAAAACGATACCCGTTTTACTATAAATGCTAAACTAAACGAGTTGGAGGGAATACTTCCGATGAAAAAGTTCTTTTACTGTGGGAGATCCTTTATGGTTAATGTGGAAAAAGTATTTGAGTTTTGGATATCAAGTGAACCAATACTTGTTATTTCCTGTGGCCATATTATTCCTGTTCCCAAGAACGTATTGTTTCAGGTTCACACATCGTTAGTTTGCCATAGCGAGGGGTTATCGAGGAAGCCTAAAATTGTAAGACGTATATAAAAAGTGTTACTTACATTGGGCGTAACATCCTGCATAAACTAATTGCTGCACAGTTAATTAGTTTATGTGGGTTGTTACGTTTTTACTATCCAAAAGCATATTCTGAATTAATATCTCGATAATTCTATATCTGTCGTACCTAATACCACACCTAAGTTGAACATTAACAGCCATTAAGTGACGGAGGTTTTAAAAAAAACACCAATTTTTAGGCTATTTGAGCGTTTTTATAATACATTTGATGGTTGTTGGGACAAACATAATTTT
>DDWD01000163.1 GCA_002345825.1 Bacteroidales bacterium UBA2295
TACCAGCAACCACATCATCGCCCGAAGCGATATCGACATTATCGACAGTAGCAGAAACATTTCCATTACCACCTACTACCGAGAAGGTTACGCTGTAAGTATCCTGAGGTATTGCCTCAAACTCAACGGTAACCTCTGCGTTGGCAGCGAGACTGGCAATTGTGAACTCGTTGGTTATGTTATCGGCAACCGGCGTGCCGTTTAAAGTCCACTCCTTAACCTGATAGTTTGGTGCAGGTTCGGCGGTAAACACAACCTGGCTACCAGCAACCACATCATCGCCCGAAGCGATATCGGAACCATCAACTGCTGCGCTAATATTGCCCATTCCGTCAGCTACCGAGAAGGTTACGCTGTAAGTATCCTGAGGTATTGCCTCAAACTCAACGGTAACCTCTGCGTTGGCAGCGAGACTGGCAATTGTGAACTCGTTGGTTGTATTATCGGCAACAGGAGTGCCGTTTAAAGCCCACACCTTAACCTGATAGCTTGTTGCGGGGTCGGCGGTAAACACAACCTGGCTACCAGCAACCACATCATCGCCCGAGGCGATATCGACATTATCGACAATAGCAGAAACATTTCCATTGCCACCTACTACCGAGAAGGTTACAGTATGCTTAACTTCATCGGCTTGGGTAACGGTAACAACCCAATCTTTAGATGTTGAACCATCTTGAGCCGTTACAACGTAGGTTACAGGCGAGGTGAAATCGTTAGCAGTAACGCCACTTTCCTGAGCCACGTCATTTACCTTGGCAGTTGCCCCATTGGAAAGGGTGAAACTAGCAACCAGCGCAGTAACATCGGCATTGTGATCAACCTCAACTTCAATGATTCCATCGCCAATTACAGCATTACCAGTTTGCTCGGCAAAGCTAAATGAAAGGATATTAGCTTCGTTACTAGGCTGATCGGAAACTGTAACCTTGAAGTAGCTAACGGTACTCTCGTTTTCTGCAGTCACTGTTGCCAGAACAACATCGCCATCAGCAAGTGTTTGTGTTGCTAGGTTTGCAGCCTCAACCACTGTCCCGTTAAGCTTAACCTCAACGGTGGCGTTGGCATTAGTAGTAGCAACCTCAATGCCGTCAAAATTGGTAAAATCAACAACATTTAGCGTAGCACCCGCATCAGCAATAAGATCGTTAACCTTTAAGCCAGTTAGGCTAAGAACGCTTTGTCCGCCCAGGGTAAAGGTTGATAATGACGCATCGTTGCTATACAATTCAAAATCGGCCAGGCTTCGCGAGGTGATTTGAGGTGTTCCACTATACTCACCAACTATCGCAACAAGCGATTTCAATTTCCCTTCGGGTATTTGCTGATCAATGTAATCGACCTCCGAAAAGCCGGTACGGAAAGTAATCTCACTGGCAGATGGATCGGTTACAATATAGTTGCTATACCCTGAGAAGTTACCCGTTTCGGCAAAATCAGCATCGCTAATCTTTATCAGCTTCGACTGATCGTCGGTGGAAATGGCATCAACTGTTCTGGTAAACGGAATCACATCGGCAGTTTTGGTTGGAACACCCGGGTCGGCCAAAGGGATAACCTGAATAATACCACTATATGTAGATTTTTTGGCCACCAAACCGGTTACCACATCACCTATAGTATAAGCAGAGGTTATTACAGCCAAATCGTCGTCGATAAGTACGGCTGCTGCATCATCCTGAATATACTTCTGGTTTCTGTTCTCACGGGTAAAAGTTACCACTGCCTCACCATCGAAGCGGAACTCAATGTTCTCGTCGAATCCTCTGATGGTAAGGATATCAGTAACCACAGGACGAATGGTGAACTGACCGCTCTCGCTAGAGTAGGTATCGCTGTCGGAATCCTTTAAGCGAAGCTTATATTCCTTGGCAAAAACTGCATCGACTGGTAAAGTCACTGTTGCTGATTCAGCTGTTGCATCGATATTATCAGCAATCGTATTCCACTGAGATGCTGAGGGTGTCCAAAGCTCAACATTTATGTTTGCAACATTCTCGGTGGTCCAGGTTACCTGTACATCGTCGCCAGCATAGTAAACCTCGCCGGTGTAGGTGGAAGTTAGCGTAACCACTGGTGCCGATGCACTTAGGGTTGTAAACGTTACGCTGGCAGGAGCAGACATCTTATTACCAGCCTCATCCTCAAGCGCATCAATGGTGAGCGTGTACTGAGTATCAAAATCCAGCTCGGCATTGGGAACTATTGATATCACATTGTCGGAAATGGTTGCGCTAAACGGAACGGCATCGGATCCTGCAAATGTGATTAGCCCAGCTACATTAGAATTATCAACCGCAACCCCGCTGCTTACAAACACAGGCTCATTAAAGTCAATGGTTGGGTTAACCGTGGTTAGCACATCGGTAGCACCGTTGGCAGGGGTAAAGGTTGGTTCTGGTGCGGTGGTATCAACGTAACCATCCCAATCAAAATTATCAATCATAATCCTTTCGGTAGTGCCAGTGTTAGCAACCTCGATAAGGATATTAGTCTTCTCGCTATTGATGGTTGCACTATAGGTATACCAGTCGCTGGTAGTTAGAAGGTCTCCATTAATATTTGCTAAGCCAACCCATGTAGTACCGCCATCAACAGAATATTTCACAGTATAGTCGGGTATTGGGCTTCCATCCCATCTTCTCACTTTTAAAGAGAAGTCGGCAACACCACCATCGGCAACTGTAATTAATGCCTTAGCACCAGCAGCATTACGAATTCTCAAGGAGTAAGAGCCAAGCGCTCCAGCAAACCCATCCTGGGCTGCATCACCATTTCTCATCACATTGGTACCCTGAATGGTAACTCCCAAATCGCTATAAGTATGATTTCCATAACTACTTAAACCGGACGAAGCAACATCCTCAGTCCAATTACCCTCAATTTCAAAATCAACAAATTCCGAAGGAACAGGAATATCGGCTAGCGTTACCATAATGGTAACCTCCTGCTCGGGCATAGTAAAGGTATACTCTGCGCCCTCGGTTACTTGAGTTGTTGGAATAACAGCTTCGTCGGCACCCTTCACCTCTATGGACTGGAACTCCTTACCATCCTCGATATTGGCAATGGTAACGGTTACCTCATCATCCTTAAAGGCCTCGGTGACTGGTGAGGTGGAAATATCGGCTGTACCGCCCACCACAGCGGCAATAGTTATTGGGTAGGCCACAGGCGAATTATCAACAACCGTTACAGTTAGCGCTGCGGGGTTACCCACATCGAAAGTGATATCGAAAACAACATCGCCAACTGCCACTTCGCTAAAGTATCCTTCAAGGATGGTAAGGGTTGCCGTTGCTCCATCGATATCGGTTACGGTATAGTCATCGGTTAGAGCCAACTCGGTGGCACCAACCTTAACCGATGATATTTCGGTTGCATCATTCCAAGTAACCGTAGTGGTTACATTGGCGGGTGCATACTTATCGAACTCAGCAGCAACAGGATTAATGGTTGCATGGCTGGGCTCGGTATCGATTACCGTTATGGTAAACGTGGCGGTTTCCCCAATATCAAAAGTAACAACTAGTTCGAACACATCATTTACAGCTGCCCCATCAAAGTAGGACTCGAGGATTGTTAGCTTGTCGCCAGCCACCTGGTAATCGGTATCGGCCACTAAATTATCGCCTCCCTTGCTAACGGATTCAATGCTAGCCGCACCGTTCCAAGCAATGGTAGTTTCCACGTTGGCAGGACTCCACAAATCGAAATTAGCAGCAACGGGATCAATTGTGGCGCTATTAATCACATCAACAGCAAGGGCTGCATCGGCTCCCGCGTTGAATGTGAAATCGAGAGTAACCACATCGCCATGCGAAATTGATTGTCCCTGGAAAAATTCCTGTAATATGGTGAGCGTATTGCCTTCCAGTGTATAGTCGGCTGGCGATGTAAGAACAGTTGCACCATAGGCTATCTCATCGATTGAAGCAGCATCGTTCCAAGTTATCTCAACAGCAATATCCTGCGGATTTTGAATATCGTAGGTAGATGTAACTGGAGCAATGGCTGCACTCTCCAGAACCGTTACAGTAAAGGTAGCGGGGTTGCCCACATCAAACGTAATGGTGAATACCAGCTCATCGCCCTCGGCAGGATCGAGCCCCGCAAGGTAAGCCTGAGCAAAAGTAAGGGTTGTTCCATCGAGCGTGTAGTCGGTATCGAGAACCAGCTCGGTGACACCCATCTCAATTTTATTGATAACCGAAGCATCGTTCCAAGTAATCTCGATTGCAAGATCGGTTGGGTTATGCTTATCGAAGGTAGCGGCAGCGGGTTCGATCTCAGTATTAATAATTGCCGTTTCAATAGCATTCACGGTAAAGGTTACTGGGTCGCCCGTATCGAAAGTGATATCCAAAGCAACGCTTTGTCCCTCTGCGGTTAACTTAGTAGCTAAGTACTCTTTCTTAATGGTAAGGGTATTGCTCACCAAGGTGTAATGGTCGGTTTCAGTTAAATCTACAGCACCATCATTAATTGTTGCAATATCGGTTGCTGCATACCACTTAATGGTGGTGGTAACGTTGGTCGGGTTGGTTAGGTCGTAATCACGAGCAGTTGGATTGATAGCTGCTCCGGCATCGGTATCGGCCCAAAGCTCGTTGATGGTTTTGCCCTCGCCAGCAACGGTAACCGAACGCGATGTGGCAATACTTTCGGCTCCATCAATATCGTTGGTGTAGTACTTATACTCGTAAGTGCCATCGGGCAAATTTAGGGTTACGGTGTACCAAGCACCTGATTCGGTTAGCTCCTGAAGTCCTGTGTAGTACCCGCCAAAATCGGCATCGCCCTTAATATGAGCAGTGGTAAACGCCCCTGCGGGGGTCATATCCACATTAAAGGTTACTGGGTATGTGGGGATTGGTTCGAACTTAGCCCAAAGCTCAACATTGCCAATTGTAGAAATTTGATTTACAACTTCTCCTGTAAACTCGGCGTTGTTGTACCAACCCTCGAAGGTATGACCATCCTTGCTAGCATCTTCTAGAGTTAAAGGCAGATCGTTAACAGTAAAGGTTGCAGGGTTATCTATATGGTTATCACCTTCATCTAGGTTGTAGGTAAGTGTGTAGTTAACAATCTCAAACTTGGCCCAAAACGTTTTATTGCCAACGTTGGTAATCTGCGTAATAGGTTCGCCAGAAAACCCATCATTATCGAACCATCCCTCAAAGGTATATCCCTCCTTGCTAGCATCATCCATAGTGAATGGTAAATCCTCAACAGTAAACGTTGCCGGATTGTCAATGTGGTTATCTCCACCATCAAGATTATAGGTAATGGTATAGTCGACAATATCCCAAATAGCATACAGGCTAACTTTTGCCGCAGGCATACTAAAGGTTTCGTCAGCTAGATATGTAGTACCTTCACCATCGGCCTGCGTATTCCATCCCCCAAATGTGTAGCCATTAAGCGCTAAAGTACTCTGGCCTAACACGGTTACAGCATCACCCACATTGTAATCCGTTGGGTCGACTGGCACGTCTCCTGTAGCATCAACACTGTTTGCAAAATATTTTACGTAAAAAACAGGTTCTGTATCCAGCGCCTCGAAACCACCAATACGCATTCTGGCTACATTATCGGCTTGCCCTTCAATAATAATTACTAGTTCATCAGCAGCTAGGGTTTGAGTACTGGAAAAATAGTATTCAAGTGGGCAGTAGTCAACATCATTCTCAAACCAAGACGCATTTATGGTTTCAATTACTTCATAATCGGCTCCACCATTGGTGGAAACTTTAACAACTCTATCTGCTGTCACAGACCAGTTGCGGATATAGATTCGGAAACCGGTTATACCAGTTAATGGACCTTGATTAGTAATAGTAAAATCATCCCTGTTTCTAAAAGTATAACTTGAACCATCATAAGTATCGGATGCATCACGGGTTGTGCTTAAGGCTTGGAAATGCCAACCACTCTCTTCGTAAATTTTTTCGCCGTATGTTCCAGCAGCGGTAACTAAATTCCAGTTCTCCTCTACAGTAAAACTAGTAGCAAATGGACATACCGAAACAAACTCTAACACGGTTACAGTAGCTGTTACATTTGCAGGATCACCTGACCAGCCTGCGGGAAGGGCTAGTACGCCAGTTGCTGTGTAATCCGCTGGGGTATTGCCATCGTAGCTAGCTATAGTCCAGTCAATTGTTGCATCGCCCTCTTCGGACTCTGTTCCATATATCTTTACTGTGGAAGCCAGCTGGCTAATCGCGTCAACCTCAGATGTACCATAAATTACACTAATGTCAAAGTTGATCACTTCGGTAGATGCATATATAGTAGCAGCTGGATTAACTGTAACTGTGGCTGTAACATTCGCGGGGGTTCCAATCCAATAATCGGGAAGAGTTAGAACACCAGTTGCCGTATAGTCGGCTGGTGTTTCGCCATCGTAGCTGTCTATAGTCCACTCAATGGTTGCTTCGCCTACTTCCCCCTCCGCTCCATTAATTGCAACTGTGGAGGCGAGCTGTGCAATTGCATCAACCTCTGCTGTAGCATAGTCAACGCTAATATTTAAGTCAACGGACTCTGTGGTAGCGTATACAGTTGCTTCGAAAATATTGATATTATCAACTCGCCATCCTGTTGGGCTGTCTGTTGAGTAATACTTAAACGCTAAATAAACATCTGTTCCAACAACCCCGGTAAGATCAATATCCCCTGATGGTGTTTCAATTACCGAGCTACCAATTGGACCCACTTCAGGTTGATCAAAAGTAAGTTCAGCCCAAGTATATCCAGTTGGGTCACCTATACCTGGATAGTCGGCAGAATAGAATAGCTTAAGATAGTTGTTTGCGTCAAGGTCTCCATACTGAGCATAAGTAGAAAAGTTCATAACCTCATTGGCATAGCTATCAAAATTGATTGCTGGTAGTACTAACCAATGCTCTTCTGGATTCTCACTACCAAAACCATTGGCCATAGCTGAGGAGCTGCTATGAGTCCAAGGCTTGGTTCCATCAACAGAATACACATAGCAATCGCCCAAGTCCACATCAAAGGTTTCCTCGTAGGGTAATGTTGTAGATGCAGGATCGGTAACTGTGTAACTTTTTTCGGATGAAGTGGTTGACTCGCCATCAGCATCGTCAGCAAAAACAACATAATAAACAGTTGTACCGTCTGCCTGTGCTGGAATGTCAAGATCACTTGCATAAGTATCCCCAGCACCCACTGTCATTGTAATAGTACTTATATAATCTCCAGAAGTTGTACCCCAACGTAACTCTACGTTATTTAGAGCAGCATCTCCCTCGGTAACATCTGCTGAAACAGACACTGCGTCAGTGGAAGTTATGTCAACAGCAGGGGTATGGGTGATGTTTGTGATTGAAGGGGGAACTGCGCCTAAATCATAAATTATGATATCATGAACATAAACTGCGCTGCTTGCTCCCGCTAACCTTAATTTAACGGGGCTGCTTGTATTCATACTATGTGTATATGTTGCCCCTACTGTTCCAATACTAGAAAATGTGACAACATCAACCCAGTCAGCACCCTCAAACTTTTGCAGTTTTATACTTCTTCCAGCACCTCCTGCAACTATTGTAAAAACAACATCTGATACAGAAGAAACTTCAGGTAGTTCAATTATTCCATTACTTCCTTGCATCTGTACTCTTCCTGTTGAACAATCGCCATTTGCTGAAGCACTACTTTGCACTATACATTGTGTCATAAGAACATCGCCAGCGTCTATTGCTTGTGTATATGAGCCATAAGAACTTCGATTTGTCCAATCTTGAATATTCTCATCAATTAAAGGTGTCTGCCCCCATCCCACTCCACTCCAGAGGAGCATCATGGTGGCAAAAAAAGTTGTTGTGAGTAGATGTTTTACTTTCATAATCGGTTTGTTTTTGGTTTGTAATAGTTTTATCTAGGTTTTACATATACTGCTGCTTCTCCGTGTTTTAAACAGTCGTTAAATTTCAACGCTGCAAAAAAAAGAAAAGGGAGGTCAATATATGAGGAATAATTTTTATAATCAAATAGGGAACAGCTAATTTTTGGTTAAATGAAAGAGGATGACTAGCTAAGGCAGTGCACACCTATTACAAATTGGCTGAACGAATGGTTAAAAGAAAAGAGGTGGAAGATTGGGTGACCTGCCTGACTGCCGTCAAAGCAGGCAAGTTGGGTGATTGGATGACCCGCCAGTGGCCTGTCTACCCTGCCTACCGAGGCAGGCGACAGGTAGAGCGGGCAGGTTGCCTGCCTCGGAATACGAAGTATAACGAGGGATGATAGAACTACCTTTCCTGTTTTGTGCACCACATCGACGCCCCAAAAACGCATTGCTGGTAATCAATAATTTACGTAAATAATATTTGGAATTTGGGTGACCCATTGCAAATTCTAAGTGCGTAATGGTCTAATTTACCTACCCATGACAGCCCGGCTAATTGTCAAGCTGAAATGCTTGGTCAAGCAGACTGGTTTCAAACCCTATCAATTCCCCTACTTTCTTTTGCTGCCACCAAAAGAAAGATAGCAAAGAAAAGTCACCGCTGCCAGAGCGGTCTCTTGAACTCTACGGCCGAGCGGATTTGGCCTACGGAGCGCAATCGCTTTTATTCGGGTTGGCTTTCACCCAATAGCATACGGCTGGAGGCATTTGGATTCAACCCATCAGACCATGCATCGCAGCGCTCCTCAATACCCCTCCCGGCCATCCGCTCAGCTCTTGAGTTCTACGATCCCCCTCAGGATGCGGAAACGGGGCTCCGATCGTTACCTTGCCATGCGCGGGGCATTGCAAAACGGCGGGGGTTCAGCAGGGCGGGCTGCAGCATCCCTGTAAAGGCCCGCCTGACCACGGTAGTCGGGCAGGGATTGTTTGCTTACTTCATCATCAAGGATAAAGTAAGGGAGGATTATAGCAATCTCCCAGTATATAGACGATCTCCATTAAGAAAGTAGAATCAAGGGAATATGAATCAAAGCAACAAGACTATTACTATCTTGATGTGGGTGACCCATGCACAAAACAGGAGTGATTGGAGGATTGAACTACCTTTGATAGTCAGGTTGGAGGATTGGATATAAACCCAGACATCCCTCTCGCCAAGGGGTGAGAGGGATGTCTGGGCAAATCTTTTCAAAAGTATGAAACGATATAAAATCAGTGGTGACTAAAATGCGTTGCGAAGCGTTTCGTCAATCTGGTCACAAATCCTTTGAAAAACCTCATCCTCGGTACCATCGCCATCAACTACCTGAAGGAGGTCTCGTTTTCCATAAAAATCGCGAGCCAGCATGGTTTTCTGCTCGTACTCCTCGAGCCGCGACACTATGGTTTGGGTATCCATATCGTAAAGGCGGCTGCGATCGGTTTTGCTGCGTTGGCCAAGTCGTTTCATGGCCTCGAGCTGCGACACCTTAATCTCAATGGCCTGGGTAACGTTGCTATTCATCTTTTTAAGCAGCCCATCAACTATGTATGCCTGCACAATGGTTCGTGGAAATCCTTTAAATATAAACCCTCGCGAGCCCGGACTGGCTTGAATTTTTTGCTCAATAAGCTTTATGGCAATCTCGTCGGGCACAATCATACCCTTATCCATGTAGGGTTTCGATATCCGGCCAATCTCGGTATCGCTCTTAATCTCCTGCCGCAGCATTTTACCGGTGGATATGTACACCAGGTTATACTTCTCGGCCATTTTTTTTGCTTGTGTTCCTTTTCCAGAACCGGGGTACCCAAACAGAATCAGGTTTACCCATCGCTTCTCGAGCGATTTTTTCACAGCGGTATCGAGCCGGGCCTGCACATCCTCAACGGCTCCAGTTCCCTCTATAGAATAGCATATACCTTTGTCCTGATAGTACTTGGCCACGGGCACAGTTTTGGAGTAGTACTCGGCTAAACGGTACTGAATCACATCGTCGTTATCGTCCTTACGGTTGCCAATTTTTGCTCTGGATTTTAGGCGGCGAACCAGCTCGTCATCAGGCACCTCGAGGCTCAGCATACAGGTAAGCGAGGTGTTCATATTCATTAGTAGCCCATCGAGGATGTAGCATTGCACAGTGGTACGCGGAAAACCATCGAATAGGAAGCCGTTGGTATCGGTTTTCTTGGTAATCCTGTTCTCGATAATCTGAACAATTAGCTCATCGGACACCAATCCGCCCTTCTCAATTATATCCTTTGCCTGTTTTCCCAGTGGCGATCCTTCTGCAATCTCATCGCGAAGAATGTCGCCCGTTGATATGTAGGTAAGGTTGTATTTTTTTGTTAGCCATTCACTTTGGGTGCCTTTCCCTGCACCGGGAGGGCCAAAAAGGGCAATGTTAAGCATGGAGTGTTGGATTAAATTTTTTGTTTACTAAAATATAGAAAATATGGGTATGAAAAACATTTAGGTTAAAAAATTAGGCCTTTAGAAAGATGACGCATACTGATTTTGCTTTGAATGAACAGCACGCAAAGGGTCAAAGTGGCTGACTGCTAAAACAAAAAGCCCGACAGTAAAATTTATGCCGGGCTTTTTGTTAGTATATCATCTATCTATTGAAGTGGTGAAATTACCTCGATTAGCTCGGGAAGATCCATCTTGATATTCTTAAGATGCTCGATGGTTGGAACTCCGTTGTTGTTCCATCCACGGCGCTTGTAAACTGCGTCGAGCAGCTGCTCGTAGCGATCTTCGCGGTACTTACGCATAGCTGCAATTTTCTCATCGATATTCATGTTGGTAGGATCAATACCTACAATCTCTTTCAGCTGCTTGTCGTAACGTTCCTGACGGCTCTCGTACTCCTCGCGGGTAACAGGACCTGCAGCACGGTATGGTTGAGCATCGTGCTTACGCAATCCAAATCCGCGGCGAATATTGAAAATACGCTGGAAATTGTAAACGCGCTCACTCTGAGTTATCATTTCCTCCTTAGAGAAGGGCTTACCGGTTACACCTTTATATATCTCAACATAGTTGTTTACGTGACCAGGGATTTTGTGAGCCTCTTCCTGCTCGGCGTTATCCTTGGGTACCACATCGTTCCAAGGTAGTTTACAAAGACCTTGCAAACCGAACCACGTACGGAACATTGGGAAGTAGTGAAGCGCCTCGGCCTTATCCTCGAATGATGGAAGCTGGTTGTTCACCATATCCATAAAGATAAGCCAAGCCTCATCGTGCTGAGGACCTTTATTGGTCATGGCGTAACCGCCCTGCTGGGCAAGCGACTCCTTGGATACGTACTGCGAGTACTCAAGCCCTTTGTTTTCCATTCCAATATCCTGTAGGAATTTGGGATCGGCACCGAACTCCTTCACAAATATTTCTTTCATTTTACGAACACCTTGGCCTACAATCATACCAAAACCTTCGCCACGGGCAAGCTGATGCATTACCTCCATCATTGCCTCAAAGTTACCGAAGTTAAGCTCTAGGCCTCCTGTGCGCTCCTTGTTAAGGATGCCATTCTCGTAGCACTCCATAACAAAAGCCATACAAGTACCCCAGGTAATAGTACAAATACCATAGGTATCGCAGTAGAAGTTGGCCTCAATAATTGCTTCGGGATCAAAAATGCCAAGGTTTGAACCAAGTCCAGCAACAGTTTCGTACTCGGGTCCATCAACTATAACGGCATCGCCTTTATAGGGGCCTGTTTTTAGTACAAAATCGTCAACACCCTTGGCGCAGCTCATGGCACAGCCAATCCAGCAACCATCGGGTACATTCTGGGTAAAATACTTATCGCGGAAAATATCGCTGTGGATTTTCTGACCATCAACGGAGCTACCAAACTTAAAGTTATGAGTAGGAAGCAAATCGTAGTCGTTCATCACGTTGGCGATGTTGGCAGTACCCTTCTTACGCATTTGGCACTGGTGATCGCCGAGCTCGCGCATTTCTTGCTGGTAAGTACGACCAACGGCAGTAATTTTCTCCAGATCGGCAACATCGTTTAGGTTTCCCTTAACGCCATCAACCTTAGCTACAATAGCCTTGATTTTTTTGTCGCGCATAACGGTACCTATGCCACCCCTACCCGCTTGCTTAAGCCTAATTTTTTTACGCTTAACATCGTAGAAAGTGAAGTTAACCATACCAATTAGCGAGTGCTCAGCAGCAGCGCCCATCGATACTATACCAATATTTTTGTAGTCCTTTTCGTTATCGGCAAAAACTTCCGATAGCTCTTCGGCAAGTATGTGCGAATCTGCAGCAAAGCCGGGATCTTCATAAATCTCAACCTTACCGTTCTTACCATCAATATAAATAATAACATCCTTCTCGGCTTTTCCCTGTAGCTCAAGCGCATCGAAACCCGAGAATTTAAGGAATGGACCAAAAAAGCCACCCACGTTGGAGTCCATAACCGAATCGGTTTGTGGCGAAAGGCTAACCAGCAACGATTTTCCGGCACCGGAGTACTGGGTAATACCACCAATGGGTCCTGAGCTAATTATCACCTCGTTCTCAGGATCGTTCCACTTAGTGGTAGGGGTAGTGGCATCCCACAACAGGCGAAGGCCATAGCCTTTACCACCAACGAATTTCTCTTTCATCTCGGCTGGCACATCCTTTTCCTTAATCTCAGCACCACCCACATTGATGTAAAGAATCTTATCGGTGTAGCCCCTATAGAGCTCCTTCTTGTTGTATTGCCAAGCGTTCAGCTTTTTTGCCTTGGCAAACAAATCCTTAGCATTCATACGCGGATATTTTTGTTAGTTAGTAATTTCAAAACTCTTTATGTGGGTAAAGTTATGAAATAAATAAGAGGTTGTAAAATGACGATTATCAATATGTAGGCCTTTGCATAATGAGTTTGGGACGGTTTTGTATACCGGAGCGCAAAGGTTTTCGGCAAGGCACATCAATTGCCCTCAACGATTGGTAAAATATTGCTAAAGGGCACCCAACAGTTGTATTGATGTTTAAAAACACAGTAGGCAAAGTGTTTTGAGCCAAAACTTATATCAATGTAACCGAGATTAGCTGTTGTTTACCTGCTTGCGGAACTGACCTAGCGAGACACCCTCGCTGGTTTGAAAAGTGCGGTAAAGCGAGTTAACCGAACCAAACCCGGCCAGCTCGGCAATTTGCTGATTAGTTAGATTTGGATTGCTCTGAATAAGCGACTTGGCGTGCTCAATCCGATACACGTTAACATGTGTACAAAAGTTTCGGCCATAGGCATTATTGATTACGTTGGACACGTATGTGCGGTTGGTGCCTACCATAGAGCTAACATCCCAGATTTTGAGATCGGGATCCTTGTAAATCATCTCTTCTTCGAACAGCTTGTCGATTTTTAGCTTGATACGCTGAGGTGGCTTCCCTTCAGGCATGAAGTCGGGGGTATTATCAATCTCAGTAAATATGGCTCGCTGGTTGTTGCCAAGCAACCCTATAAAAAACAGCATAAGGGTAAAAACCACGGAAGGGAAAACAAGGAGGTATGGATTCTCCAAAAACGTATTACGACCCAGAACTGCGAGCGCTGCGCTTGATGTAGAGGTAATGGCAAAGCAGATATTGAAAAACTGTAACCAGTTTAACTTTCTCTCCTCCATATTGGAATAGTAATCTTGAATTCTAAGATTATTACTACGGATAAGCCTAAAGCTAATAACCAGGTAAAAAATGGTTTGGAACAAGAACGTAAGCCTGCCAATTACAAAAACTATGTACATTACCTCTTGCATTGTGGATGCTGGTGGCTTGCCATGCACCAGAATATCTGAAATAAATTGCACCCCCTCGTCCTTATCCATAACAATGTAACCCATTGCGGTTAGTAAAAAAATGGCCAGGGGAGCAACCAAAAACCGCAGGTGCTTTTTAAACGAAAAGTGCGAATCGACAGTAAGTAGCCTTACATACACATGGTACATTGGGTAAACCAAAAGGTAAGCTAGGGTGTAAATGCTATCGAGGTAGTAATATACGCCAAACTGTTGGGTAAAATAGAAATAGTGCGAAATGTAAACCCACGATGCCACAAACATATACCAACCCAAAAAAACTTTTGGTTGGTGGGCCTCACGTTTGTACAGGTTAAGGACAATAGCCCAAAAGATGGTGACATAAATCGGATTAAGCAGCAGTATCTTTATCATATAAACGTGGGGAAAAGTGTGATTATATTTCAAATATAGTAAACCTTATTGAATAATCACGCTGATTAAAAATTGATTCGAAAATTTTTGGAGTGTAAATTGCATAAGCATTGGGTTGCTTGATAACCACTACAAAAAAAACGATATCAGAAAATTTTAAGTAACCCAACCAACGAAAATTTATACTTTTGGAGAGTCACAATTATTATTAGATTATGCTGTTTTATAAATTTTGGCCACAACAATATCAAAAAAATATGCAAAGCAACAGACTTAAAAGCGTAGCCCTACTACTAACCCTAATGCTGTTGGGAACTAGCCTATTTGCTCAAATACAGGAGCTAAGCACCAAAAAGCGGAGAGCCATAAAACAGTACGAACTCTCGATGCAAGCATACGACAGGTATGAATTTACAGAAGCCGAGGAGGCGCTGCTCAAGGCAATAGATATCGACGGCAATTTTATCGAGGCCCACCTATTTCTCTCGCAGGTTTACCAAAGGATAAACAATCTGGAGAAAGCGATTGAATATGGAGAGAATGCCATAGCCATAAACCCCGAATTTTTCCCAAATCTTTACTTCAGCCTGGGAAGCATGCTTATGAGGACTCCCGATTACAAAAAGGCCAAGCAGCACCTGAGCAAGTTTGTGGAGTATAACCATATCCGAGATGATATGCGCGAAATAGCCGAACTGTTCATTGCAAGCTGCGATTTTGCTATAGATGCTATGGCAAACCCTGTTCCATTTGAACCCATAAACCTTGGCCCCAATGTAAATTCGAACCTCGACGAGTACTGGCCAAGCCTATCGGCAACCGAAAACACGCTGGTGATAACAGTAAAAAAGCCAGTACTTTCACCAACTGGCGAACCAACAGGTAGACATCAGGAGGATTTTTACATCACCCATCGCAATGGTAATAGCGAATGGCAAAATGTTGCTAATGTTGGGGCACCAATCAACTCGCCCCATTTTAACGAGGGGGCACAATCGCTAACTGCCGATGGCAAAATAATGTACTACACCATTTGCCGAGGTTATTGCAACCTTTACTATAGCAAGCTTGACGATGATGGTAATTGGGGCAATCCTAAGTCGTTACCCAACCCCATAAACCTTCCTTATGCCAGCGAAAAGCAGCCCTCCATATCGCCCGACGGAAAAACGCTTTACTTCGTGAGCAACAGGGGCAACAAGCAGGGTGAGTTTGATATTTGGCGGGCTCACAGGCTCGACGACAATAAGTGGAGCGATCCCGAGAACCTTGGCGATAGCATAAATACCAAGTTCAACGAGCAATCGCCGTTTATCCATTTCGATAACCGAACGCTTTACTTCTCATCAAACGGAAGAGCCGGCATGGGCGGACTCGACATTTACATGTCGAGAATGACAAGCGACTCCACCTGGAGCACGCCCAAAAATCTGGGTTACCCCATTAACACGCATCGCGATGACGATGGGCTAATTGTAAACGCCAAGGGCACTATGGCATACTACTCAACCGATATCAATACGGAAACAGGGCGGGATATTTATAAATTTGAGATCCCTCAGGAGATTCGCCCTACCCCCACATCGTACATCACCGGTACCATTACCGACATAAGGAGTGGCTGGCCCATTAGAGCCAATTTTAGCTTAGTAGATGTAACCAACGACAGCACCATCATGGAGGCTCAGGCCTCGAGCAGTGGCTCGTTTCTGCTCACCATCCCCACCAACAGAAGCTACGCCATGTTTGCCTCGGCACCCAACTACCTATACCACTCGGAGCATTTCGACCTTTCGGGCATATATAGCGCCGACGAGCCATATCGAAAAGACATTGAGCTTACGCCAATCCGCATTGGCGGTACAATGGTGATGCGTAACGTATTTTACGAAACGGACTCGTACCTCCTCAAGGATGAATCGATTTCGGAACTAAACAAGCTCACCGAGTTGCTAAACCTTAACCCCACGCTTACAATTGAGATTGGAGGCCACACCGACAATGTAGGGAGCGCCAGCTACAACCTTACCCTATCGGAGAACAGGGCAAAATCGGTAGCGCAATACCTTACTGAGAACGGAATAGATGCATCGAGAATTACATGGAAAGGCTACGGGCTAACCAAACCCATTGGCGATAACTCAACCGAAGACGGCAGAGCAGAAAACCGTAGGACAGAAATTAAGATCACTGGCATTTAAAAGGCGAAGAGATTACCGATTGGATACGAACCAGATTTTGTTCAGAACCGAACAAGGCTGTTCTGTTTTGAAACAAAGTGCAAATCTACAGAGAAACAAAAACACTCACACCTCACTGTGGTAGTGGCACTTAAAATCAGTGGTACAAGGTTTGGTTTTTGGGTTTAAAAAAAAATCCAATATGATCAAAAATTACATTAAAACCGCTCTTAGGGCTATGTACCGCGACAAGTGGTATAGCCTAGTGAATATAGGCGGCCTTGCCATTGGAATGTGCGTTGCGCTTCTACTTGGCTTGTACGTTCGGTATGAAATAAGCTTCGATAGGTTTCACAAAGATTATCAAAAAATTTACAGGCTGCACACCCATATAATAGAGGAAGGTTCCAAAGAGAAAAAATTACCAGTTAGCGTTTACGAAACGGGAGATGCACTAGCCGAAAACATTGCCGACATAGAGATGGTTACCAGGCTGTTTTTTTCCTCTACGGATGAAGTAATGGTGAACAACGATGCAAAGAAATCTCAAAGCATTGTGTATACCGACACCACTTTCTTCCAGCTATTCAGCTTCAACATTCTGCATGGCAATAAGGTTAATCCGCTAGCCGAACCAAACAACATTGTAATATCTGAAGAAGTGGCTGAGGCCTGGTTTGGGAGCACCAACCCCATAGGCCAATCGGTTAATATTTACACTTACGATATCGATACCATTAAGTTTAAGGTCTACAAAAAACCTCAGGCATTAACGGTTAGCGCGGTAATGCAAGATGCTCCAAAAAACTCGCAACTTCAACCTGCTGTAGTAACCAACTTCACAACAATGCCACAGGCATTCCTTAGGGCTAATGGGCTAGATTTTTTTACCTACATAAAAATCGCCAGACCCATTGATGATGCTCTTCTCGATCGGATTGCAAAGGTTAATGCCGAAGAAATAGAATCGGGGTTTGGCAATACGCACCCTCAGGAGTATACCAGAACACACCTTATGCCGTTAGCCGACATTCATCTACACTCCGACTATCCGTTTGAGGCAGGCATTACCTCTAGCTTCTCCTTTGTGCTAACCCTAGGAATAGTAGCCGCATTGGTTTTAATAATTGCATCCATCAATTTCATCAATTTATCAACTGCCCGAGCCGACAACAGAAAGCGCGAGGTGGGAGTAAGAAAAGCTGTTGGATCGAGCCGAAGGCTGATTATCACTCAGTTCATCAGCGAATCGGTAATAGCCTCATTGCTATCGTTACTGTTATCATTCATGCTACTAGAGCTAGCCATTGGGTCTTTCAATACCCTTATCAACACCCAGCTAACTCTCGATTACAAGCATAACGTAGGGCTATTCCTTTCGGTTGTTGCCTTGGCAATTGCTGTAGGCATAATCGGTGGGCTATATCCATCAATCTACATCTCGCGATTTAAACCACTGGCCATTTTAAGAGGGCTAACCGAGAAAGGAAAACAAAACCCATTTATTAAAACCTTACTCATAGTTTTTCAGTTTGGCATTGCATCCGTACTAATATTCGGGCTCATTGTAATAAACTCGCAGCTGCGGTTTATGAAAAAGAAAGATTTGGGTTTCAACAAGGAGAACGTAGTACTATTCTTTGGGCTAACTGAGAATTTGATTGCGTCATACGAGGTGCTAAGCAACGATATTAAGTCTATCCCAAATGTAGTATCAGTATCAGCGGCTCAGAGCTATCCGAGCGCTGGGCTTAGCGGAATGAACTTGGCATTAGAGGGGACTGACCCATCGAAGGCTTTTAGCGTAAAGGAACATCGAGTTCAGGACTACTACCTAGAAACCATGCAGATGCAGCTTGTTGAAGGGAGAGACTTTAGGCCCGATGCAGTGGCAGATAACGATGGGTATATAATTAACGAAACTGCTGCCAAGATGCTTGGTGTTGAAAATCCGATTGGTGAACGCGTAATGATGTGGAAGCGACCGGGTAAAATCATTGGGGTTATCAAGAACTACCATTTCGCCTCGCTAAGGAATAATATCGAGCCGCTGGTTATATCGAGGTACAACCCTAGAATGGGGAACCTTACCATAAGGGTTGACGAGACCAATAAGGCACAAACCGTTGAGCAAATTATTAGCATAATCAAAAAACACGAACCTAATTACAACCCATCGTACTCATACCTTGAGGATATCCTAGCAAAACAGTACGGTTCGGAAGAGCGAACCTTTAATCTGATTATGTCGGCATCACTAATTGCGCTAATTTTATCGATGATAGGGCTTTATGCGCTATCGGCATACTCGCTGGCAAATAGAACCAAGGAGCTGGGGGTTCGAAAAATTCTGGGCGCATCGCTTTCGACCCTGCTTAAGCTACTCCTGGCCGATACAACTAAGTGGGTGCTGTTGGCCAGCATTATTGCGCTACCTGCTGGATGGTATTTTGCTAAAGATTGGCTGGCCGATTTTGCATTCAGAATCGATATAGAACCCTGGGTTTTCATTTCAACAATATTAATAACCTATACCATTGCGTTGCTCACCGTTGCCGGACAGGTTCTGCATGCAGCTAGAACCAATCCTGTGGAAACACTACGTTACGAATAATGAATATCAAAAAAAGCATAAAAACTAGAAGCTATGATTAAGAACTATTTAATATCCGCGTTGCGTAACATCAAAAGGCATAAGGTGTTTTCGGCAATCAACATTCTGGGGCTAGCAGGCAGCATGGCCGTGTTCATCCTAATAACGGTTTACGTAAGGTTAATTGCTGGTACCGATAAGTTTCACGAGAATCATCAGCGAATTTTCCGACTCGAACGGGAACAGGTGCACAACATGGCTGCGCCCATAGGGCCATACCTGAAGGAGCAATTCCCAGAGGTAGAGGCATACGTGAGGTCGTCCAAGAATCAGTACAGCAGTAATCTTTTTATGCATAACAACAAAACCATTAGGATTGAAAACCTATGGCTTGTTGACTCTACCTTTCTCGATGCTTTCTCATTCCCGCTTAAGGTTGGCGATCCCAAGCAGGTTCTGTCCAACCCCGAAAGCATAGTGCTTTCAGAATCAACAGCCAAACGATTTTTTGGCAGCGAAAACCCCATAGGGCAATCTATTACCAGTGAGAATAGGTTTAATCTTCAGGTAACCGGAGTGATGGAAGACTTCCCTACCAACTCTAGCATCCAAGCCGACGCCATAGTTCCCTTTGATCTATACAAGATTATGCGCAACAATCCCAAGGCGCTCGACAACTTTTACCAATGGAATTACAACACCCTACTGCTCATGAAGCCTGGGGTAGATATTGAGTCTTTTAAGGAAAAAATTAATGCCGATTTAAACGTATTTATCCGCAAAAACATTGAATTACCAAAGGACGAGAAGATTGAGTTCATACTGACCCCATTAACCGATATTTACTTTAACACCTACAAGAATGATGATGACTTTAGGCACGGGAGTAGGTCGAACATTACCATAGCCATTGGGGTTTCGCTAATCATCCTACTACTGGCCATAATCAATTTCACCAACCTTAGCACTGCGCAGGCAACCTATCGAACCAAGGAAATTGGCATCCGCAAAACGATTGGCGCAAGTAAAAGCTCATTGGTAAAACAGCACCTTCTCGAGAGTATTCTTACTGCTTACATCTCCACATTTATTGCGATAATACTGGTAGAACAACTAATTCATCTATTCTCATCGCTTGTAAATATTAGCCTTAGCTTCGATATGTTCGACAGTGTAAATATCGCCATAGTTATAGTTGGCCCTTTGCTTCTAGGACTAATGGCCGGGAGTTACCCCGCATTCCATATCAGCACCTTTAGCCCAAATGCCATTCTTTCTGGCGCAAAAACGGGAGGACAAAAAGGAGAGAACTTTAGAAAGATATTGATATCAACTCAGTTTGCAGCTTCAGTAATTCTAATAGCATTTACGCTGCATGTAAACCGACAGGTGAATCACCTTAACAACCGTGACCTGGGTATAGAGAGGGAAAATAAGCTGTTTTTAGAGACCTCTTCGGAGATGCGAAGTAACCGGGAGGCATTCATACACGATATACAGGCAAACCCGATAATAAAATCGGCCTCATTCCACGCCTCCCCTATTGGTAATTTCAACGAAGGGTGGAATATGAGCCATAACGGACAGGATGTTAGCTTTAACATTCAACTTGCCGATTCCACATACTTCAAAACGCTAGGCATAAAACTCCTAGAAGGAAGATCTTTCAAAAACCATGAACCCACCGATTCGGTATACGAAGCCGTAATAAACAAACGATCGGTTGACCTATACCAGTGGGAAAATCCCATTGGAACAACCATCCCCTTTATGCATAATATAAAGCTCAGGATAGTGGGGGTAGTTAACGATTTTCACTTCGAATCGCTTCATAAGCCTATAGAACCCTTAATGATTGTCAATAGAGCTTCGCGGCAGCTGCTAACCATCAGCTACCAAGCAGGGCAAACGCAGAAAACGATCCGACTGGTTGAAGAAATCTGGAATAAATACGCCCCCAACACCCCATTAACATACAACATACTATCCGACGACCTTACCAAACTTTACGCTGAGGAAGCTAGGCTTAAGAGGCTTTTCCAAGGATTTACCCTAGTTGCAATCTTTATTGCCTGCATAGGGCTATTTGGATTAGCGGCCTTTAGCATCAACAAAAAGATAAGAGAGATTGGTATCAGAAAGGTGTTGGGATCAACCAGCATTGGGGTTGTAGGTTTGTTGAGCTGGCATTTTCTTAGGCTTATCATCATCTCAACCCTAGTAGCAATACCCATATCGTGGTGGCTCATCGGCAAATGGATGCACAACTTCATAGTCTCGGCTGGTCACTCCTTTTTACTGTACACTGGTTCAGCATTGCTGGTGATGATGGTAGCCATGGCAACCATAATTTACCATGCAGTAAAAGCAGCCAACACCAACCCTGCCAGTGTACTTAAATACGAATAGAATATGGAATGCGGATTATGCAGAACAGCAGATGTTCGCTGGGTATTATTACTTTTTATCTGCGTAAATCCAAAAAATCTGCGTTATCTGCGTTCAATCTTTCAATGGACTCACTCTGCATCCTCAATCATACCGGGCGTGTAGTCAATCTCGCGCTCGGTTTTGGCTACTATGGTCGATATCATGGCATCGCCAGTTACGTTGAGCACGGTGCGGAGCATATCGAGCGGACGGTCGATGGCCAGTATTAAAGCCAAACCCTCAACGGGTAGCCCCACAGCGTTAAGCACAATGATTAGCATAACCATACCTGCACCGGGCACACCAGCTGAGCCTATGGAAGCAAGGGTTGCCGTAAGAATAATGGTGAGCTGTTGACCAAGGGTGAGGTCGATACCAAAGACCTGCGCAATAAACACAGCCGCCACAGCTTGGTACAAGCTGGTTCCATCCATATTTATGGTTACTCCAATGGGCAACACAAAGCTGGCCACATCGTTGCTAACGCCTAGGCCCTTCTCAACCTGCTCCATGGTAACCGGAAGGGTTGCTGCGCTGGAACTGGTTGAAAACGCAACTAGCTGAACCGGGAACATGGTTTTATAGAAATCGGCAAAGCGAATACCAGCAAATAGCCTTAGGAAAAGGGGATAAATAACCAGAGCCATAAACAGCAGGCCACCAATCACTACAAGGGCATAAAGGCCAAGGGTGGCAAACAGGTGAAGCGAATCGGAAACATTGTCGCCCGAAAAATCGACAATCAGGCCGGCCAACAAGGCCATCACCCCAATGGGGGCAAACTGCATTATAAAATCAATAATTTTAAGGATTACATCGTTCAGCCCCGACACAAAATCCTTAACCACATCAACCTTGGAGTTTTTGAGGATAACCAGCGCCAAACCAAAAAGTAAGGCAAAGAATATTACCTGCAGCATATTGGTATTGTCCGATGCCGCACCAACAATATTCTCGGGCACTATATCGACCAAGAATTGTAGAGGCCCATCCGATTTGATATTATCAACGGCAATTTTCCTACCTTCTATGTCCTGGGCATACTTCTGCAGTAGCTCAACTCTTTTTTCTTCGGGGAACGATTCGCCAGGCTTAATTACATTTACCAGCACTAGCCCCATGGTAATGGCTATAACTGTGGTAACCAAATAGTACGATATGGTTTTAAGCCCAATGCGCGACAGCTTAGTGATATCGGAAAGACCGGAAACGCCAGTAACCAGCGAAGCAAAAATCAGCGGCATGGCCACCAGCTTCAGCAGGTTGAGAAACATAATGCCAAAAGGTTTCACCCAATCGTTAACAATCCATCCAATGCCAAGGGATACTGCCAAAATACCAACCACAACACCCACCAGCATTCCGATAAGAATCTTTGCCCAAAGAGGTAATCTGCTCCACATAGAATAATTTTTTAATGGTCAAATATATTGATTTTGATGCTGAATTGGAATAAAAGCTTAGGCATTGGGTTCATATTTAGGTAGACGGCATAAAAAAAGCCGGCAAAAGCCGGCCCTTACATTAGTCGTAAAGTATTCGTTAGCAGTCGCAACCACTATCGCAACCGCCATTACAATCGTGGCCGTTTTCTTGATTTGGGTTATGCACATGCCCATGGTTAATCTCCTCGGCAGAAGCATCGCGAACCTGCTCAACCTTACCGATGAAGTGAAGATCCTGACCAGCCAAGGGGTGGTTAAAGTCCATTACCACATGGTCATCTTTCACGTCAACAACCAAACCGTTAAGCTGGTTGCCCTCCTGATCGACCATAGGAAGGCGTGCGCCAACCTGAAGTAGTCCCTCGTCAACCTTACCATCGCGCTCAAATATATTGAGGGGCAATTTTAGGATATACTCACTCATAACCTCACCATATGCCTGATCGGCAGGGATAGAAAAGTCGAAGCTATCACCAGCTTTCATATCCTTAATATTATTCTCGAATGATTGGATTAGCGTGCCATTTCCGTAGATAAACTGCATTGGGTTTTCCACCTCAGCCCTATCAACAATTTCACCATCCACTTTTAGCTCGTAGCTAACTGATACAACCTTGTCTTTTGAAACGTTCATGAAACTCTATTTATTGAATTAATAATTTGCTGAGAAAACTATCTCGGCTCAAAGAAACGGCAATAAATTTAGAATACCAAAACTGGGTAGCTGATAATTATCACATTTAAAGCATTATCGGCTTTGTTACAAATAATTTAATATTAGCGAAATAAAGCTTTAACCCCATATGGCTGAGCTCTGCTTGAGCACCTAAACCATAATCGAATAATTTAATTTTTAACACTTTACAACACACCCATAGCATTTTACAATACACCTGTCCCATTGGTCACTTAAATTCGCACAAAAAATTCAAGTTATCCTTTGGGCCACAAAAACAGCCTATCAAGAACAAAAAAAATCTGCCTACACCAGCGTAGTGGCATAGGCAGTAATCAATTGTTATTGCTGTAATACTAATGATGCAAACTATAGTAAAACTTATTTCTGGCTTTTATCGGTTTGGCCTTCCAGCTCCTTAAGTTTTTTCTCAAGCTCTGCCTGCTTATTTAACAGCTCCTTATTTTGCATTTCAAGTCTTTCTGTTCGAGCATTATTGCTGTCTGATTTAAGAGGTGCATTTGCCGAATCGGAAGCAGCTTGGCTAATTGAGCTAAAAGCCGAGAACACGCCTTGTAGTGCAGCAGATACAATTCCTTCAACATCAAGGTTTTCAACAACAACTGAGGCCACATCCATTCCCGTTTTAGCTGCACTAACAGATGCTTCAATAATTGCGGAATCAACCCCCTCAGCAGCCATTGCTTGTCGCATCTCAATTTCCATCTCCTTGCGAGCCTCTTGGATTTCGCGAGCGGCTTCTTTCATCTCCCTATTTATCTCTCCCTTTTCAACCTCATCGAACGCCCTGCCAACCTCTACTGAAGCTTCTTGCATTGCTTTTGCTACTTCTTGCATAGCTTCCTTAACAATTTCATTTACATCGATTTCTTTAAGGCTTTGGTTAATCTCATACATCATTTGAGCCGACAACAGCGTGTCAGTTTCAGACATTGCCACCTCAACCGCTTTCTCAATTGCCTGGACCTGTTCGGGTTGAAGTTTATCGACACTTGTTAACGTAACCTTCACCAAGCTATCGCGATTTTGCACTGACTGCTGTTGCATAGGTGAGTTGCTATGTAGAGCTGTTGAGTGCTCTACACTTGGGCTCGATGTGAACGATGCCAGCATTAGGCCTCCCGCTATTATAGTTGCGGCTATTATTCCTTCGCTAAAATTTGTTTTCATAGCAATCTCTTTTTGTAATCGTTTAATTCTTTGTAATACAGAACCTTTACCACCAGAAAAGGCCACTGCTAAATTTGTTTGCTCAACTTGTTTAATCTGCATTGCTGCAAGGGTTTTTATATACTCAGTTTTATTGCCTATTGCGTCAACAGCAATATTGTCGCAACTATTTTCACGTTCGGCTCGGATTTGAGATGAAATTATCCAAACCGCAGGATGGAAGAAAAACAACATTTCAACAATTGATTGTATTACATTTAGCAGGTAATCGTTTCGCATGATATGGGCCAGTTCATGGGCAACTATTGCCTCAAACTCGCTTGGCGTTAGCCCAGTTACAGCGCTTACAGGCAGCAGTATCACAGGTTTTATTACACCCAAAGTAACTGGCACTTTAGTTAGGGGCGAAAAAAACGACTCAACCCTACGCTTAACGCCTAGCTTTTGCGAAAGTGTTTTTAGTATTAAATACCATTCGTCGGTTATTGGGGTTAGCTTATGTGAACGTAGCCTACGAGTATAAGCTAGGCCTCCAACAAATCTAATGAGCATTATCATGATGCCAATTAACCACACAATGCAAATAGAGTTGAAATGCCTTATGAAGAAGGCGCGAACTTTCAGGGTGGTTTGGTCTATTCCCTGTATCGGGTTGCTAACCGAGCCATTAGCCGAGGCCTTAAGTATACTTCTGAACTGGCTGGGGTTATTGATTATTTGTGCCTTAAGAGCTTGCTTCTCGGCTGCATACCTATACGATTTTACAAAGGTTACCCCAGCCCAAACAGTTATTCCCATAAGCGCAACAAACGATATGAAGTACTTAATCTGGGCACTTTTTGTTTTTATGGCAAACAGAATGATTAGCAGCAAAATGGCCACAATGGTACCCTGCCAAAGCGAATGAATTAGCATCCACCCTAAGGCTTCGGTAAACTCGACTGAAAATATTGATAATCTGGCAATCATAGCTGTGGGGTATTATCAATGTTATCTATAATGCGCTTTATCTCCTCCAGCTCTTTTCGGCTGGTCTTTATGTTACCCAATAACTGCATTAGCAAACCAGAGGCTGAACCTGCAAATGTGGTGTCGAGAAATCGGTCTAGCAGTTTACCCCGGGTTTCTTCTTGCTGAGTGCTTGAGTAGTACAAGTGGTTTTTGCCGTTTGGCTCTCTGCGTAAAAATCCTTTGGCAGTCATATTCTGCATAATTTTCAGCGCCGTGGTATATCCAACATCTTTGCTTTGCGCCAACTTTTCATGGATTTCTTTTACTGTGAGCGGTTCCTTATCCCATAGGATATTTAGTATTTCTAGTTCGGCCGCAGTGGGCATGGTCTTGTTTTTTTCCATATGCTACTTTGTTACGACATTTATCGTACAAATGTATACGACAACTGTCGTACTTCCAAATTTTTCTTAAAGTATTTTTAAAATAATTCTATATTCAACTCTACTCCATTGCTATAGGTTGCATTTACTTATTCTTTAAAACGCAATAAATAAAGATACACCAGAGTACTTTATGTAGATGTGCCTTAAACCTTATTGAGCCAAAATTTCGAAACGATTAATGTATGAGTCCACTCCGAAAAGTCCTTTTACCCCTAAATCCCTGTCTGCCGAACAGGCAGGCCCTAAAGGGGACTTTTTAAAATGCTGATTTTTAGACTTCCCCCTGCCTGCTGCCATAGCCGTCAGGCTAACGAAGTTTAAATTTTGTATTACAGGGTCTTATGACTTTTTTATAGTACAGAGCAATCTAAAAGGCAAAAAAATCGAGGTGGAATGGACTAGAGAACGCTAGCAGCTTGCTATGAGCGAGGTGCGGTGGGATGGCAAAACGGGCGGGGGCGTTGGTGGGAATGCCAAATCGTTAGCCCCATGTGCGAGGGCGCTTGCGTTCGATTTGGAACGGATTGGAATAATGCAGTTAGAATCAGAAAGCTTTGTACACCCATGGTGCTTTGGATAAGAATTCCACTCGCTGCGTTTCAAATCGCTTACGTCGCCATGGGGCTTAGGATTTGGCAGGGCGCGTGGTAGCATTGTTTTGCCTTGATTCTTTGTTTACTTTCTCATCAAGGAGAAAGTAAAAGAAGAATACAATGGGTTCTGAAACCCTTATTTTTGTTGGGGAAAACTGCTTAGCTTGACGGCTATGGCCTGCTGCAGGCAGACTTAAGGGCTCAGGGGTTAAAAAGGGTAAAATCAGCATTTTGAGACTTTTCGGAGTGGACTCATATATCGAACGTTAATTTCAGTCTTGATGAGTCTAGCGCAAAAATCGGATTACTTTGAAAAAAGGCACTAACAAGGGAAAGTTCATTTTAATACAGAAACTAAGACAACATCAGCCCTAAACACTTGCTCTTGAGCATAAAAAAGGATAGAAAACCTTGAAATAAGGATGATAATTTGCAATCATAAAACCAAAACAAACTGCTGTTAAACCTAGTATATATCAAGGTGTTAAACCATAAATAGTGTATCAAAATATAAAAACGCCAAAAAAAAGTGGAAAAACTCTTGGAATATCAAATCAAATCATCACCTTTGTAATGAAGTAATTTTAATTTATTTATCAATTTTCACAATTCGTTATGAAAGGAAAAGTAAAATGGTTTGATGCAGCTAAAGGTTTTGGCTTTATTCAAACTGAAGAAGGCAATGATGTATTTGTTCATTACACAGGTATTGCCAAAGAAGGTTTCAAACGTCTAGACGAAGGTCAGGATGTTGAATTCGAAATTACCGAAGGTAAGCGTGGCCCGCAGGCTACCAACGTTAATGTTATAGAATAAACGAGTTATTCTATATACTTACGCGAAAAGGCTTTGGTAAACAAAGCCTTTTTTCTTTTTATATATCCTATCCTACAGGGTAAAGTTCACTCTAATCATTGGGTTTTGCGGATATGGCGAGAAGTTACTTCCCGAGAGTTCCCAGAGCAGCATAATGTTGAGCGCTGCCTTTTCGCCAATTTTTTGCCTATACCCAACCCCAGCCAAGTAAAGATCGACCCATGTTTTTCCCGTTGATGACCCACCGAATGGATCTAACATTCGCCTATCGATAAGCAGGCGCTCGTACTCGGCGTGAAGCATAATGCCGCCGTGCATTTTCACAGGCAAAATATCGCTGAAATCGGGAACTGGTAGTATTTGCGTAAATACAGAGCCGCCCCAAATATGACTATGGTATGCAGTTGCAGACTCGCCCCAAAAGTATCGCCGCTGACGATAATAGCTGTAACGACCACTAACCCCAAGTGACCATTGGGGAATTACCCAAATGCCACCCACCGGTATTACATCAAGCTGTGTAATATCTCCAATTGTCAATCCAAGTGATCCGCCCCAGAAAAACCTTTCCGAAAATTTTGGTGGAGTCTTCGTATTGGACTCTTGTGCGCTAACTGCAAAAGAACCAACAAGTATTGCAATCAGCATTGTTCGTTTCAGGTTGAAAAGTCTTTTCATAAAAACAAAAAGCTAAATATTACACTTAAGAACATCGCAAATTAGCATAATTTTTGCTAACAAAAATACCATCAATAGAAAAAGGAGCACCCTTAACCAACGAAAGATTACTACTTTTGTTTTAACCAAAAACCTAAAAGACACTAATGAATATTATTATTACTGGGGCATCGCAGGGTATTGGTTTCGAACTAGCCACAAAGTTTGCTGCAAGCGGAAACCACAACATTATAGCCATTGCACGAAACGAGGCCAAGCTCAACAAGCTAAAAGATGTGTGTATTAGGCATAATGCCCAAGCCAACCTGTACACAATCCCCTTCGACTTGGCATCAGCCGACTTGAACAGCACAAACCTTCTGCAGCTAATAAACACATATTTTGCAGACATTGATATTCTGGTTAACAATGCTGGCTTTTTGGCCAACAGTACTCTCGAAAAACTATCGGATGACAATTTATGGAGGATGATTCGGGTAAACTTTGCTGCTCCAGCACAGCTTATCAGGTTGCTTTTGCCAATGATGAATAGGGGATCGCACGTGGTGAACATTAGCAGTATGGGTGGATATCAGGGAAGTGCAAAGTTTCCAGGGCTATCAATCTACTCGGCCACCAAGGCCGCGCTTGCGAGCCTCACCGAATGTCTTGCCGAAGAACAGAAAGAGACTGGCGTTGCATTTAACTGCCTTGCCCTTGGTGCCGTTGCCACCGAGATGCTTGCAGAGGCTTTTCCGGGTTACAAAGCCCCAATCTCGGCCAGCGAAATGGCCGATTTTATCTATAGCTTTGCCTCAACCGGTCACAAGTACTTCAACGGGAAAATTCTCCCAGTTACCTTGTCCACGCCCTAAATAACCTTCATCATTTCAGCCATGACTTTTCAACTAAAAAAATTTCAACTCCTCATTTTATTCATCCTTCTTGGGAGCCTACAAATATCAATAGCACAAAGATACAGCACCACAAATGGATTTGGAATTTATGCCGATAAATTGACAACTTTAAGTGATCCTCAGGAAAATTACCTCGAAGAAGTTACGCTAATGTTTGTTCAGCAGGTTGACTCGGGTAACCTCAAGAGTGTTCAGTTCCTTTTAGAACTAGGAGTAGATCCAAACACTAGTTGGTACGAGACCACAGCACTTATGTACGCCTCACAACGTGGGCATTACGAAATTGCTCGCGAACTACTTACCTATGGCGCTGAACTCGACACCAAAGACCCGTCAGGGCTCACTGCACTTCACTTTGCTGCATCGAGTTTTAACGATAGCATTGCCGAGCTGCTTGTGCTGAATGGTGCCAACCCCCACCCCATTAATATTTACGGGGTTTCTCCGTTGCATTACGCCAGTGCCTATGGTTACACATACATGGCCTATTTGCTGCTATACTATGGTGCGCAAATCGACTCAACCGATATGTACGGAAATACGCCCCTAATGGCGTCTGTTTACTCCGGAGCGCTAGAAACATCGGAATACCTCCTTGAAAGCTGGGCCGATGTGGATAAACCCGACTACAATGGGGTTACACCCCTGATGGTTGCAGCCCAGTTTAACGACACCACCATGATGCGACTGCTTACCGATTACGGGGCTGATATCAACAAAAGCAACCTAAATAGGAGCACTGCCCTAGCCATTGCCATTTCAAATCAATCCGACGAGGCTATCAAATTTTTACTGGAACAAAATGCCGCCCTCAACAACCTCCCGCCCAAAGCGAGCTATGCTGATTTGGCTGTGAGAAAAGGTTACAAGGAACTCTCGTACTGGCTAGCTAAAATGGGCAGCCCTGCTTCAAGCCAATTACAAACTCATTACATCTCGCCTGTAATAACCACAACCATCAACTCCAGTGATCTTTTCATGAGTACAGGGGCCGAAGGATCTCTGCTCCCATTCGGAATAAATTTTAGCTTAGACATAGGTTTTAGACCGTACCAAAAAGCGATAGTAGTGGAAGACACCTATGCTACCTACCAGTTCTTTGAAAGGCGATATATGGCAAGTGCAAGCATAGCCAAAGAGTTGGCACAGCTGGTTACCCCAAATAAATCAACCATTAGCTTTTCTTTGGGGATAAGAGGTTACACGTCGTGGGCTAGCTACAACTTCGAAAGTTCTGTTTACCAGGCAAAGAGCTACAGCTTTATCTCGCCCGAGATAAAAGCCACATTAACCAAAAAGAACTTTTACCTAGCGGCAAGCACATATTTCTTAAATATGGATTTCCTAAGGGAAAGCCCCCTAACATTCCGATTAACTGCTGGTTTTATCATCGATTTCACGAAGCCCAAGATTAAGCAAAAAAAAGTTGAATGGTACTAATAAGTATGGAATCTAGAAACAATCATTTACATCATAATAAGAAATGAGAAATGCATCCTTAAAAATTCTTGTTTGCCTCATTATTACCCTTACACTAGTTAACACCCAAAGTTGCGAACTGCTTGGTGTTAATCCTCATTCACCCTGCTTGACTAAATACCCTGAGGGCTACGGAATAACAGCTTTAATCACGCTTAATGCGGAAAACCCGGAAATTCGTGTAGCAGTATACAAAGGATCATTGGAGAGCACTAATCTTAGATACGAGAAAACCCTGAGCAAGCACGTTCGAGAACTTTGGCTTCAAACAGACATTCAGTACACCGCAATTGCATTTTACCAAAAGGATGGAAGAACATATCAAGTGGTTGGTGGAATAAAACCTTACGTTTCCCAATCGGGAAAATGCTACTATGTAAACAATACAGTTATTGATCTTAGACTTAAGGATTAGCTATGGACACCTTCACCCTGAGAAAATTAGGATTCACATCAACTAAAGGGTTCCTTACCGTTTCACTCATTGTTAGTGTTATTGGTCTTAAAAGCTGTGCCATTGAAAGCATTACAGAGTTTAAATGCTCCGAATGCTACACCGAAGAGCCCTCGCACTCCTGGGTTGATCTTAAAGTTACAATAGACGTTGAAAATCCTGAGGTTCCCATTACAATATACGTTGGGCCACCCGAAAATGAAGTAATTTACTCGTATGAGTTGGCTAACGAAACACCTTACAAAGTGCAAGTTAAAAACGAAACAGCCTATACTGTAAAGGCTGAATATAGGGTCGATGGAAGAAGTCGCATCGTTTTTAACCAAATAAAAACCAAAATGTATTACGATTACGAGTCGTGCAGCGAACCCTGCTATTGGGTATCGGATAAAACGGTTAACCTGAGAATTAAAAATTAACCTCAATATTTCCTTTCAGAAAGGCCTGCCTAACATCCTCGGGAAATCGTTCAATGGCGTAGCGCAGCATGGTGCGAGGCATACTACGGTAGTGCTTAACGAGGAAACGATACTCCACCTCATAGTCCCTTTTCCCCACCTCGCGCAGCATCCAGCCAACGGCCTTGTGGATTAAGTCGTGCCGGTGATTAAGCAGTATCTCCGATAACCGTAGGGCTTCATCAAACTGATTGTTCCGAATAAAATACAGGGTGGCAATAATTGAAATCCGTTGAACCCACAGGTTTTCCGACTGGGCAAAATTGTAAAGCAGCTGCCTGTCACTATTCATCAAATGAGCACCCAGTATAAGATGAGCCGACGAGTCGACTAAATCCCAGTTATTTACACGCTCAATGTTGCGCAGGTAAACATCCACAATATCATTCTTTTCGCTCTGGCTTTTACTCTTCTGATACTTTAGTACCATCATAAATAGGGCGGTTAGCCTATACTCGTGAATAGGTTCATTGAGAAGGCTCTCCACTTCGGTTAACGAGATTTGCTGATAAAACTTTTTGGCAACCGCACGCTGATTGGGAACGGTAACGCCAATAAACTCATCCCCCTCGCCATAGCCCCCGGGAAAGGCTTGGAAAAATTTGTATAATCCCTCAACCCCTCGCTTATTATTGGCAAACTCCCTAAGAGCGCACTTTACTTCATGGCTACTGTCCATAGCAAACTAATCTACACAATACTACAAATTGGAATATTACACTTTCGCCAACTCCTCCATTAGCGCTTTGCGCTTGTGATAGAGCCTACGGAGTTCATCAATCACAAAGTTTGCCTTGTCCCTCTCTCCCATCTTTATCATTCTTCGTAAATAGCGACAAGCATTTTGGTAATGATTTCGGCCCACATTAACCTTCATATCTTTTAGGATGGCCATTTGGTAAAGCTCTGCCACCTCCGAGGGAAACTCTTTAACCAAGAAGTGCGAGTAAACATCGATGGCGTGGAGCGAAACATTCTTTTGAACTATGGCCAGCAGATCGGGCCAACGCTCTTCCCAAATGTAAATTTGAGCCACGGTAGTGGGATCGCCCAAACGACTCTTGCTTTTAATCTCCTTAATTAGCCCATCAACATAACCATTCCACTGATCCTTAGCAATACTCTTTTTCAGCACATCAAAGTAAGGTTTTCTATCCATATGACTTTCGAGGAATAGCGTTCGTGAAAGTTCAAGCACCTTATCATCATCTTTCTGCTTTTGGTAAACCTTTAGTAGCAGCTGCTTCCAGTCATTTACCAAGCCCTGCAGTCGCCCCTTGTGAGCCATAATGCCTTGCTGGCAAAGCGAGATGGCCTTATCAAAATCTTTGTTTTCAATGGCCTTTTCTATTACTGCCTTGCGAAAATCGGGGTTCGAAACATTTTCCTCCATATACTTTTCGGCCTGCTCATCACCCTCTGTTTTTCTTATTAGACTTAACCTAATACGCTGAGCTTGCCTGTAATCCCAATCCCAACCCAAATCATCTCTCTCGGGCTTTATGGTATCAAGCAGCTCGTATATTTGCTTTACCTCCTCATCAGACGATTGAATCTCCACAGCAATAGTAAGCATTGAAGAGTGCCAGTCCCAACCCACGAAAATCTTTTTCTTGTAAGATTTTATACAGTATTCAAAAAGGTATTTCCTAATCTTCTCGGGCAATTCCAATACCGATATTGCGTGAAGAATACTTATGCTGGATTCAATACTGGTTCCAATATCGGCATTGCTATCGTCGGAGTAGTCGAGGGCTTTGGTCATCTCCTCCAAAATGGCCATGGCCATATACATAGCCGATTCGGTATTACCAGAACTTAGCAGCTGCTCGGCATTCTGCACCATTTGGTAAACCTCATTACCAGCATTCCGAGCCTCGTAGTAATCGATATACCCCTTTCGGCCTTTAGCATCTTGGAGAATAGCCTTAACCTGCTTAGCATAAAGTTCCTTTGATTCGGGGATAATGCGATATGCGTGCCTACCCACAAACAGCTGCCTGAAGTTCCTGTCGCTTTCACATTTTTCGCGAACAAAATCTTTCAGCTCTTCATACGGCATTTTACCCAGCAGCTCATCCACCTGTTCGGCCACTCCTTTTCGCTTTGATTTGGGCTTTTCCTTTGATTTTGCAGGTTTTTTCTCCTTTAGTTCTAATCCTAGTTCATCCTTCTGAAGGTAGAAAAGGGCTGCCACCACATGCTTGCAAACGGGTCCAAAATCGTATGGGCAGGTACACACAAACTCGGTCACCTCATTGTTATCAATCTTTAAGTTCACAACATAGGTCTCAGTACCCTCAACCAGCAGCTCATATTCTCCGGGTGAAATTAGTTCGGGCTCACCAACGTGGCCTTTCTTGAAATACTGCAAGCCCCGTTTTAGGATTGTCTCATCGATATACTGTTCAAATGAGTCTAATGGGATTTTCATAACTATATAGATTTTGGCATATTGAAAACAGAATCTAAGTGGTTTGACCTTCGATGTAAAACATCGAGGTAGCTATTAATTTTTTCTTCATACTCGATATGGTAGTCGGGATGCAACTTTTTTAAAAGGGTAAGCACCCTGCGCACAGTTGATGCGACCTTGGAATCAAATGAAGTAAAGCATGTGCCCAATGATCCCGAATAATGTCTGAACACATCGTCGAGTATATACATCAGCAGGTCAGCCTCCAGCTTCTTGTTTTTTGATATTTTGGCAAACTCGCTAACCCGCTTATTGCATGCACCAATCATATTGGCCATACGAAGCTCCTCGGAGAATCCTTTGTAACGTTTAATCCACAATTTATCGATATCCTCAATGGCCTTTTGGTACAATTCTACTTCGCCCTCCTGCTTATCGAAGAAATGCACCGATAGGTAGTCGTAATACTCCTTTCGCGATGCCATGGCAATAACGATCTCGGCCAGTTCACTTTTTGAGTAGGCATTAACCAATGCCTTAATTTCTGTCTTACTACGCTTCATAATATGATTGGTCTTTCACAAGTTTTTCAATTACCAAAGCTACCTCCTTGCTATGCGAGCGCCTACTGTCAACCAAATCGACATACTTACAACCCCTAATTGCTTTGGATATACTTAACGCCTCGTTGTGACTATGGAAACTATCCTTTGAGGCGCCAATCACCAAACAGGTTGCTTCAATTTTGGGCAAGGACTCCCAGATGCTAAACCGAGCCATTGCCCGTACGGTAGTGGCCAATCGTTTTGGGTTGGCCTGGTCGAGATTGCGACAATTTATCTCGTAAATCTCTCTATCCTTATCAATATCGATGGTAAAATTGCGCATATACCATTTTACAAAAGGTTTTATCACTCCATAAAGCGGCACACCAACCCAGGTTAGCGCAAGCAACCAGCGAGGCCACGGAAAGCTTGCCGAGGGTTGAACCAGTACTGCTAACTCTGGGTTTAACATTTTATTTGCCAGCAAAACTGCCGAACCAGAGGCCGCCAAGGAGTAGCTAATCATAACATAAGCTTTATCGGCCAAGCCAAGCGCTTGAATCGCAGCGGGAATATCAGTAGCAATATCGGGAACAGAAAAACCTACAGGCGAGGAAACTTTTGCAGACCCCTTCTCTCTAGTCTCTACATAGTAAACGGTGTGCGTAGATGTTAGCTCTACCAGCAAATCCTTGAAACTATCGATAACGCCAGCCAGTCCAGGAATAAGGACAATTGGTGGCAGATTAGCATTTGCACTTGGCGTGAAGGTAATTACACGCAAGCTAATATTGGCACTTGTTTTAATAAACTGAGTAGCCCAAGTTGTTTGCGGTGCACAGTATGCAGAGAAGTTAGATTCAGAATTTTTATTAACCATATCGAAACAATGTGTAGCGTACACAAAGATAAAAACTAAAACAAAAAAGCGACCACCAATTCACTTGGCAGCCGCTTTTGCGGATTGCTCGTTTGCCAACTCTCTACTCAGGCACATTGTAGTCAATCTCCCACATAGCGCTGTGCCAACCGGGAGAGATTTCGGTGCAGTTTAAACCATTTTCAATATTGATGTAAGTGCCCTTCCAGCGGTTCTTAATTTTCACATAGTTGGTTCCCTCAACAGGTTCAATCTCCCACATGGCGCTGTGCCAACCGGGGGCAATATCGGTACAGCCAAAGCCATTCTCCACATTAAGGTAGGTTCCTTTCCAACGGTTTTTAATTCTCACGTATCCCTCAACGGGTTCAAATATCCACATAGCGCTGTGCCAGCCGGGGGCAATTTCGCCAACGGCAAGCCCATTCTCAATATTTATTGATGTGCCCTTCCACCTATTCTTTATATTGAAAAACTTATCATCTTGTTTCTTTTTTTCGCTAACCTTAGCATTTTTAATGCTACCCGATGCACTAGCCATACCTTCAGCATCCTTAACCAGCCTAATGGCAAGTCCGAATTTTTTATTATTTCCAGCCTGAGTTAAATCGTCATTCACATAAGACATAACTTGGTAAAATGCTGATGTGGACGAGCTTTCTGTTGCACTCCACATATAACTTTGGGTTTCAAAATACATAAACCTATTGTAATCTGTTATGTGACCACTGGGCAATGCAGTAAACCCCGACTCGTTGGTTGCATCCTTGTTGGGTGCTTTCCAATGAACGGTTCCTGCCTCCTTCAGTTTTCCGCCAGCAGTAAACTTACTGCCAAGGGCTTTGGCAAGCGCAGCCCAATCGTCGTTGGTTGGCACGCGCCAGCCCTCGGGAGCAATTTTGCCCGTAGCAATGGTGTACCAGTTATACAGCAAGCCATAGGTGGCAATTAAGGTAGGGTCGTTGGAATTTTCGTTGGTGCAATAGGCTCCACCTGTTTGCTTGCTCCACTCGCCACTGCTAACCCTAGGAATGGGCGTTCCGTCGTTGTATTTTGTTGTGCGGAGATTTTCGGCCATCCAAATCTGATTACCAATCTGTACCGTTTTGTATTCGTTCCCATCCTGATCGGTCATGGTACCATAGGTAACAGCGGGATTAAAAACTGCGGTAGATTTTGCAGCTCTTGCGTTCTCACCTTTTCTATCGACTTTAGTTTGACCAATTGCACTAAATCCGATTACAATAAGTGAAATCAAAACTATCTGTTTTGCATATCTTAAAATCATAATATTGTGGTTTTATCCCTACTTAAAAAAAGGCATCGGGTATCCTTTTGATTAACAATCTAATATATTCGTATCATTTTAGTTGCAGAGATAGTTAGTTGCAGGCAGCAATGGGTAATGAAAAAGATTTACAAAAAGATTTCTAGCGTACTAAGTTAGCAAATATGAGGTGAGAGGAAGCAATGAATACATAAAACCCAGAAAAAAGTTGAGTAATGGCAATTGCAGCTATGTAAAGAATCTTGATTAAGAAAAGGTTGAACTGAAACTTGGAGACTGCATTATTTTCAGCAAGAGTAATGAGTTACAAAATATCTTTGGATAATTTTCTCATACATATTCTCACTTTTTAACAAAAACCTTCTACTGCACTAACAGAGTGCCTCAACTCGTAGGACAGCAAAGGATAAACGAACCATAATATCAAGAAAATATATCTCGTTTAATTCCTGCAGTTTAAATCATTACACAAAGATAGGTTACCTATCCTAGCCAAACTATAATTAGGTAACCTAATAAGGGGGCATTTTTTGGGGATTTGTATGCATTAGCTTGATCTACCCAAAACAAAAAAACGCTCTAAAACCAAGTGTTTTAGAGCGTTTTGAAATCTTTTGAATTCGTTTTGGTGGAGCTGGCCAGTCCAGCCTATCCCTTTATTCACAGTGCTTTCAGAAGTCGTTGACCCGGGATTGACCCACTTTGAGGTTCTGGAGCGTTTGCTCTAAAATTCGAGACCAAACGGCTCCGGGGGTTCGGGAGTGTTATCAAATCAAATATAGGATAAACCAATGGAAATTACAAATGGCTTAAATTGTTAAAACAACTATTAAAAACAGTTATTTATTTACTGAATCTATTTGAAAGTGATATAAAGTTACCAGAACTCTCATTTTTTGAACTCCTTGCGGAATAAATACGTTAACATTTCTGTAAACATTACGGAACAATGAAAGAATTTAGCTTCACAAGTTTTCTTACATCGAATTTAAATGTTGAAGAAAATGATATTACGGCTTTAACCGAAGATTGCAACAGGCGTGTTTATAAAAAGGATGAATTGCTTTTTCAACCAGGAATGGTTTGTAGTCATACCTTTTTTGTGGAAAAGGGTTTACTTCGCCAATACTCCATAGACCCGGCAGGAAAAGAGCATATACTGCAATTTGCCCCGGAAAATTGGTTTGTTTCCGACAGGGAGAGTGTTTACTTTAATCAGCCCTCTCAATACTTTATTCAAGCCCTTGAGGAAACGCAAGTGGTTCTGATTGATGAAGAGTTCATTCGAGTGCTGGAAAAAAAAATACCGGCTTTCCGTGATTTTAACAACCTTTTACTGCACAACCAGATACGCCACCTGCAAAACCGAATCAATTTATTGTTAAGCGCTCTGGCCGAAGACAGGTATCTGACCTTTGTTAAAATGTACCCGGATGTTCTTCTGCGTGTTCCGCAAAAGATGGTGGCATCATACCTTGGCATAACACCGGAGGGATTAAGTCGTGTACGTAAAGAATTGGCGCGAAAAAACAAGCAATAATCGTTCTTAACATACATCAATGCGCCGGAGGCCGTTTCGGGGTAATTTTGTAATGTATTTAAAATATTATTGTTATGAAAACACGTACAGTAGAATTAGTAGCGAGCCCAAGAGAGCCTCATTTTGTAGGGGATGGGTTTAGAGTGCACAATTTTATCCCAAGCGGGTACAGGCTTGATATGGAAAGAATGGATCCTTTTATTCTGTTGGATTATAATTCAAGATATCATTTTCCGCCTTCTGAAAAACCAAGGGGTGTTGGGGTGCATCCTCACCGGGGATTCGAAACGGTAACTATCGCCTACAAAGGTAAAGTAGCACACCATGACAGTAGTGGTGGTGGCGGTGTAATAGGCGAGGGAGATGTTCAATGGATGACAGCCGCCAGCGGTATCCTCCATAAAGAATACCATGAAGAGCAATGGAGTAAAAATGGGGGTGATTTTCAAATGGTACAACTATGGGTAAATCTGCCCAAAAAGGACAAAATGAGCGCTCCTAAATACCAGGATATCCTTAATGACAGGATAAGTCGCTATGAATTAGCAGAAAATGGTGGTGTTATCGAAGTTATTGCCGGGGAATATAACGGTACAAAAGGCGTAGCATCTACCTTTACGCCCATTCATATGCTTAATGCAAGATTAAATAGTGGTGGTAAAGCAGGGTTTAATTTTCCAGGGCATTATAATACGGCTTTGTTGGTGATTGAGGGTGGCATCAAAGTAAATGGTGAGGAAGAAGCTCCAACGGATTATCTGGTACTTATGGCCAATGATGGTGAAAATTTTGAAATTGAAGCGACTGAGAAGTCTGTGGTTTTGATTTTAAGTGGCAAACCTATTGGTGAACCCATCGCCGCACATGGCCCGTTTGTGATGAATACCAAAGAAGAACTAAAAAAAGCGTTTTTAGATTTTAATAGTGGTAAATTTGGATACCTTGAAGATTAAATCGAATCTATTTCTATAATAATCAATAATTATTTTCTTATTCATGTTCATTGCCTCCCAGGTACAAATCTGGGAGGTTTCTGAACAATGTTTTTTAATTATGTGATTGGGACATTATTATCAGGAAGTTCATTAAGCTTCCTTATTACTGTGATAGAGGGAGTGTCTGACCAGACAGAACTAAAGATATTTAAAGGTTCATCTGGATATAATCTTTGATATACGAAATCCATAAGACTCCTTTCTATCTCTATTTTTTGTTTTTGATTGGTGGGTGTGATAACATCAGCGGTTAATATCGCACCTGTTTCATTACCATTTTTGTTGTAGATTTTTCTTACCGTTGCGTTCATAAATGAAAAAATTAGAAGTTAATACAAATATTTATTTAGTGTTAATTATCTTTTCTCTGTTCTATCAATTTCAGGCATTTCTCACAAATAGGTTTGTTTAAATCTTTTGTAGCCCCAATAATAATATCTAACGTGGCACCGGTACTGATATAACTTATTATTTGCTTGGTTGACATTTCTCCACAAACCGAATTTGGTTTTGAAAAGTAACAATCATCAGATGATATTTTCATTTCAAATAAATGATACACTGTTGTGTCTTTGCATTGACACCATGCATATATTTGTTTCTTCATTTACTTGTTTGCTTTGATTCAATTAAACTCTCCAATTCCTTCACAAATTCTTCAATTGTATTGACATTATTAGCGAATTTATCCATTGTAATTTCTTCATCAGGGATGTTGTTGTAATATGAGCAATAAAAAGTATTAATAATCTCATTAACTTTTCTAAAATCAGGCAATTCAATGCCAAAGACATTTTTATATAAACAATTTGTAAGGGATAAATTTCTGTATGAAGTATTTAACAATTCTTTTTTGACAATGTCGTTAACCTGATGTATTTTATCATATATTTCACTCAGGTTGAATTTTTGCTGCCTAATGTATGGAAAGGTTTTGATATAGCGTTTTAAATATTCTTCATTTGAATAGACTTTTTGTATTAATACAGACGCCATGTACTGCTCCAAATAGGCAATTAAAGCAACATAGCATTTTTTAATCAAAATTTTTTGTGTTGATATGGGTAAATGTTCAAGGTTGCAATTGGTTTTGAATTGCTCTGTTTCTTTAAAAAACAACCTGGATGTTTCGGAAGTGGTAAGTATCTGTTTAATCCTTTCATCATAATCTCTTTCCGCTTTCTCGAGATTGGTAATTACACTTAATATGTTTTCCTTGTTAATATTATCGATATTCACCCATCCACCAGTTACATTGACAGATACATGCGTTTTGAACTCCTTTTGACAATTACTACAAATTGTAATTTCAGTGTTTTCTTTTACTGCGTCTAATGAAATTTCAGATTCATAGTCCTGATTAGGAACACGAATATCGTTGCTTAATATCTCATCTCCGCAATTACTGCAAAGAAACCTGACCCGAATGCTGCGCACACCTAAAGGAATAAACTCATTACTACACATACTTTAATCCTGTTTATTTTTTCTTAGTGCTTTTATTATCTGAAATAATTCTTTGGTGTTAATTGGTTTTGAAATAAAAGCATTACAACCCGAGGCCAATGCTTTATCCTTATCTTCTTGTGTTGTATAGGCTGTTTGCGCAATAATGGGTATTCCAGGTTGCAGTTGTTTTATCCTTTTGGTGGCTTCAAAGCCATCCATAACAGGCATTTTAATATCCATTAATATGATATCAAAATCGGATGTTTTTTGAATTTGCTCTACTGCTTCCTGGCCATTTTTTGCATGAACGATGGAGAATTCATCTTCTGAATAGTCTGTTAGGATTGCTTCAAGGTATAAAAAATTTATTTCTTCATCCTCGGCAATCAATATTTTTTGAACCCCGGTTTCAACTAATGCTTCCTCAGTTTTCATCGTATTATAATTTTGTAGTTCATCTTTTGTCGGTTTATAAGGGATGGTAAGGTAGAATGTAGAGCCTTCACCTTTTACAGACTCAACATTAATATTTCCTCCCAATAATTCAATATTCTCTTTGGCAATTGAAAGCCCAAGGCCCAAGCCGCCAACATTTTGTGTCAGGTCTTTATTTTCCTGTGAAAACCTGATGAAAATGCTTTGCAGGTTTTCCGGACTGATACCTATACCAGTATCTTTTACAAATAATATCATACTGTTTTTTTCAAGCTCATAACCAAATTCAACTGAGCCTTTTGAAGTAAATTTGATGGCATTTTCAAGTATATTATTGAGGGCTTTTAGTAATTTGGTTTTATCTGTTATTATTTGACTTTCCTGTTTGGTTAACTGTTTTTTAATATATAGTTGAATTCCTTTTTCTTTTGCCTTGAGATTAAACAATGTAAATTGCTCCATTAATAATTCGTTAAGATTTACGGGGGCAAATACCGGCTGAACCTGTCTGGTTTCTAAATATGATATCTCAAGAATATCATCCAGAATATTTATTAACTGATAACAACTCGTTTGTATAATACTAACGTATTGACGCTTGCTTTCATTTGGTAATTCTTCTTTTGTGAGCAATTCAGCAAAACCCATTATACCGTTCATGGGAGTGCGGATTTCATGGGACATATTCCGTAGAAACTCCGATTTTAACCGATCACTCTCTTCTGCTTTTTCTTTGGCTTTGACAAGTTGCTGTTCGTACTGTTTTTTTTCAGTAGTATCAATGATAAACCCCTCGATGCCAATAATTTTATTACCCTCTTTTACAGGTCCAGCGGAAAAAGTATGGTAACCCACTGAGCCATCTTTACATTTTCTGCTAAATTCGCCACAAGTAAATGCCGGATTCTGATTAATTATCCCTGTTACAAATGCTTTGGATTGTTCAATATCATCAATCTTTTGAACATATGTGAAATGTTTACCAATAACTTCATCTTTATTTGCGAATTTATACAGGCTTAACCATGCTTTGTTAACCCGTTGAAAGTATCCTTCTTTATTAATAAAAAAGTAACCTGCTTCCGTATTTTCAATAATTGAATTAAGCCTGCGTTCATTTTCTTCAGCCTGAATTTTTGCTTGTATTATTCCATCCTTAAATTCGGATTCTTTAAGATAAGATTTTAATAGTGGCGCAATTAGTCTTGCAACCCTCTGCATTTGTTCCTTATGGCGTGATGAGAAATTTACCTGGCAGTTTGCCAATACAAATTGTCCCATAAGTTCTTTTGAATCACTTATTGCAACAGCGATGGCATTTTTTAGATGAATATGGCCATTAGGTACATTTATTCCTTCATTTTTAAATAAGGTTTTTCTTTGTTTTAAGCTCTCACCCCATAATCCTCCCCATTTTTCTTTTGGAAATACGATATCTTTTTCAGATGAATTACATTTCTCCCATATTGAATGTGTCATTGAGGGGCAAATCAGGTCTTCTTTTTTGTTGATGTATCCAATATACCCAAACTCACATTCAAAATGCGATGTCAGAATATTGTTAAGTGTATCAAATAATTCATAATTGGTATACCTTGCAAATGCTTCGGTTATTTCTTTTTCGATTATCAGGTTTTGCTCATTTTTCTTTTTTTCACTCACGTCATGAAAGATCACAGCAAAATTATTTTCATTTGGCGAATAAGCAACTACACTATAATATCTGTCCAATTCAACTGAATAACTCTCAAAATGCATGGGTTTTCCGGTTTTTGCAACCTCTCCATATTTTTCAATCCACGATTGCTCAGTTTTGGGCAGTAATTGCTTAACTGTTTTACCAATAATCTCAACTGGATTTAATCCGGTCAACTCGCCAAATGCTTTGTTTGCCATTTTAAACTCATAATCAATCGGCTGGCATTCATTGTCATAAACCATTTCATGCACAGCAAATCCTTGTTCCATATTTTCGAAAAGTTGTCTGAATTTTTTTTCACTTAACTCGATTATTCTTCTGGAATTATATAGTTCTTCATTCGTTTGTCTGAGTTCTTCATTTAGAGCTTCATATTCCTGATTCTTGTTTTTAAATTCGTTCTCAATAATTTTTCTTTCCGTAATATCCCTGAAGATGACTACCCTTCTTGTGTCCTTTTTATCTGATGTATTCTTTCCGAAAATCTCAACCCATATTTCTGTACCATCATTTTTTATCGCTTTAGCCTCGTATGGTTTATCATACCCAATAGCCATATTCTGCTTAATTTGCTCCTGAAAATTTTTATGGAACAGCTTTTCAATCTGCATTTCACCAAGTAATTCTTCTTTGGGATAACCAAATATTTTAGTTAATGCCTTGTTAATATCTATAACTATTCCATTTTGATGTACTGCAATGCCTTCATGCGCCATGTCAGATAAAAACCTGAATTTTTCTTCACTGATTGTTAGTTTTTCATTTACCTGATATAACTCTTCGTTGTTTGAGCGTAATTCTTCTTCCAATGTTCTGAGGTCTTGGTTTTTAGATTCAAGCTCCCTTGTTCTTTCTTTAACTTTAGCGTCAAGGTGTTTTTTGCTGCCGACTAAACTACTTAATTGTTGATTTATCTTTTTTCTTAGAATATATATGGCATAAAAAGAAAAAAATCCTAATAAAAATATGATGACATAGGTTACTCGTAAAAAACGATTTCTGTTCTTTTTTAATTGGGTTACCTGGTTAAGGGTACGTTTATATATCAGTTCAGTAAACTCTTCAATTGGGGACATAATATTTTTCTTATCATGGAAATACTCCTCGTCATATAGTGCCTTTAATGCCAATTCCCTATCTGGCTTTTTTTTAATTGTATAATTACCAAGTGAATCAGCAAAAATTCCTTTTACAGCATGAAATGCAACTTCCTCAGTTTTCCATATTAAAGCGTCAGAGTTTTTTTCGGCTAATTCCAATCTCATTAGTTCATCGGTACTCAATCCCAGCTCTTTTAAGGTATCCAATAAAGCAATGGTATTGCCGTCAGGTCTTGGTTTTAATCCGTTTCTTATATCGTAGACATTCCAGTATTTTTTTTCCCAAATACTATCACCGGTAATAACATATGTTCTGCAATACCGGGTCAGAAGGTCGGAGCTTTCCTTTAGTTCCTGTGCCAGAATTAAAGAACGATAATGTTTTTTTTCTGCATCTTCTAACTTTGACGATATCTTTAGCTGCATAAAGGTTGTTATCCCTGTGGCGACTAACAGTAGTATAATTATGCCAAAAAAGTAATCCTGAATACCTACATATTTCATTGCTATATATTTAATAAAATTCTTGTTTCTTTGATATATTAGCCGGCAGAGTAAAGTAATATATACTTCCTTTTTTTTCTTTGAAGATATGCAAACCTAAACCAGTACCTTTTTCTCCATTTGTGCCGGGAGTAGAGTCTGTCATTTCATTTGTAAATATTTTGTTTTGTATGTTTTTAATCATGCCAGTTTCGACTTCTTTATTTTCCAGTTTGTTTAAATTGTTCAAATTCAATTTGTTGTTTTTCATTTTATTCCCTTTTTAAAGTGTTTTCAATATGTAATTTTAATTGTATTCATGGGGTAAAAAGGGCGTGTACCAATGATAAAGTCCTCACATAGCCTGTGGTATCGCCAAACACCCGCGCACATGTAAAAACCACAAAGGACACACCCTTGATGGGGTGTTCAAGTGATTGTTACGTGCGCGTAAAATTTGGCGATTTTCAGGCCTTAACAATCAGATTGTACGATTTCCTTATAAGTATTTATTTATTCACATATTTCAATCATTATCAGTTAATTTGTGTTTCTGGTATTTGGAAGTAAAAGCTACTACCATTACCTGGTTCGCTCGCAACCCAAATCTTACCATTATGTTTTTCAACTATCTCTTTACACAACATTAATCCCAGTCCGGTTCCCTTTTCACCTGAAGTTCCCGGCGTTGACTTCTTTTTAAGGTTTGTAAATAAGGTTTCGAGTTTATCTGGTTCAATGCCAACACCATTGTCTTTTATACAATATTCAACATAGCTTTCCTGACTAATTCTCTCAACTGAGATACGCTTTGTGATTTTCTTTCCTATTACTTTGATAGTCTTATCCTTATGGCTGAATTTTATTGCGTTGGCTATTAGATTTCGAATCAAGACACTAAACATTGTTTTATCTGCATGGATGACAATATTATCCGGATGCTCAATCCTGAGCTGGATGTTCTTCTTTATTAAACTATCCTCAAGAAATTCTTCGGTTTTCTCAATAACCCTGATGGGATTGAATTTTTGATATGTGAACTGAGCACGACCAGTTATCATCCCTCCCCATTGCAATAGTTCGTCCAACATTTCCAAGGAATTATCCAGGGCCGACTTAAGTAAGTCAATATATAGCGTTGTATTTTTATCATTTTGGTTATTGGAGTTGCTTCTGTTTAGTAGCATGACCGCAGAAGTCATTTCAGTTAATTTGGAGCGAATATCATGAGAGACGACAGAGATAAACTGGTTTTTTTGTTTATCTGATTCTTTTAAGGCGTGCTCGATTTGAACCCTTTCTGTAATATCATCCATAATAACAAGATAGGTATCCTCATTTTGATGGCGGAGAATAACGGTTGTAAGCAATACATAAATTTTAGTTTTGTTTCTGTTCTTTAGCACAGTAAATGATGCCTCTACTTTTTCAAATTCTTTTTGGTTGTTAATTGTATCCATCACGGTATTCCTGACTAAGCAATTGGGACAGTTTTCTCCAAAACCACATCCTTTAGCCGCTTTTAATGCAAAAATGCAATGAAAAACATTACCAATTTTATTATCTTTTGTTTCCTCATAGGGTAAGTTTACAAACTGTAGTCCTGTTCTATTCATACGGACAATCTGCATTTCCCTGTTAAGAAGTATCAAAATGGATGTAGTGTTGTTAAAGATGGCATCCAGTTCAATTTTATTGTTAACCAGTTCTTTTTCTGCATTTTTTCGGAGGGAAATATCTCTGCATGAAAAGAGGCCATAATCTGTTTCTCCACTGTCCTTTTTAATTGTATTCGCATTAACACTAACATCGATAATTCTACCATCTTTGGTTTTCATCCTTAGCTCAACATCGGAAATTTCTCCGGTCTGCCTAAATTTTTCAAAGTATGATTTTACTGCTACCTGGCAACTTTTGTGAAATAAATCGAAAAAAGATTTTCCGATAATTTCATTTTTCAGGTGAGCTGACTTCTTTAGAAAGGTTTTATTACACCTTAGAATTTTGCCATCATCCTTTGAAACAGACAAAATCATATCCGGGGAATTGTCAATCACAAGTTTGTACTCCTCATTTTTTGATTGTAAGCTCTGATATTGATTGTCTTCTATTTGTCTAATTTTCATTTTGCTACTCATTAATATTGGATATTATACCTAATAGATTTTCCAATTCTCCGTTGGTTCCATATATGCATGATACAGAAATATTTACACAAACAACAATTTTGTTTTTTTTAATTATTCTTTTTTCCAGATTGTATTTAGTTTGCCTGTTTTTAATGGTTTCATTAAGTTGCTTCTGCTCTATCAGGTAATCATCAGGGTGTGTAAATGATGAATAATTTACAGAAATTAGTTCATCCTGAGTATATCCTAATAGGTTCGCGAACACATTATTCACAAAGAGTAATTTTCCATTAGGCTTGGATAAATATACCCCTGTAATGGTTTTTACATTTATAGTTTGTAATATGTAACGAAAATCTGTTGAAAATCTATTATGGTTGGTATTCTCATTATGAGAGAGGATTTTCATGGCTGCAATATCATCTGAAATTCTTGACAGCTCAACGTGAGAATTTATAACATTCCCATTATTCAATATAAAATCCCAGTTGAAGGAAATATTTCGACCTTGCTTGTAATCCGTCAGCAACTTTTCAATTTTATTGATTGATAATGAACCATCCGACTGGTATTCCGGTGAGAATCCAAATGGACTTCTCCCCTTAATTTCGCCAGGTTTTTTAAAACCAAATAAAGACAAGGCAGCATCATTAACATCAGAGATATTTTCTTTTCGCAGGAGAAATAGTGGGTAATTCAGCGATTTTAAAAAAGAGATGAAGTTCTCTTCGGTTTCTTTTAATTGGTTGCTGGTTTCTAATAATTGATGGGTAATTTGTTTGTATTCCTCTAGCTTGTTTTGATACTGATGATTTGCATATTTTAGTTCATTTACTAATTTGTAGTTTCTTAGATGGGCTTTTAATCTGGACTTTATTTCATAATCCTGTCACAGCTGTCCAAAATAAATAAA